>DATBCW010000061.1:0-30187 GCA_036270255.1 Chthoniobacterales bacterium
TGCAGGAATTACTTCCTGCCCATAGGTCATATAGGTCCTATACGACCTATCGCGGCAGCTACGGAAAGATGCAGGAACGCTCTGCCGGCAAAGACACCACCACCGGCCACTGGGAAATCGCCGGCGTTATCCTGGAGAAACCGTTCGCGACTTTTGGGCGGTTCCCGGACGAGCTGGTCCGCGCCATCGAACGGGATGCGGGCGTGCAGTTCATTGGCAACTACGCGCAGAGCGGCACCACCATTTTGCAGGAACTGGGCGCCGAACACGTGCGCACCGGCAAACCGATTCTCTACACGTCCGCTGATTCCGTTCTGCAGATCGCCGCGCACGAACAGGTAATTCGAATCGATCGGCTTTACGACATTTGCACGGTGGCGCGGCAACACGCGGATCGGTTTCGCATCGGACGCGTTATCGCCCGGCCTTTCACCGGCCCGGAAGGAAATTTCTCGCGCACCTCGCGGCGTCACGATTTTTCCATGGAACCGCCGCGGACGATCCTCAATGCGATCGCGGAAAGCGGACGGGCGGTGATTGGCGTTGGGAAAATCAGCGACATTTTTGCCGGGCAAGGAATTACGGAATCGTTTCCGACCGACGGAAACGCCGAAGGCATGCAACGCATCCGGGAAAACTGGCAGCGGCTCGAAGACGGACTCATCTTTGCCAACCTGGTCGATTTCGACATGCTCTACGGACATCGGCGCGACGTCGATGGTTACGCTGGGGCCCTCCGCCAATTCGATGAATGGCTCGGTGAATTCATGAGCCAGATTGCGCCTGCGGACCTGGTGATCATCACCGCCGATCACGGAAACGATCCGACATTCCGCGGAACCGATCACAGCCGCGAGCAGGTCCCGCTTTTTGTTCTGCATCAGAACGAAACGCGACCGCTCGGCATCCGCGACACCTACGCCGACATTGCGGCAACGCTGGCTGCGCATTTCGACCTGCCTTCTCCCTGGTCAGTGGGCGAATCATTTCTCTCGAAAACAACGCCCGAACAGGCGGAATTGAAGGCATCGAATTAGCTTTGAACCCGGTCATGCATGTCCCCAGCCTCATCGAGAAAAAACGCGAAGGTCAGGAGCTGACCAAGGAGGAGATCGAATTCCTGATCGAAGGTTTCACTTCGGGGTTGATCGCCGACTACCAAATGAGCGCCTGGGCGATGGCGGTTTTCTTCCGGGGCATGACCGCCGTGGAAACCCAGCATCTCACGACCGCGATGATGCAGAGCGGCGCCGTACTCGAATACCCGAAAACTTCGCCGCCCAAGGTCGACAAGCATTCCACTGGCGGCATCGGCGACAAGACCTCACTGGTACTCGCTCCGTTGCTCGCCTGCGCCGAAAACTGGGTGCCGATGATTTCCGGTCGCGGCCTTGGGATTACCGGCGGAACGCTCGATAAACTGGAAAGCATCCCGGGCTTCAACATCCACATCGATGAGCGGCGCGCCTTGGCCCAGCTCAAAAGCATCGGCGTTTTCATGATTGGGCAGACGGCCGACCTTTGTCCCGCAGACAAAAAGCTTTACGCCCTTCGCGACGTCACCGGCACAGTGCCGTCACAGCCGCTCATCGTCGCGAGCATTATGAGCAAGAAGCTGGCGGAGAATCTCGATCGGCTCGTGCTCGACGTGAAGTTCGGCAGCGGCGCGTTCATGAAGACGAAGAAAGAAGCGCAACAACTCGCCGCCGCGATGACGGACGTGGGCAAGCTGATGGGCGTAGAGGTGAGCCATCTGCTCAGCCCGATGGATCAACCGCTCGGCCGCACCGTCGGTAACGCGCTCGAAGTCGCCGAATGCGTCGAGGTGTTCAAAGGCGGCGGGCCGCCGGATTTGGTGAAGCTGGTCCTCGATCTGGCGGAGAAAGTTTCCACCGTAACTCGGACGCAGTTAGCGAAATGGCTTGGCGATGGAACGGCCTGGAAGAAATTTATTTCGCTCGTTTATGCGCAGGACGGCGACGCCTCATCGCTGGAGAAACTGGGTGAAGTCCATCGTGCGCCGGTGATCAAACCTTTCCCGGCAAAGGCCGGCGGCACAGTGAAGAAGATGGATGCGGAAACAATCGGTCGCGTTTCTCTCCTCCTCGGCGGCGGTCGAAAAACTGCCGATGACACGATTGACGTCGCGGTCGGTCTTTCAGGCATCAAGAAGGTCGGCGAACGCGTCGAGAAAGACGAACCGCTGCTGATGGTCCACGCTCGCAACGACCAAAGCTTGCGGCTCGTCCTGCCGTTGTTGGAAAAGGCAGTCGAAGTGAGCGCTAAAGAATAGCAACCCCTACCGCTGAGTTGACGGCCGAAGCCGCAACGTTGAGCGCAGCATTGATAGCGTCTTGCGCGGCGGCCTTGAGAGTAACAGCCAGGGCTGCGCGGTCCGCGTTCTCGGATCGTTTAATCTCTTCCCAGGCGAAGCGAACGTCATCGTCGGTTATGATATTGGCGAGACGATCGCGAGTGATGGCCGCTGCGCCTTCGGCGATCAGTTTAGCTTGGGCCTCGACATAATTCTTGAGGTCCTCCGCATGACCCTTCGCCGCCCCGGTGGCCGCGCCGAGCATGCTCTGGATTAATTGAGAGATATCGATTGACGCCATAGTTTACGGACTCGAGCTGGTCTTCTTGAGCCCGGCGCTAAAGATCGAGCTCCTCTTCTTCGCAATCTGAATCTGTTGCAGGGCAAGGAGCGATCTGCGCAACCCGATCGTAAGGGACGAACGAGGTGGAGCGCCGCGTTTGCTCAAAGCGTCGTAGTTCTCCTCCAATGTCCCTAGGGCAGAAGTTTCGTCCTCGTTCTTGGCGAAGAGCGTGGAGCGCGCCTTCAGCATCCGCACCGTGCCGAGCGAATCACTGTAAAATTTTTCCCGATCTTCCGCCGAAAGCTGCCCCGCGTCCGCCCGAACGACGGCCGTTTCCGTTTTTTGCGAGAGATCCGTCAGGAGGTGGTCGGTCGTTTCGTCGTACGGGGCGACAAAGCTGACCGCGCAACCGCTGAAGAAGATCGCACAAGAGAGTGCTGCGATCGCTACCAAGGCGCGAGGGGAAAGTCGGAGTTTCATGAAGCTCGGCGTTACGATTACCCCTTTTGGGGCTCGCCGTTCCAGAACAAAATCCGGCGAGCCAGGTTCTCCTTGAACCCTTAGGAATCGCTGCGAGTTGCTCGCCCGGTGCGCGGGCGTAACATTAGCGGCCCATGATGACAAAAACCGCCGAGGCCTTCCAATTCGACACGATCGAGGATGTCGTAAGCGACATTGCCAAGGGAAAGCTTGTCATCGTGACTGACGATGCCGATCGCGAGAACGAGGGCGATTTGGTGATGGCGGCGGAGAAGGCGACAGCGAAGACGATTAATTTCATGGCCACGCATGGCCGCGGGCTGATTTGTGTGCCGATCGCGAATGAGCGGGCGGAGCAACTGGGTTTGCAACGGATGGTGGCGCAAAACCGCGAAATGTATCGGACGGATTTCACGGTGTCGGTGGATGCAGCGCGTGGGGTAACGACGGGCATTAGCGCGCACGATCGCGCGGCGACGATCCAGACCATCGCGAATCCGAAATCGACGCCGGAAGATTTAGTCCAGCCGGGACATGTCTTTCCGCTGCGCGCGAAGGACGGCGGCGTGCTTCGCCGAGCCGGCCACACGGAAGCCGCGGTTGATCTGGCGCGCATGGCGGGCTTGGAATCGGCCGGCGTGCTTTGCGAAATTCTCCACGATGATGGGACGATGGCGAGGCTGCCGGAGTTGATGGAGTTTCGGAAAAAACACGGCCTTCGCATTTGCACAATCCAGAGCCTGATCGCGCATCGGCGGCTCACCGAGAAACTGGTGGAAGCCGAGCAGGTCGTGAAATTGCCGACCGATTATGGCGACTTCGATTTGCACCTTTATCGTTCGAAGCTCGACGGGGCGCACCATCTCGCCCTGGTGAAAGGCAAAATCTCCAAAAACCGCGCGACACTCGTCCGCGTTCATAGCGAATGCCTGACCGGCGACGTCTTCGGTTCGCGGCGTTGCGATTGCGGGAATCAATTACACGCAGCGCTCCGGCAAATCGCGGATGAAGGGAACGGTGTTCTCGTTTACATGCGGCAGGAAGGACGCGGCATTGGGCTGGCGGCGAAAATTCACGCTTATAAATTGCAGGAGGAAGGACTCGACACGGTGGAGGCCAATGCCCGGCTCGGGTTCCCCAGCGACCTGCGCGATTACGGGCTGGGCGCGCAGATCCTTTTCGATCTCGGCGTGCGCAAATTCCGTTTCCTGACGAACAATCCGAAGAAAGTCGTCGGCTTGGAGGGTTACGGAATTCAGATGGTGGAGCAGGTGCCGATTCGGAGTGAGGCGAACCCGCACAACGCACGTTATCTCGAGACGAAGCGGACAAAAATGGGACACTCGCTTTAGATGTCGAAGCTCGCTCCGTCTCGCCCGCGCGGTTCCGGGCGCAAACAGCATTTCGCGATCGTCGCCAGCTTGTTCAACCGGCTCTATGTCCAGGGCCTCGTCGATCACGCAGTCGCCGAACTGCGCGCGCTCGCGCCGGCGGCCGATATTTTTATCCATCAAGTGCCGGGCGCCTTTGAGATTCCGATCGTCGTCCGGGAGATCGCGTTGCGGAAAAAAGCGAACGCGATTTTGGCTCTCGGCGTGATCTTGCAAGGCAAGACGAGCCACGCCCAAAACCTCACGCGATCGGTGACCGATGCGCTGCAAAAGATCGCAATCGACTACGGCGTGCCGGTGATCAACGCAGTTCTGAGCGTCGAAACCGAGGTGCAGGCGCGCGAACGTTGTCTTGGGTCGAAAATTAATCGCGGCACGGAAGCGGCCCGCGCGGCGGTGACCGTGGGCGAAGTCTTGGACGATTTGCGGGCGAAGTAGCTATGGGAAAACGGCGCGCAGCGCGGCAGGCCGCCGTGCAATTCCATTTCTGGCGCGACCTCCATGGTGGCGATGCTCCGGAAAAGATGGACGAGTTCTGGGAATTTTGTCCGGCGCCGACGCGAGTGCGCCAGTTCGCCCAACCGCTCATCGATGGAATGATCGCGCACCTGGCGGAGGTCGACGAGCGGATCCGGAAATACTGCGAGAACTACGATTTTCGCCGCATCTCCGCCGTCGATCGCAATGTTCTTCGGCTCGCCATTTATGAAATGCTTTATCGTGACGACATCCCGCCCGTGGTGTCGATCAACGAAGCGATCGAGCTCGCGAAAACTTTCGGCGGACCGGACTCGGGCCGCTTCGTGAATGGGATTCTCGATCGTGTGAAGGACGATCTCAGCCGGCCGTTGCGGGAAGCGGCGCCGCCTAAATCCGAGGCGGCCGAATGAATTTCCTCAAATCACTTGTCCAAAAATTCACCGGGCGTCCGGTCGATTGGGACGAACTGGAAGCGATGCTGATCCGGGCGGATCTGGGCGTGCCGATGACGTTGCGGATCATCGAAGCGCTCCGGCGGCGCGCCGAAGGGAGCACGATCACGTCGAACGACATCGCGGAAGTCGCGCGCGACGAGATCGGGCGCATTTTGCCGATGGCGCCGTTGCCGATCACGCCCCACCCGGCGCGGCCGAAGGTCCTGTTGATCATCGGCGTGAACGGGACAGGCAAAACCACGTCGACGGCGAAGCTAGCGCATTATTTCAAACGCAATCGGCACAGTGTCATGCTGGCGGCGGCGGACACGTTTCGAGCGGCAGCGATTGAGCAGCTCGGCGTTTGGGCCGAGCGGATCGGCGTGGAAATGATTCGCGGCAACTACAACGCCGATCCCGCCGCACTCTGCTACGAAGCCTATGAAGCGGCCGATCGGAAAAATGTTGAGTTCCTGATCTGCGACACGGCCGGCCGGCTTCACACGAAAAGCAATTTGATGGCCGAACTGGCCAAGGTGAAACGGAGCCTGGCAAAACAAAATGAGAAAGCGCCGGATGAAACGTTGCTCGTCGTCGACGCGACCACCGGGAGCAACGCGCTCTCGCAGGCGCGCGAGTTTCATCAGGCGATCGGTCTGACGGGATTGATCGTGACAAAGCTCGATGGCAGCGGCAAAGGCGGCATCGTCATTGCCATTCAGGACGAACTCGGTTTGCCCACGCGATTCGTCGGCACCGGCGAAAAGCTCGAAGACCTCGCACCATTCGACGGCCGCGATTTCATTGCCAACATGATCTGAGTGTCATCCCGAGCCGCGCAGACGGCGAGGGACCTCGCAGTCGAAGAGTAAGCCACGCATGAGTCGCTTTCGCGACGAACGGAGCGCGCACTTTCGAATCGCCTATTGTTATTTGTGTGATCTTTGCGCGTTTGTGAGGTCCCTCGCCGTCTGCGCGGCTCGGGATGACAGCGCAGCGGTTGTAGCTCACAGTGAAGCCCGTGGCGCAGTCTATAAAACCCGTCGCCGTCGATCCGCAGCAAGATGTCGGGGCGCGCGGTTTGGCCGGATTCGTCGGCAAGTTCACCGTGATCGGCAGCGCTTCCCGCGAGCTGTGGCTGACGTTCCTAATCAAGTTCCTGATCTACACGGCCTACTCGGTCACGAACAAGACGATGGTCCTCTGGTTGTCGAAGGACCTGGGGTTCAGCGATCAGGCCGCCGGCGCATTGGTCGGCTGGTTTTGGGCGCCGGCAATGACCGTGTTCACTTTGCTCGCCGGTTCGTTGACGGACGCGATCGGGTTGCGGCGCACCTTCTTTCTCGGGGTGGCGATCTGCACCGTCGCGCGAACGGTCATGGTCACGACGACCAACGCTCCCCTCGCCTTGGTCTGCGGCGTCCTGCCCCTCGCGGTAGGCGAAGCGCTGGGCACGCCGGTGTTGCTCGCGGCGACGCGCTGTTATTCCACCGTGAAGCAGCGCTCGATGGCGTTCTCGATCATCTACGCGATCATGAATGTTGGCTATTGGGTGGCCGGTTGGATTTTCGACTTCGTTCGGCGAGGCGATTTTCATTCGAACTTCTTTGGCTTTGCGCCAACCACGCATCAGCAATTGTTCCTGGTTAGTCTCGCCTTCGAGATCCTGCTCTTCCCGACGATCTACTTTCTGCGGCGCCGCCAGGAACGCGAAAGGCAAACCCACCAGTCCGCGCTCGGCACCGTCCGCGCGAGCGCGAGAGAGACGATGGATCTCTTCAGCCGTTTAGTCGGGCAATCGGCATTCTTTCGGCTGATCGCGTTTTTTCTGCTGATCGGATTTCTAAAAGCGATTTTTCTGCAAATGGATTATGTCTTTCCGAAATTTGGCGATCGCGAGCTTTGTTTAAACGCGCCGGTCGGAAAACTGGCAGGGATCAACTCCCTCATAATTATTTTTCTGGCGCCGGTTGTTGGAGCGCTCACTCAAAAATTTTCTGCTTACCGGATGGTAGTGTTTGGGGGCGCGATTTGCGCGGCTGGTGTTTTTGTCATGGCATTGCCCACGACTTGGTTTGAGCCCATGGCGAACGGTTCGTTCGGGAGCTGGTTAGGGCATGGCTATCTCGGATTAGAAGGGGCGGTGCATCCGTATTACGTGATGTCGGCAATTTACCTGGCCATCTTCTCCATCGGTGAAGCGTTTTATTCGCCGCGCGTTTATGAATACGCAGCCGCGATTGCGCCCCCGGGACAGGAAGCTTCATACGGAGCACTCGCGTATCTGCCATTTCTCGTGGGCAAATTGCTCGTCGGAACGAGCGGGTGGTTGCTCGCCATTTTCTGTCCGGCCGTCGGGCCGCGCCACTCCGGCGTGATGTGGTTCATTTTTGCCTGCGCGGCATCGGTTGCACCGCTAGGTCTCCTCGCGTTCGGCCGCTACATCCGGGTTCCGGAAGCCGGCCGGGAGGCTGTTACTTAATAAGAAAATTTGCGCGCGAACACTGGCGCACTCGCGTTGTCTAAGGAAGTTTTCCGTTCACCATGAGCAGAATTGAGCATCCATCAAAGGCTTCCTCTCGGATCGCGCTTCTGGCCGCTCTCGTGGGAGCGATCCTCCTCGCCGGGGGGATCGTTTGGTGGAGCCACTCCCAGGATCAAAGGGTCGTGGTAAAGACGCATCCGGACGAATTCCCGGTGCCGCCCGAAAAGGAACTGCGCTACCAGCTCAGCCCCGAGCAGTATCAGGTCACACGCAAGGACGGCACGGAGACGGCGTTTCATAATGCTTATTGGGACAATTCCAAGCCGGGCATCTATACCGACATCATTACCAACGAGCCGCTCTTTTCTTCCCTCGACAAATATGACGCCGGCACCGGATGGCCGAGTTTCAAAAAACCGATCGCGTCGGAACACATCGTCGAAAAAATCGATAATCGTTACAACATGGTGCGAAGGGAAATCCGCGCCCGGAAAAGCAATTCTCATCTCGGCCATATTTTCGATGACGGCCCGCCGCCGGACAAACTTCGTTACAGCGTCAATTCCGCCGCGCTCCATTTCGTTCCCGCGGAAAAACTGAAGGAGTCAGGTTTCCATGAGTTTGTGCCGCTGTTCCGGCAAACGGCGACACCGGCAGGGACGAATTAGGCGCGGCTAACGCGCCAGCAGTTTGGCGAAGCGCGGATCGTCCCGGATCGGATCCCATTCGGGCTCAACCCGCAACGCCCCCGGCGTAACGCCATTCGGCACCTCAACCAATTCCTCCAGCAACACGAGGGCACGAGCCGCTTCCCCTGCCTGCGCGTAGATGACGGCGAGCTTCGCGACAATCAGCGGACCGTCGAAAGCGTCCTTCGAAATCGGAAGCAACTTCACAGCCCGATGTCCGGCGGCGATCGCTTCCTCTTTCCGGCCGCGCATCCCAAGGACCAAACCAAGCATCGCGACCAGCTCCGCATCATCCGGCGCTTTGACCAGATCGTCTTCCACAATTTCGTGCGCGCGAGCGAATGCGGCTTCCGCCGATTCCTTGTCACCGCGGCCGCGAGCGATCAGGCCTTCGTACCACGACCGGGGAAAGGCGTATCCATCGAGAATCGCGCCCGCGCCGCCGACGCCGAGATCGCTGAACCTCTCGTAGCGCGATTTCGTCAGCCAGCGTTCTGCTTCGTCGTAATCGCGCGCCGCGAGATAAACGCGCAGCGCAATGTTCGTTACGCCGCCGCCCGGATCGAAATCCGCGGGGATCGCACAGAGCACCGTGCAGAGCGGTTCGAGGTTTCCATCTTTTCGCAACGCCATTGCCGCGCGTGCGATGGAAAAGAAGTGCGCGTCCGGATTCACTTCTGTCCCGAGCGAAAATCCGTCGACCGCTTCGGCGTCTCGGCGGAGACAAGCGTAGGTTTCCGCGACATCCCACAAAACGGAAGCGTTGCGCGGGTCGAGCTCTTTCGCTTTCTCAAAGTTCCGGACCGCGTCTTCCCAGCGGCCCTGGCGACGATCGATGGCGGCCGCGGCTTCCCAGGTCTCGGCATTATTCGGGGCGACCTCCTGCGCGATCGCGATCTCGGTCCGGGCCAGCTCGTAATCGCGGTAGCCATAGTAATAATAGTAGGCAAGCGCGAGCCGCGCCTCACTCGAATCCGGGCGCAAACGTAATGCCGTATCGGCCGCGACCTTTGCCATCGCCAGGCGTTGCCGCGTGCGATCGTACCCGAACCAGTACAGCTCGCAGTGCAAGCGCGAGGCGAGGCAATGCGCGAGCGCAAAGTTTGGATCACGCGCGATCGCGTCATCGAGCAATCGCAACGCGCGCTCGCCGTTTTCGCGCGGATCGCCGGAACCGCTCCAGCGAAACAGATCGCGCGCGCGGAGAAACAAATCGTAGGCGTCCAGGTCGCTCGTCGGATGCTTTTCGAGCCTTTCTTTTTCCTGTGGGGAAAGATTCGCGCGGAGCGCAAACGCGATCCGCCGGGCCAGCTCGGTTTGGAGCACGAACAAATCCGTGATCTCGCGATCAAAGGTATCGTTCCAAACATGCAGGTCCGTGCGCGCGTCGATGAGCTGAGCGTTGATCCGCACCCGATTCGATTCGCGCCGCACCGTTCCCTCCATCACGTAGGCGACACCGAGCGCTTCTCCGATTTCGCGCACATTCCGCGTCCCCGTCCGATACTGCCGGACCGACGTTCGGCTGATGACCTTGAGATCCGCGACCTTCGCAAGGCTGGAGAGAACGTCGTCCTGGATTCCGTCCGCGAAGTAAGCGTTCTGCTGGTCGTCGCTCAAATTCTCGAAGGGCAAAACCGCAATGCTTTTCTCTGGCGGTTCCGGCCTAACGACCGGTAGCGCAGCTTTCACAGATTCGATATCTTCGGTGCGAACAACTCCGCCGGGAGTCAGATCGAAAGCCCACGACAGAAAAAGCGCGACAGGAAATCCTAGCACCAGCGCGACAATGATCAGCCGCACGGCCCAGGTTGGAACTTCGAAAAATGGAAAAACCTGCGTCGCGATCTGGATGAGCAGCCAGGCCAGGACAGCGTAAGCGACTGCGAGGCGGTAAACCTTGCGCCGTTTCAGCTCGGTAAAGAATCCCCGCGCGTCCACAGCATGCTTATGACGCCGCTTTCTTTGAGCGACAAGTCAGTGTGATTTCCGGTCTTCCGAAGCGTACGCTAGCGTTGCCCTTTTTTCGGACCAGAAACCTTGTCCTCGCATTCCGCGAGGATTGCTTGGACAACGCCGAGATAAGGCAACCCAAGTTTGATGCAGATCTGAACGGCAACGCGGGCATAGTCCAGAGCTTCGGCCGGGTTGTGTTGGCGTAAAAGAGCTTTAGCGAGATGGTATCTGTTGATCGCGATCAATTCATGACGGCCGACCTTATCAACCAAAGGCAGGGCCTGGCGTGCAAGAGTCTCCGCCTGCGGCCAGTCTTGTCGCAGAAGGGCGACGCCTGCCAGGCTACCTGTGATGCCGGCGATCATTTCGGAGAGACTCGCCGCGCGGGCGATCTGCAGCGCCTCGCGATAATCTCTTTCGGCGGCCACGAAATCGCCAGAATACTGTTCGGCAACAGCCACGTCATTGAGAGCCATTACGACGTTTCGTTTCTCGGACAAATTACGAAACAAGTCGAGCGCTTCGCGGTGGGCGCTGATCGCGGCCGGATAATCCTTTTTCAAGCTGTGTGCAACTCCTCGCAAGCTGATCGCAAAAGCGCGCTTGCTGGCATCGGCCTCGGCCGTTTCCCAATACGCCGCAGCGCGGTCCGCACATCTTAATACGGCGTCCGCCTGCTCGCGTCGAGCGTACACCTTGCCCGCGCAGGTCGCTCTCCAGCCGGCATTGTCATAGTCGCTTGCCGCTGCGGCCTTCACCTCGGCTTGCTCGTTCAGCGACAGCCGTTCATCCCAGCGGCCCGTGAAATTCAAAAAAACATCGACGGCACCGCACACTATTTGTAGCCGGGCATTCGGACCCGCGACGAATAGCGGTAAGGCCGGACCCACAGTGGACCACGCTGCATCCAGCAGCGGAAAACGATCATGCTTGTCGTAGCCGTTTTCTACGATGAGCGCATAAGCGCGTTGCTCCAATCGGCTCCCGGTTTCCCGTACGACCGCGGGCCTATGCTTCCGCAAGAACTCGGCGACCATGGGCACGAGAGCGTATTGCTTTTCCTCCTGGTCCGGCACAACGAGCGAGCGGTTCGCGAGCGAATCGAGCGCAGTCCCGGTTGACTCCTCACCGAGCCCGGCGACTGCGGCGATGTGCTGCACAGTCGCCGGAAGAGCAAAGTAGGTGAGAGCGACGAGGACGCGTTCCTCCTCGGAGGTAAACTCTTTGGCGAGGTCACCGAAAATGAATTCCAAGGGATCATTTTTCGGCGGACAGGTGCTCACGAATTGCAGCGCATCAGTGAAGGTCCGGCAACTACCACGGCCGAGTTGGCCGGCCACCCATCGAAGAAGCAGCGGATTTCCGCCAGTTTGTTTCCAGAGTGTGAGGCGTTCAGCCTCATTGGTCTTTGCTAGAAGTTTGTTGTGCTCCGCTAGATTAGCCAAAGTCGCCAACGCGGCATCTTGATCAAGAATATCTAACTGGACGAGTTCCGAGCCAGAACCGATGCGACGACGGCTGGTTAGGACGGCCTTACAACCCGCCGGCAGCCGCTTAACGAAAGTGAAGAGCTGATCACGATCTGACTTCGGAATCGATTCGAGATTATCGAGGATGAGCAAGGCCCTCGCCCGGTCGAGAGCGTCAAGCAATAGCCGGATACGCTGGTCTTCTGGAGCCTTTGCGATTTCCGGCTGGCCCAACTCGCGGGCAACCTCATTAAGCATTTCGAGAAAGCCCGGAACAAGCAGATTGCCTAGAGTGCGCTCACCATCATCATCCATCTCTCGATCTTTTACCGAAACGAAAATGATGCGGTCGAACTGGTCAGCTGCGCAGTCGTACGCGGCCCGCACCGCCAATGACGTCTTGCCCATACCGCCCGGTCCATCAACTAGGGCGCCCCAAGTCCGCGAGGCGGGATCGAGCGCTTCTTTAATCTGTTTCAATTCTTCCGTCCGACCAAAGAAAGGTTGGAGGCGGGGCAGATTATTTGGGATAGAGGTCGAAAGGGGCTTCACGGCTAACTTCAGGCGTTCGCGGAGCAGCAACTCATGCAAAGCATCGCTGACGAGTCGGCGCAGTTCTTCGACCGAGCGGAATTCTTTACGGACGCGTCCGGTGGCAGCCTTTGTTTTGAATGCAGTGAGTTTTTTCTGGGCTTCTGTGTCCGCTTCCACGTCTTCGACGGTACACGGATGGTCCCTGTGAGCGTTGAAGATGAGTATCTCGCGAATATGGCCGGTGACTTTGCGTTCGACAGCACGATCGAATTCAATTTCGGTGATGGAAATATCCTTTTCGGGCACCCAGCCGTAACGCCATGCGTAGATGCCGAGATAGATGTCGGCATTGTCTACCATTTCCAACGAAACTTTGATGCCGCTGGCGTCTCGCGCGGGAAGGTGCTCCATGCCGATCGGAAAAATGCCGGCGGCAAGGCATGCTTCTTTTACTGCCGCACGATGTTCAGGAAGATCAACGGCAGTACTGCTAATCATCGCTTTCAAAGCACCTGGAGCGGATACGCTGTTCTTTGAGGCGACAGGTGTAGTTGGAGAGGACATTGATCGAGAGGGTAGCGATATTCTAGCTAACTTGCCGGCGAGCGCGAAGCGTGAAATAGGACGCGATGGCACCGGCGGCAAATGGCTCGTCCAACCCGAAAGAAGATCGCTCCGGGCTTATCGCGGGCATCGCGGCCTTCGGCACCTGGGGGTTGATTCCGGTTTATTGGAAGCTGTTCACCAGCATTTCCGCGTCAGAGATTCTCGCGCATCGCTTCGTCTGGACGACCGCTTTTCTCGTCGGATTGCTGAGCTGGCAACAACGCTGGCCGGAAGTGCGCGAAGCGGCCAGATCGCGGCGGGCGTTCTTCTATTGCATCGCCAGCGGCCTCGCCATCTCGGTGAACTGGTTCTGTTTCATCTGGGCGGTCAACGCTGATCGAGTCATCGAAACGAGCCTGGGCTACTTCATGACGCCACTCGTGAACGTCCTCTTCGGCGCGACGTTTCTCCGGGAAAAGCTGACGCGCTGGCAAATGCTTTCCGTTTTGCTCGCGCTCGTTGGCGTTCTCAATCTCACCCTCGGCTACGGGCGATTCCCGTGGCTCGCGATCACGATCTGCGTTTCGTTTGGGCTCTATGGATTGCTCCGAAAACAATCCGGCGTCCGGCCTATCCCCGGTTTGTTCCTGGAAACGACCCTGCTCACTCCGATCGCCGTGCTTTATCTCGTCTATCTTCAGCGCGGTGGACATTCAGCCGTCAGTACCGCCGGCTTGTCGATGATTCTGATTCTGATGAGCACCGGGATCGTGACCGGTGTGCCGCTGGTCTGGTTCGGTCACGCCGCGCGTCATCTTCGTCTGACGACGCTGGGCTTCCTCCAATACCTTTCGCCCAGCTGCAGTTTTTTCCTCGGCGTTTTTCTTTATCACGAGCCGTTCACGCGCACCCATCTGATGACTTTTATGTTCATCTGGGTCGCGCTCATCATTTTTACCGCCGAAGCAATCTGGCGCTGGCGTTCCGATCGCGAACGCGAAACTCTCACCGAACCAGTAGCCCGCGCCGCCCACTGAGCCGCGTGCGCGGAAACCCGAAACCCCAACTTCCAAATCCCAAACAAGTCTCAAAGTCCAAATCTCAAACGGCCCGGCGCGCTGGATTCGTTCCGCTTTGGAGCTTGGAATTTGCCTGGGATTTGGACTTTGGGATTTGGGATTTCCCGTCCCGGGCGCTACCGTAGCGCCGGGCATGACCGACGACAATTTCCAATACGCGATCGAAAACACGCGCGTGATTCTCGCGCCGGACCAACAGATCGCCACGTTCGGCAGCACCAGCTTCCGCTTTTACCTGATCTCCGAGTTGATGGATCAGGTAAACGAAATCCGGGTGCGCGATGGGCGGATCCACGCGGAGCGCCCGCAGATCCTCACGCCGGAGCATTATTGCCGGCTCCTGCTGGAAGGCTTTGGAGAGAAAGCCGCGAAGTACGCGGAACTCTTGCGCGAACGCACGCGAGACATGGCCGTGCTCCGTTATGGCTTCCAATTTCGGAAGACCGACGTCGTCGAGAGCCGTGTCCGCGACACGATGGAGGCCGTCATCGAACGGACCCGCCGCCAGGTCGAGCGCTCTGAAGAACCGCTCAGCGCCGTAATCCAGGGCGTCGATGACGCCTGGGAAGTTTGCCTACTGAAATTCACCATCGACCTCATCGAGCGTTCCAGCGGCGGCAATCTCGGCGATTTCCGGAAGCGCGGATTGGTTTGAATGCGGAGGGCTTCAAACCAAGGAGCGGCGGTTTACAAACCGCCGTCTTAATTTAGAGGCGGCTTCGCCGCCATATTATTGGGTCGGCGGTGTAGACAGCGCCGTTCCTTGATACCGCCGCATCAATTTGAAGAAGCGAAGCGTATCCCGAACGGGGTGGATGCTGCTGACTTCGTCGGAGTAAACCGTGCTGATGGGGACGGCGGCGATGCGGCAGCCGGCGCGGCTGGCGAGAATGAGCATTTCGGTTTCGTAGTCGAAACGCTCGGTCCCACCTAACACACTCGGGAGGATATCGCGGTGCACCATTCTGAAACCGCATTGGGTGTCGGGAATATCCTGGCCGCACGCCCGGCTGATCTTGCGGCTCATGTAACGATTGACGGCGCGCCGCACAGCGGGCATCTCGCGGACATCGTTCATCCGCGTGCCAACGAGAAGCTTCGCGCCTGACGAAGCCGCGATGGAAAGAAAACGATCGATCTCTTCCGGCAAATGCTGGCCATCGCCATCCAAAATGATCGCGTAGGTCGCACCATGATCGAGCCAATATCGAAAACCGGTCTTGATCGATTCACCTTTGCCGCGGTTTTGTTCGTGAACGATGACATCCGCGCCGGCCTTTCTTGCTTCCTCCGCGGTCGCATCAGCGGACCCGTCATCGACAACGACGACATTCACGAGCTGCTTAAGCGTCCGCCGGACCACATCGGCGATGTGTTTCTCTTCCAGATAAGCGGGAATGATCGCCGCGACGGTCGTGCGATCGATCGCGCCCGTGTCGTTAGGCGCCGCCATGTCAGCGGACAACCGGATGAAAATCGGCCGCGTGATACGAACTGCGGACGAGCGGCCCCGAGGCGACGTGCGCAAATCCTTTCGCGCGCGCGATCTCGCCGTAAGCTTCGAAGCGTTCTGGCGAAACGAATTCCACCACCGGCAAATGGTCCGCGCTCGGTCGCAGATACTGGCCCATCGTCAGGACCTGGCAGCCGATCTCGCGCAGATCGTCCATCGCCTGGAAAAGTTCCGGCTCTTTTTCGCCGAGACCAAGCATCACGCCGCTCTTGGTCACGATTTTCGGCGCGAGCTCCTTCGCCTGCCGCAACACCTCCAGCGACGTCCGATATTTCGCGCGCGAACGGACCAGCGGCGTCAGGCGCTCCACCGTTTCCAGGTTGTGATTGAAAATATCCGGAGCGGCATCGAGCACGATCTGGATGCACCAGGTTTGAGCGTGAAAATCGGGCACCAGCACTTCGATTATCACCGACGGATCCATTTGGCGGATTGCTTCGATCGTCCGGGCGAAATGGTTTGCCCCGCCGTCTTTCAAATCGTCGCGCGCGACGGCCGTGACGACCACGTGCTTCAACCCCATCCGCCGAACGGCTTCAGCGACGCGCTGCGGTTCGTCTTCCTCCAAGGCAAACGGTTTCGCGGTCGTGACCGCGCAGAATCCGCACGCGCGCGTGCAGCGTTCGCCCGCGATCATCATTGTCGCGGTGCCCTGGCTCCAGCATTCCCAGCGATTCGGGCATTGCGCGCTCTCGCAAACCGTATGGAGCCGCAGATCGGAGATGAGGGCCTTGGTCGAAAAGAAAACCGGGTTCGACGGCAGCCGGACTTTGATCCACGGCGGCTTTTGCGCCTGGTGTAACGCCGGATCGATCTTCGCGCAGGACATCAGGGGAAGAAAGAGTGACATGGGACGAGTGACAAGTGACAAGTTCTGGCTGCGCTCCCCCTCACGTCACATGTCACACGTCACTCGTCACTTTCTTTACAGCTTCGTCCGGCCGGACAACGCTTGGTACAAAGTGAGCTCGTCGGCGGATTCCAAGCCCCCGCCCGCTGGCAATCCATGCGCGATCCGAGTGAGCGTGACTGGAAATGGCTTCAGCAGTTCGACGAGATAATTGGTGGTCGCTTCGCCTTCGACGTCTGCGGCCAACGCGAGAATGATTTCGCTGAATTTCTCGGTTTCGATGCGCGCCAGCAGCTCTTTAATTCGCAAATCATCGGGACCGACGTGATCGAGTGGCGAGATCCTTCCGCCTAACGAGTGGTAGCGGCCGCGGAACGCGCTCGTTTTCTCCAGCGGCAAAATGTCGGTCGGCTGCTCGACGACGCAAAGCAGGTCGGCGGCGCGCGAAGTATCCGAGCAGATGTCGCAGATCGGATCCATCGTGAAAAACCCGCACTGCGGGCAGGGCCGCACGGTCTCGCGCGTGGCCGCGATCGATCGCGCGATCGTTTCCGGCTGCTCGCCACGCGCCTGGACGATCCAGAGTGCGATGCGCTCCGCCGAGCGCGGGCCAATCCCCGGCATCTGACGAAGTCGCGCGATCAATTCCCGGATCGCGGAGGGATATTCCGTCTTCCTCAAAACCGGAGAAGACTCACTGGTCGAGAGGCGTGTTCGTTAACTGCAACGCGAGCGGTTCCAGGCGCCGCAGATACAATTGCAGGGGCCGGTCCTCTTCGCCCTCCGGTCCGCGCGCATTTTGAAATTGCGAATACGCTTCCGCCCACCGCTTCTCGCGGTAAAGGACGACGCCGTTCCAGAAAGCGTCGCGCCGGGTGATGATTTCGCGCGAAGCATTCAGCGCCAGCGCCACCGGCTCGTAAATCTCATGCCGCTCGCGAACATCGACGCCGCTCAGAAAATCGATCGGACGCGCCACCAGAATCTTGCTCGCCAATTCGAAGGTGCGCGGCCCGAGCAAAACCCGCGAACCGTAAAAGCGATTGGCGATGCAGAAACGGCGCGCCAATTCCACCGGCTCGCCCGCGGCGAGAAGGTTGCGCTGCCCATTATTTTTCAACGGCGCCATGATCATCGTGCCGGAGCTCACGCCGGAGTGAACGCCGGCGTTTCGCAGGACATCGGACTTGGTGCTTTTGTTTGCCTCGGCAAAAGACTGGGTGAGCGACATCGCTTTGCGGACCGCTTTTTCGGCGTGCTGCTTGTCGTTGTCGGGATAGCCGAAGATGGCCACGACGCCCTCGCCCCCCGCCGATTCGATGTAAGCGCCTTCCGCCCGCAACACCTGGATCGCGTGCGCGATGAAGCGCTCCGTGATCTCGGCGAAAATCGCCGGCTCGCATTCCTCCGCCATTTCGTGCTTGTTCGCCAGATCACAAACGACGGCCGTGACTTCGCAAACGCGCGCCCCGGAATCGCTGAAAGAATCGCCGCGACGCGCGCGGGCTCGCGGTTTTTCGACTACCGGCGGTGGCGCGACTGGCTGGGGCGCAACAACGGGCGCGACCGCCGTTGTCGGGCTTTCAGGGACAACCGAAATGGGAGCCGGTCGCGGCGTAGGCCCGGCGGCAATCTTAGGCGGACGCAATCGTCGTTCCGCGAGGTAAGCGGAGAAGCATTCAAACGCGAGAACGCCGAGATAACTCAGAACGACCGCCGCCATCGCGGGTACCGGCCGGAACTCCAATTTATAAAGCGCGCAAACCCAGGTGAGCACCAAAAGCTCCACCAGCAGGATAGCGACAATCAGGAGCATTCGCGTGCGCCGCGAAATGCTCAGCGCCAGAAAGGCGACCCCGATTGCCGCGATCGCGACGATGGCGTAGCCCGCAGCGGCGATCAGCCGTGTCGTTGTGTCCGGAAAAAAACGAGCAACGCCGTCGGTGCCCGCGAACAAGTGCGCGAGGTCGAGACCGACAATCAGGCCGGCGACGATCACACCGATGATGAGCGCTGCAACGAGAGGCCGCTTCATTTTGCCGGATAGTGTGATTGAACTACGAGATCACTCAAGAATTTATCCGGCGCATCAACCGCATCGCGCCGAAGGACGAAACTGCGCTGGCCCGTGTTCTTCTGCACGAGGCTCAGGCCAAATTGATAATCCTTGAACAAGTGCGCGCAAAGATCGGGCATCGTCATCCGCTCGGCATGGGCCCGCTCCACCAAGCGCGCGATGGCTTCCGGCTCGAAACTAATTTCGAAGCCGTGCGCCTTCCCGAATTCCGCTGCGAAATCGCGCGCGCTTTCTTCCAGCGCGGCCTCTTCTTGTTTGTGACCTTCCGCGCGGAGGCGATCGAGCACTTTTTGCGGCTCGCGCACCAGCTCGGCGGAGACACGGAGTTGGGTCAAACCCGATCCGGCCAGGTAATATTTGTAATCACGAAATAGTTTTTCCCAGACGGTGAGGAGCCCGCGGGCGCCGGTCTTTTCTTTCGCCGCTGCTTCCGCCATCAAGTGAAGCGCTTCATCTTCGAAGCTGATCTCGATCCCGTAAGCGCGGAACGCGCGTTCGTATTGCCGGAGAATGCTGCCCTCCGAAAATTTCATGATTTGATACAGATCGTCCGCCGCCAATTCCTCGCAGACAACGCGGACCGGCAAACGGCCGATGAATTCCGGCTCAAACCCGTATTCAATGAAATCCTGGGTCGTGACGTACTGAAACAGCTCGTTGTCCATTACAGGACGCGGCTCGGTGTTAAACCCGATTTGTCCCTGGGTCATTCGTCGCGAAACCTGTTGCTTCAAGCGCTCGAAGGCGCCGCTCACGACGAAGAGAATGTGGCGCGTGCTGATCGTCTCGCGTTTCGCTTTGCCGCCGCGCCGCTGAAACTCGAACGCGGCCTGGAGCTGCGCCTGAATGTCGTTCGCGCTCCGCAACGGCACATCGGTTTCCTCCATTAACTTCAAGAGTGTCGTCTGGACTCCGCGACCGCTCACATCGCGTCCGACCATGTTTCCAGCCGCGGCCAGCTTATCGATCTCGTCGATGTAAATGATCCCGTACTGCGCCAGCTGCACGTCGCCGTCCGCCTTGTCGACCAGCTCACGCACCAAATCTTCGACGTCGCCGCCGACGTAACCGGTCTCGCTGAATTTAGTCGCGTCCGCTTTGACGAACGGCACTTTGATCAGCTCCGCGATGTGCTTGATCAGATATGTTTTTCCGACGCCGGTCGGCCCGACGAGGATCACGTTTTGTTTCGCGTATTCCGTTTCCTCGGCGCGGGCGGCATCTTCCTTCTCGAGCCGGCGCAAATAATTAACGTGATTGTAGTGATCGCACACCGCGATCGAGAGGACCTTCTTCGCTTCGTCCTGCTTGATCACGAACCGGTCGAGGTGCGTCTTGATATCGCGCGGGAGAAAATCGAACACGAACGGCTCGTCGCTGGTCTCGCGCGGCTTCTCCTCCGCCGGGGCCTGGGCCGCTTCGGGCTCGGTGTAAGTCGTGAACGCGACCTTGTCGCCGAAGTTCGTCTTCATGAACTCGGAAAGCTTCGACTTCAGTTCTTCCGGCGACGGAAATGGCGGGTTCTGTGTCATCGAACCGGTAAGGTAGCATCGTCAATTCGAGTGTAAACGGGAGGCGGGGCGAGACAGGCGAACGTTGACGGCGGCGGTGTTGCGCGGTGTAGCATCTCAGGGTCGAACTCATTTCATGATCAAGCTCGAAGTCCAAAGCGCGGATGCCGGCCAACGGCTGGATCGTTTCCTCGCCCAGGCGCTCCCGGCCTTTTCGAGAGCCCGGCTTCAGGCCCTCATTCGAGAAAAGTTCGTGACCGTGAACGGGGAACCGGCGCGGCCACGCGATCCCGTACGCGCGCGAGCGATCGTGGAAGTGCGCGAACCCGAACTCGAGAAAATCGACGCTCAACCAGAGGAGATGCATCTCGATATTCTTTTTGAAGACGACGATCTCCTCGTCTTGAACAAGCCGGCCGGGCTCGTGGTTCATCCGGGCGCCGGCCATCAGCAGCACACGCTGGTGAACGCGCTTCTCGCTCATTGCAAGAATCTATCCGGAATTGGCGGCAAGGAACGCCCGGGAATTGTTCATCGGCTCGACAAAGACACGAGCGGCGTTCTGGTCGTCGCGAAGAACGACGCCACTCATCGCGATCTCTCAAGACAATTCGCCGAACGCACGACTGGAAAAGTTTATCTCGCACTCGTCGCCGGCACGCCGCGCGAAAAAACGGGGGCGATCGACGCGCCGATCGCCAGACATCCCGTTCATCGACAACGAATGAGCATCGCTAAGCGCGCCGGTCGCCCCGCGAAAACCGATTACCGCGTCCTCGAATCAAACGGCGACGTCAGTCTCATTGAATGCACGATCCACACCGGCCGCACTCACCAGATTCGAGTTCACCTTCATCATCTCGGACATCCCGTGCTCGGCGACAAAGTCTACGGCGGCAAACGCGCCGGACCTTCCCCGCGCCAAATGCTCCATGCCTGGAAGCTAAGCTTTGTTCACCCGCGAACGGAGAAAACGATGAGCTTCACCGCGCCGATTCCGGACGACTTCGCGGAGACGAGGGGCCAAATCCCAGGCGTTTGACGGAGCTCACACGAAGGGTTCGAAAGCCCCCCTTGTGCCCTTTCTGCGAAGCTTCGCCTAACCACCCTCACGGCAAGCTTCCTCCGGAACTTTTACGGTTATGACAGAATGTCTTGCCTGTTTTTGCCGGGCCGCTAAAACTTGCGGGCCTCCCTAAACAATCATCTCCCAGCAACCACCCTCTCATCACTCCCCACTCCAACTACCCCGTCAGCTCTCTCTCCATGAAAACCCAACCTAATTGGGCAGAAATCCCGACCACTCCACCCCGCCTCAGATCGACCTCTATCATCGGAGTCCCGCCACTGGGCGTTTGCGGGAAACTGTGCGCGCTCGGTTTATTGATGTTTGCGGCGCTCTCCGGTTTCGCTCATGCCGCTCAGCCGCTAAAGATTTATTATATCTGCGCGAGCGGCGGTTCAGGCGGATTCACCGATTCTGTAGACGACGATGTCGGCCAAGTGATACTCCATACGACGTTAGTCGGCAGTATTCCAGATGGCCGGTACAACATTCACCTCAGTACGGGCGCTGACGCTTTTGTTGATGTCGCCGGCGGTGTGATCACCTTTGGTCAGGACCACGTCGTTTTCAGCGACAATGCGTTCTATGTAGGAATCGGGGGCACCTTTGCTCCTATTTCGATCCCGCCTCAAAATTACGTGACGGGCGGCCGCCCAACGGATGGCTTCGTCGGCATCGATGGCGAGCATTATGACTGCTGCGCTTACGGCTGCGCCCCCGCAGTAACATATAACCAAATACTGAATGCCTACGTGGGCCCTACTGCCACACCCGGCGCGCAGACCACGTGCAATGCCCCCAAAGTCGGCGGGAACGCGAACAACTGCTCGAGCTGCAGCGGCGGACAAACAGTGGGGCCAAACGCTCCCGGAATGGCGCGCTACACCGTGCATTCCAAGCTTGTTAGCCTGAACATTCAGGATACACCGCTGCGCTATTCGCCCGCGTACGGTCCTTCTGTCGATTTTACGGTCACCTATAACCAAAAGGAATCGCAACAGCCCGCGACTTTCAATTATTCCAACCTCGGCCCGAAATGGACGTTCGCTTGGCTCTCCTACGTGAGCGACGATCCGACGGTGCAGCTGCCGTTTACGGGGCTCTACCGGTCGGGAGGCGGCGCGGAAATCTTCGCGTATGACTCGGCTTCGCAGTCATTCGCGGCCGATCCACGTAGCCATGCCGTGTTGGTCAAGACTGGGGCGGCCAGCTACGAACGCCGGCTGCCCGATGGTTCGAAAGAAGTCTTCGCCTTGAGTGACGGGGCAACTTCGTTTCCGCGGCGAATCTTCATGACTCAAATGATCGATCCCGCCGGAAACGCTGTCACCATTGGATACGACGGCAGTTTCCGGGTGAGGACCGTCACCGACGCACTCAGCCAGGTGACAAACATCTCCTACGAGTTACCCAGCGACTCGCTCAAAATCACAAAAGTGACGGATCCTTTCGGCCGGTTCGCTAGTTTTGAATACACCAACGGCGAACTTACCAAAATTACGGACGAGATCGGAATCCAATCACAGTTTACCTACACCCCCGGGACCGATTCGATCGATTCGCTCCACACGCCTTACGGGACGACAACTTTCGTCAGCGGTGAGAACGGAACCAATCGCTGGATCGAAATGACCGATCCGCTTGGTGGCAAGGAGCGAGTCGAATATCGCGACCACGCCCCAGGGATCAGTGCAAGCGACTCAATAGCACCCAATGTCGCGGGCGTGACTAACGCCGGATTGGACGTAGCGAACACGTTTTACTGGGACAAGAAAGCCATGCTCGTCGCGCCCGGTAATTACACTCAGGCGAAAATTACACACTGGCTCTACAATGCGGACGGCACTGTTTCAGACATTATTTCCAGCGAGAAACAACCGCTGGAGAATCGAGTTTGGTCCACGTATGCAGACCAGCCCGATTACCAACACGCCGGGCCCAGCGCAAATCCGACGCAAATCGCCCGCGTCCTCGGCGACGGCACGCAGCTCAACCAGTTTGAATACAACAGTCTTGGCAATCCGACAAAATCAACCGACCCGATTGGCCGGGTCATAAGTTATGTCTACGACACGAACAACATCGACCGTCTTGAGATTCGCCAGACGCGCGGGACAAACAACGAGCTTCTGCGCAAGTTTACCTACAATGCCCGGCACGAACCGCTGACGGATACTGATGCCGCCGGTCAGCCGACGACCTATACCTACAACGCCCAAGGCCAGGTCCTCACTAGACAAAACGCCAGGAACGAGACAACGACCTACGTCTATGGCGATAACGTGCCGACCGGCTGTCTGGCGAGGATCATCAGTCCGGCCTTCAATGGCGTCTCTGCAGTAACGCAATTTGGATACGATTCCTACAATCGAGTCCGCAGTGTGACGAACGTGGCGGACGATTACACGGTTACGACAGATTACGATAACCTCGATCGCAAAATCCAAGTCACCTATCCTGATGGAACTTTCGAGCAATTTCAATATACGGACAACATTACCGGTGCGATGACGCTCGACCTGACCGGAAGCAGCGATCGTTTAGGTCGCTGGACGTTCCGACATTATGACGCCAACCAGCATATGGATTCCATCACAGACCCGCTTAATCGGACGACCATTTACGGCTGGTGCACTTGCGGTTCGCTCACAAGCATCGAGGACCCGAATCACAATGTGACAACGTTTAACCGCGACATCCAGAGCCGCATCTATCAAAAGGTTTTCGCCGACAGCTCCACGATCGATTACCTGTTTGAGGGCCAAACAGCGCCAAACACTGCGGGCGCAACCAGCCGGTTGAAGTCTTCAACTGACGCGAATGGTCAGACGACTAATTACTCCTACTTCGCCGACGATAATCTACAACAAATCAGTTACTCGAACGCCCTGCATCCGACACCGACGGTCAACTACTCGTACGACCAGAATTACAACCGCATCATTTGTATGACCGACGGGATCGGTTCGACGCATTATCATTATTATCCGGTGGCAGCGGGCACCATGGGAGCGGGGCAGCTTTATCAGGTGGATGGGCCGTTTATGAACGATACTATCACCTACGCGTATGACGAGCTCGGGCGCACCATCGGTCAGGACATCGACGGTACGGGCGCGAGCATGAGCTACGACTCGCTTGGCCGCCTGGGGACTACGACGAATGCACTGGGCTCGTTCACGCGGGCCTACTACGGAGTAACGCCACGCTTGGGGAGCGTCAATTATCCAAACGGTCAAATGGCAAACTACAGTTATTACGACAACGACAATGATCGCCGCTTACAAACGTTGCAGTATGTGACCAGCAGCGACGTAAACTTGTCCAGTCACGAATATACATATGATGCCGAAGGGCAAATTCAGAGTTGGAGCAAAACTCTTGGACCGACTCAAACGAGCAGTTCGTTCGAATACGATGACGCCAAGCAATTGATCGGCGTTGGTCAAACAGGCGTGGGGTACAGTTACACGTACGACGACGCCGGGAACCGGCTCACCAACTCATTCTATGGGGCGCACAATGTTCACAGCAACGCCACTTACACGGCGAACAACCTGAACCAGCTCGATAGCGTCGTGAGTAATTCATTTGGCCCGACGGAGACTGATCCGGTTCCGCTGACCTACGATCATAATGGGAACCTTACTTATGATGGCGTTAACCAGACCTTCGAATGGGACGCGGCTAATCGCCTTGTGGCTATCAATTACACCGACAGCGGCAGTCGCACGGAATTTGCCTATGATGGGCTGGGGCGAAGGCTGAAAATCATTGAAAAAGGCCCAGGATTGACAGCGGTAGTACAGCCAGTGACCGGCTCCTACAGCCTTTTTACGACGGCGCCGGTTACGCTGTCGCAGGGAAACTACACAATCAGATTTCAAGGTTTGGATCCAAACGGGACCGGCAACATCATGTTGCTGGACCAGGCCGCTCTGAATGGGGTGCTCGTGCCCGACGGTGGCTTTGAGAACCCAGTGGTCGACCAGGCGGAATTCAACCCTTCTGAAACAGCGTGGACTTACGACGGCACGTCGGGCGTTACGGCCAATGGAAGCAAAATGACCCGGCTCAGCCCGGAGTCGTCGCCGGAGGGCAACCAAGTGGCGTTTATCCAGGGCGACGGGGCTATTTCGCAGAGCTTGAATTTGAACGGCGCTTACACCCTGAGCTTTGCCGCGATCCAACTGGCGAACGGAGATCTGGCCGTGAGTCCCGCCGACCCCATCGACGGAGGGCAGCCGGGTTCGAACGAGACCTATCAGCAGATCCGAGTAACCGTAGAGCGGAGCGTGGAGGCGACGACGGTAAAGACCTTCGTCTGGTGCGGCAACCAGATTTGCGAGGAGCGAGACATTACCGGAGCAACAGTAACAAAACGTTACTTCGCCGAGGGCGAGCAGCGCCTAGAAGGCGATTCCGCCAATTACTACTACACGCGCGATCACCTGGGTAGCATCCGTGAAGTAACCACTTCGCTGGGATCTGTCGTCGCCCGCTATGACTACGACGCCTGGGGCAAATCCTTTGTCGTCAACGGCAACCTGACCGTCGATTTCGGTTACACCGGCCACTACTTCCATCAACCGAGCGGCCTAAACCTGGCCATGTATCGCGCCTACAGCCCGACGATGGGCAGATGGATCAGCCGCGATCCGTTGACTAATGCCGAATTCAAGCAAGGCCCAAACCTGTACAGATATGTTGGCAACAGCCCAGAAAACCGTACCGATCCGACGGGCCTGCAGGCGAAAAACCCGACGGATGCTTTGGGTAATCTGCTGGGAAACACGGGCGACAGCGCCGCCAACACGATTCGCCAAGAGTATGCAAGGGGTCTTGCCGCTTGCGAGAGGATTCCTCATAGTTCTAACCACTGCTGTAAATGTTGCGTCATAAGCATGTTAGTTCAATTCTCCGGACCTTTCGTCCTGGCCACAAACGGTTGGGGACAAGTTTATGACAAGCCGTGTGACGAAGTTACCCCAGAATTCATCACCCCTACAGGTGTGGAGACTTTTTGGGAAAAGAGATCTTGGTAATATGATTACCCGAGCTGCAACAAACTGTTTGGTCTTTTCTCTATGCTGCCTTGCGGGAACCGTTCTAACCTCACACGCACAAATTCGTCGGACGGAGGATTCAGTGGTGAGTTTTCGATTGGCCTTCGAAAAGGAACGGCCGGAAACAACGAAACTTCAGATGAGGTCTTCAAGCGAAATTCTGTACGTAAGCAAAATACCGATCATCAGTGACGCAAACATAGTAAACGCGACTGTTGAGCGGGGGATTCTTCGCCCCATCTTAATTGTGACGTTGACGCTTGAGGGCCGGAAGCGGCTCAGCGAGACTACCGCTTCTAACATCGAATCACGGCTTGCGATTATCGTCGACGGCAATTTGATATCTGCGCCAACAATTCGGCAGCGCATTGATAGCAATCAGTTCACAATTAATACCGATCGTTTCAGTGAATCTGATCTCAACGCCCTTGCCGCACGGATTAGCGCGGCGGTGAAGCGCTAGCCATTGTTAGGGGCGTAGCGTGCTCGCGTTCATGCCCCCGAAAGCGCGCATAGAGTTCCTGGTGCAGTGGTGTGATTCGACGCCGAAGTAATTCTCACACCAAGGTCACAACGGTTCACAAAGGGGCTGAGACATCGGGGATTGTAACGCGCCGATCCATAATAGCCCAGCGCTTCAGCGCTCGGGTGTAACATTTACCGCACGCCGCGAAGTCCCGCAGGGACGAAAGAAGGCAATCGATCGAGCTGCCTTTCGTCCCTCACGGGACTCTAACATTGTACGTCACCGCTTCCCCAGCGCTAAAGCGCTGGGCTATTGTCGACAGCGTGGCACGGCGCGCAGTGCAGCGTCTTGCTTAAACCGTTCACTGTGGATCCCAGCTCATTGTGCCGAAAATCCTCAAGGGCGGTTTTTCTTGGAGCTCTTTGAACACTTGCGGCGGTATGGGCGGAAACTTCAATCGGCGGATGCTGCGCACCAGGATCTGTTCCGCCCATTGACCCCCGGCCTTTGCATGGACCTTCATGCTGGTGACATGGCCCTGGGCGCTGAGGAAAAACTCATAGTCCACCTCCAAATGATGCGGCGCGTTGAAAGTAAGATTGAGGTCGTCCTGCAGCATTTTGTGCACATGCATGTTGTAACGGTAATAGGCTGAATCTTTTTTCCAGGCCGCCGCTGCCTCGGCGTGATAACTGAGTTCGGCTTGAGCGTCGATATAGCCCGCTCCGACTTCGAGCTGAACGTCCATCGGAATTGGAGGAAATTTAGTCTCAGCTAGAACGCGGACGGCGGTCGTCTCGGCCCAACCGTCAGGTGTGCGCGACATAACCTTAACGTTATGCACGCGGCCATTCCGATCGACGGTGTAGCGGAGCTTCATCGAAGTACCGCTCAGGCGCTCGGGGTGCTTCGTGAGCTCAGCCTCCAGGGCCTTCTTGGAGATTGCCGCAAGGCGATCATTATAGGCTGCGGCCGGCGATGACTTCTCCGCAGCTTGCGCCGTCAAGTGAAAGCAAGCCACGCTCATTGTCAGCGCTGCGAGATAACGCATGAGGGTGGCAGTGATGAGTCGCCGAGAGAGCGGTGCGCAACGCTTACAGAAATCGGAACGAGCGCAGGATATCGGCGGTGTCGCCTTTGGCGCCGAGATCGTCGGGGCTCTTGACGTCGTGGCCGAGGGAAGTGCCTAGGATGAGGATAGTGACGCCGTTCTTTTGACCAGCGGGATGAACGACGATGGTCTTGCCGTAAATCATCGTCTTAGGGGTGTCGTTGAAGTCGGCTTGAAAAAGCGCGGTGCGGCTTCTCACCCCATCTACCGTTTCAAACGTTCGTCTCAGCTCTTTGTAATTATGGAAGGTACCGGCGAGCTGCTGTCCGAGCTGATCGAGGAGCCCATCGTATAACGCGTCGCTATCGGCGGTCGGGTCGTTGAAGCGCGCGTAACCGACGGCGAAATTCTCGGCGGTGTTGCCTTTGCCCGCCCCGGCATACTTCTCGACTTTGACGAAGTTGACCTTCGATTGCGGCTGGACCTCGAAACTTTTCGGATACTGGAAGCTGAAGGCGATGAAATCGGATTGAAGATTGGCGGGCAAATCGGCCTTCACGTTTGTGTAGGTGATCCAACCAGCCTTGGAAGAGGGCGAGGATTTTTCGTCGATCGATTGGAGCGCCGATTTAAAATCGGTTTTGAAATCGACAACCTTCTGTTTCGCCCGGTTGATCATTATCGCGATGACGACGATGACGATGATGATCAAGGTAAGACAGCCGCAGCCTCCCAGGATCCAGGGCGTAGCGCTTTTCTTCGGCGGCTGGCCGGCGGGCGGAGTGTAAACCGGGGGACGTGTCAGTGGCGGCGCGGCCGGCGGGACAGGTGGTGCGGGAGAAACTGGCGGCGGAGTAAACGGTGGAGGCGGCGGTGGTGGTGGAGGCGGCGGCGAGGAATCGGAGGGCGACGGCGTTTGCGGTTCCGAAGGATTCGAGGGCTCGTTCATGGATGAAAAATCGATGCGTTCAGAGGCGGTTTCAAGTTCATCGCGCTGGCGCTAACGGCGGGCTCGGCCCCGGCTTCGGCGCGGCCCGCTTCAAAAGACTGAACAGATCGCTCTCCGTCGAGAGGATGAGCGTCGAATCTTTTCCCAACGAGCGGCGATAGGTCTCCATGCTTTTCAGAAAACCGTAGAACTCTGACGCCTGTGGATTCTGGGTGTAAGCTTGCGCGTAAATCTCGGTCGCTTTCGCGTCTGATTCCCCGCGGATTTCCTGCACTTTGCGATAAGCAGTGGACTGAATCTCGTTCAGGTCGCGTTCCCTTTGTCCCGCGATTCGGGCCGCTTCGCCCTCGCCTTCGGAACGGAAACGCTGCGCGATCTGGCGGCGTTCGCTGATCATCCGCTGATAAATCCGATCGAGCACGTCCGGGTTGTAATTTACTCGGCGCAACCGCAGATCGAGCAGGTCTACGCCGAACTCGGCCAGCTTCACCGCCGCCGCTTTCTTGATTTCCTCTTCTACTTTCAAGCGCCCGAAAGCAATGGGCTGAAGAACACCGATCGTGCCCATCCCCACCGGACCGGTCTTGAGACTTTCGTCGTGGAGCGGTTTGCGATCCTTATCGGTGCGCACAATCTCGATGAGATCATGCTTCGCGATCGAATTCCGAGTTTCGCTCCCCAAAATATCTTCGAGGCGCGACTGCGCGCTCCGTTCATCGTGCAACCGGACGAAGTAAGTCATCGGGTTGGCGATGCGCCAGCGCGCGTAGGTATCGACGTGGATGTAAGTCTTGTCCCGCGTCGGGATCGCGACCGGCGCGCCGTCCCATTCCAAAAACCGTTTATCGATCCGGTTTACTTCTTGAATGAAAGGCCGCTTGAGATGGAGTCCGGCTTCCGTGATCGGGTCGCCGATCGGCTGACCGAATTGAGTAATGATCACCTGCTCCGTTTGCTTCACGGTATAGAAGCAGCCCAGGAAAAGGCGGAACAGCACGAGCACGCCGAGGACTGTGAACGCCCAGAGACAACCGCGCTTGTTCATCGGGTCGGCTCCGGTTTGAGCGAGAGCGGCAGGATCGGCAGCAACTGCTTCATCGAATCGTCGATGATGATCTTCGGTCCCATCGCGGGCAGGACTTCCTGCATCGTCTCGAGGTAAAGCCGGGTGCGCGTGATCTCGGGCGCTTTGATGTACTGGCCGAGCATGGCGTTGAACGACGCGACGTCGCCTTCCGCCTCGTTCACGCGCTTGAAGCGATAACCTTCCGCGCCGCGCACCGTCTGGTCGGCCTGCCCCCGAGCGCGTGGCACCGCTTCGTTGTAGTCGCCGTTGGCAATGTTGATTGCGTTCTCGCGGTCCTGCTGCGCCTTGTTGACTTCGTTAAACGAACCCTGCACTTCCCGGGGCGGATTCACGTTTTTCAACTGCACCTGATCGACCCGGACGCCGAGCTTGTAGCGCGTGGCCAGCTCCTGCATCCGCGCCAACGCCGCG
>DATBCW010000062.1:0-6364 GCA_036270255.1 Chthoniobacterales bacterium
ACCTTGGAGGGACGGGCGCTGTCCCGTCCCTAAAATGCGGGGACGCCACAGCGGGCGTCCCTCCAACTATCGCGCCAGGCGCGCGCGATAGAAAATCTGAGCGATTGCGACCGCGGCGACGCTCAGGCAAACATAGAGCGCGATCGTCGCTGACGTGAATCGCCCATAAAATCCGGCGAAATCCAGGAGCGGGCTCGCTCCTTTGTCGTTCACTACCACGTACCAGAACGTCAGGAACCCGACGATGAAAGTTTTCGGATTCGCCGTCAGGATCCCGAGTGCTGTTGCCATCGATGCGACGAGCACAACGCCGCAGACCAGCGCCTCGACGGCGAGCCAACCGTGCGGCGCCGTCCTGAGCAACGGCCCGGCGCAAAGGAAGAAACTCAGCAACAGCGTCGAGCCGAGCTTCCACCAAACGTAATTTTCTCTCAGGCGCGGAATGGCGCGCACGCTGGCAAGAGTTCCTGCCCGGCGGTCGCGCGTGGCCACGTCCGATACGATGACGGCCAGCACGGCGAACACGATCGGCAACATCCCGGACAGCGGCGCGAAGATGCTCGCGATCGTGATCCCGACGAACGCCAGAAACGCGAACGGAAGCAGCGTCAATGTCAGTAACGCGTCGATCCACATCGCGCCGAGAAACGATCCGCCGCGTCCCGGGATTGTCAGGAGCGCGACCGCGCGGCGACTCAGCGGTTTGAAGAGGTTTTGAATTTTGCCGAGCCAATTTCGCCGGCCCTTTCCGGAAACTTGCTTCGTGCGCACGGGGTCGAAGCGATGGAAAAACAGGGCTGCGACGGGCAGGAGGAGGAGGGGAGTCAGTAGCGAAACGAGCCGCGGAACAATCCACTCCCGCGTCAACGTTAGCCCGTGGAAAACGATCGTCGGTTTCGTTGAATCGAAGTCCGATGCGCCGATCGAAACCGAGTTGGTCTGCAACGTCCGCTGCATTTGGTCGATCATGAACCCGAAACCGGTGAAATCGAAACAGCGCGCCCAATTAATTCCACCGCGCGTGGTTTCATTCGCCACCACCAGGCCGATCACTGTCATCCAGAGGAAGAAATAGAGGACGTCGCCGAGTTTTCCCGAGAGCCAGCGAATCGATTCGAACAGGACGGAGACCGCGGAGACGAACACGATCGCAGGCGGAGTGAGGAGGAGATATTGCTCGATAAACACCAGCGGCTCGATTCGCGCTTCACCGCGCACGAGGAGCATCGCCATCGAGCTGAGCATGAATCCGCAGACGAAGGTCGCGAGGAAAGCGAGATTCCCGAGGAATTTCGCGAGCAGATATTCGCCCGAGCGCATCGGCGTTGAAGCCGCGATCACGCCGCAGCGCGTGATGACGTCGCGCCGGATCGCATTCGAGATCACGTAGAAGCCGAATAGACCCACGAAGATCATCCCGAGCGACGCCGTGCCCATGCCGATCGCGCCGGAATTGTAAATCGCGCGCTGGCCGTTGATCTGGATCAAAGTGCGCCCGGTCGAGGGCGCGGGGATCCAGAGATAAGCAAATGCACTCAGCAACAGAAACACGATCACCGTCGACACGCGCCGGAACCGAATCCGGAAGTCCGCGCCGACAATGGCGCCGATGCGGGAGAGCGACGCCGTCATGTTGTAGCCGGGATCGCTGATCCCGGAGCTGTCGGAAGCGATGGCGATTGGGCGGTTCCGCCAAAATTCATCAAATAAAGAAACGCGTCCTCCAGCTCCGGCTCCGCCTGATCCGCGGCGATCGCCGGAGCCGGGCCGACGAACCGAATATGAACGCCATCCGGTTTGCGGACCGCGCTCGAAATTTTCAGACTCGTCCGGAGCTGATCGAATTGTTCCGAGCTCACCACACTTTTCCAGACATGGCCGTCGCACATCCGCAGTAAGATTTCCGGCGTCGCCATCGCGAGGAGCGCCCCCTCTTTCATCACCGCGATCTCCGTCGCGATCGATTCCACGTCCGAAACGATATGGGTCGAAAGGATCACGAGTTTTCCAAAACCGATTTCCGACAGAACATTTCGGAAGCGGACGCGTTCTTCCGGGTCGAGGCCCGCGGTCGGTTCGTCCACGATCACCAGCTCTGGATCGTTGATGAGCGCCTGGGCGATGCCGAGCCGTTGTTTCATTCCGCCGGAGAACCCGCCCACGGTGCGGTTCGCTACGCCGTGCAGGTTCACGCTCGCGAGCATTTCCATGACGCGTTTCTTCGAGCGCACGCCTTTAAGCGCTGCGAAGTAGGTCAGGAACTCTGTCGCCGTCAGATTGTCGTAAACGCCGAAATCCTGCGGCAGATAACCGAGCCGGCGCCGTAAGTCGTTAGGCCGCTTCGCCACATCCTGGCCGTGAAACAGGATCCGACCGCTTGTCGGTCGCGTGATCGTTGCGATCATCTGCATCAATGTCGTTTTCCCCGCGCCATTAGGCCCGAGCAACCCGATCACGCCCGACTTCACCTCCAGCGAAAGATCGCGCACCCCATAGTTCCCCGCTCGAAACCGCTTTGAAATTTTCTCAATCGTCAGCACGCCGCAGTATGTCAGGGTCGCTCCAATTACGTCACGGCATACTTAATTTAACCGCGGATTACGCGGATATCGCGGATAGGGATTTCGGAATTCTCGTTCTGCTCCAATCCGTGTTATCCGAGTAATCCGCGGTCGATTTCTCTGGGAAAAAGTCAGATTGGACGTTGCGGGTTGGCTATTGGAGTTTCGTCCCATGAGTGACCTCGCCCAGCTCGCCAACGACCGCTACGAAATTGCCGACGCCCTTCATCGCTACGCTTTCGGCCTCGACCATGGCGACGCCGATTCACTCGCTTCCGCGCTTACAGAAGATTGCGTCTTCGATTTCCGTCCCGCCGGCAAAAGACTTCATCTCGATTTCCCGCTGATCACCGGCCGGCAAGCTATTCTCAATTCTGTTTTGCCGCTCATCGGCCCGCTCGATACCAGCCATTCCGCGACCAATCTCCAGATCGAGATCAGCGACGATTCCGCCACGCTCTCCGCCTACGTCATGTCGCAACACTTCATGCCGCGCGAAGGCGCCCGCCGCGACGCCGAGAACGCCCTTCTCATGAACCGCTACGATTGCGAGCTCGTCCGCGACGCCCAGAAATGGCGCTTGAAACGCATTACCATTTCGAACGCCTGGGCCCAGGGCGACCCCGAAATCCTGAACGCCCTCGCCACCTACCGCGTCCTCACCTCAAAACGCAAGCCGCCCAAGTAACGCTTCTGGCTTGAGGCTCCGCCAATAGCCTCGTAAATTCCGAGCATGTTCCCCGGTCTCCGAAATTCTTGGATTAATTGCAACCGGATCAGGCGCCCAATGGGCGCCTCTAAGGCGTCTACTTCTCGTTAGGTGACTAGAACGTTATTCGTGAATACCCCGCTTGTTCGCCTCGCCGCCGTCTTATTCCTCGCGCTGGCATCTGTCGCGTCTGCTCAGACTGTTCGCGAGCGTCTGAAAGACCCCGGATTCCACACGTATGCTGTTGTCTTCGGCCTCACGGTCGACAGCACATCAAAGATTCTTACGTTCCACGTCTCGCAGGTCACGGATCCAAAATCAGGGACGACCAACCCCGTCAAGATTCAGGTGCCACAAGAGTTTATCGATGCCGCCAGAAAGAAGGCGGCAATGAAACACTACGATCAAAAACTCAAAGACGGAAAACCAGTCGAGTTCTTCACTTATTATCTCTACACGCCGTCGCGCCCCAAGACGGTCATCACTGATCTGGACAAATCGCTGGAGGAGCAGCCATGACGTCACCTAACCAGACGATAGAGCGAACGGCGGACCGTCGTGTGTTCACCTTTGAGATGACTTCCACACTTCTACCTCGAGCGACGCGCGGTCTCGTCCGCGGTCGCTCATCTTGTTCTCGTTAAATGGCTCGCGACCTTTGCATCTACGTCGACGTTGACGACACGCTCGTGCGCAGTGCTGGCAGCAAGCGCATTCCGATTCCATCGGTGATTCAACACATCATACAATTGCATTCGGAGGGCGCGGTTCTCTACTGTTGGAGCTCGGGTGGAGCAGACTACGCTCGACAGACTGCTGACGAGCTTGGCGTCACCCACTGTTTCGCCGGCTTCCTTCCGAAGCCGCAAGTGATCATTGACGATCAGCAGATAGCTCAGTGGCCTGAGTTCCTCCATATCCACCCATCTTCGTGTCGCACGCTCGACGAATACGCCGACACGCTCCGCACTTCTCGTGATGTCACGTCCACTCATTACATTGTAAGGTTTGCGGTTCATATCAGCGACGTATACCGGCATAACTATCTTGCGGAGGTGTCCGGGAGTACTGGAGCAGATATACGAGAGCTACCAGATGGCAGCGTCAAGATCGCCGGGTTCAAGCCCAATCGAGGCGACGAGATTCGCGACATGCTCGACCAAGAAGCGAGACGCGGTGCGCTGGTCATTATCAATTAGCCTTCTTCAGTCACAGCTTCACACGATGACACGAAAACCATCTGACCAAGCGATTCAGCGAACTTCGAAAGCGTTAGCGAGCAGGCTGCCTACCCGCCGCATGAACTAGGCTGGCTTAAGAATTTATGAAACAAAACGTGCTCGCTCTCGGCAGACGTCGCTGATTTTATACTCGTTAGGTCTATGCTGCGCAAGGATCTCCCATTTTGCGATTGCCGCTGGCTCGAACGCGCCGCACACAATCCGAGTGTGCCCATCGAGTTCAAAGCCGAAATGAACGAGTATCAGCTTAGTACGCTAGATGGTAGCTCGATGCCTTTGTATCACTGCCCGTTCTGTTCTGGCCGAGCGCCAGAGTCTTTGCGTTCTCAGATGTTCGCAGAGGTGCCCTCGGAAGAGTCCGAACGGCTGCAGAATTTGATTAAGGAGATCAAGACAGAAGGAGATGCCCTCAGAGTTTTTGGTGAGCCGACTCGCGTTCTCGAGCCCGTAGGAAGCCATATCGCACCCGACAAGGGCGACACACCTGGTTACATTCATCTCTACAGGACACTGCGATACGAGGAAGTTTCTGATACTGCGGTCGTTGATATCCACGTCGATCAGAATGGAAAGGTTTTCATTTCACTGTTCGGACAATATCTTGGCAAATCCCCAAAGACCTAACCATGGGATAGAGCGAACTCCGAAGTTTTCGCGAGCAGGCCGGCGGACCGCCCGCATGACAAGTCAGAATTAAGAATTAGGAATTATGAAGGAAGCAACCCGCACGCCCGTCCGTCATCGCTCATTTCGGTCTCGTTACGCGCTGACCTTCGGGTAACATGTTGATAGCGGACGTAGTCTGGCCGGCGCTATTCTTGGAGGCTCGTCTCCTCGCTTAGTGGATCATTCTCTTCGGCTTAGCCGTGGAGCTACCGTTCGTTCGATTCTTAACCGGCTTCAGCTGGCCACGCGCTATCATCGCCAATCTCGCGATGAACGCCGCTTCGACCGCTGTCGGCATCCTGCTGATTCCGATCTCCGGTATTGCTTGGGAGTACATGGCGTATCTTGCCGTCTATCGCTACTGGAAGGTTGGCACATTCAATCCTGTATCCTGGCTGGCGACGTTCCTCCTCGCGGTCGCGCTTAACGCGATTATTGAGCAGTCGGTGCTTCGGTGGGGCTTTCGGCAGCGGCTCGGCGTTCGCGGATTCGCTTGGCTTTCGGTAGCGAATGCCCTGAGTGTCGGCCTTGCCCTATGGAGCGTCTTCCAGAACCCACCACGACCATGAACGCATCTAACCAGACGGGGATGGGAAGGGGTAGTCCTTAGGATCGCCGTTTGACGGATAAACCGATAACAGGCAGCGACGACGAGAGTCCTGAGAGGTTCTACCATGGGACGAAGGCCGACCTGAAGGTTGGGGACCTGATCGGGCCTGGCTATAACTCTAACTATGGTACGAGAAGGAAGGCGGGCTACATTTATCTCACCGCTACCTTAAATGCGGCCACCTGGGGGGCCGAACTGGCCGTCGGCGAAGGGCCCGGGAGAATCTACATCGTAGAACCGACGGGCCCGTTTGAAGACGACCCAAACCTGACGGACAGGAAGTACCCGGGCAATCCGACGAAGTCATATCGCTCCCGGGATCCGCTTCGGGTCACGGGTGAGGTCACGGAATGGAAGGGGCATTCCCCCGAAGAACTGAAAGTCATGAAGGATCACGTTGAGCGAATGAAGCAACTTGGGATTGAGGCGATCGAGGACTGAATCCGAATGAAGTTGTAGGGAAACCGCGTCGGTTGCCGGCGCTTGCTGGTATGGCAAGCGGAGCGCTTGCCCTACAATTTTTGAAGTGGGTCATCGCATGGCAATCGGCTTCGTTGCCTCATTTGTCTTGGCCGCC
>DATBCW010000063.1:0-9965 GCA_036270255.1 Chthoniobacterales bacterium
TTTCACATATTTTTCCGGCGGCAATTTCACGACGGCGAACGCCGCCTCGACGAAGTCACCCACCGAATGAGTTTCGCCGGTCGCGACGATATAATCGCCGGGCTTTTCCTGTTGCAACATTAGCCACATGGCGGCGACGTAGTCCTGCGCCCGGCCCCAATCCCGCCGGCTCTCCAAACTGCCCAGCGACAACTCCTGGTCGAGCCCGCGCGCGATCCGCGCCACCGCTCGCGCGATCTTGCGAGTGACGAAGTTTTCGCCGCGCCGGGGCGATTCATGATTGTAAAGAATTCCGTTGCTGACGAAGAGCCCGTACGATTCGCGATAAACCTGGGCCAGATGGGTCGCGAACGCTTTGGCGCAGCCATACGGACTCGCCGGCCGCATCGGCGTTTCTTCCGTCTGCGGCGATTCCTTCGCGTTCCCGAAAATCTCCGAGCTGGAAGCGTGATAGAATTTCACGGGCCCCGCCTGATCGCGCGCGATCTCGAGCAAACGCAATGTCGCCATGCCGATCTCGTCGCAGGTCGATTCCGGGATTTCGAAGCTCAAGCCGACATGGCTTTGCCCGGCGAGATGATAAATCTCAGCGGGTTGCACGGCGGAAAAAATTCGGCGCACCGTCGTGACATCCGACAAATCGCTGTAGTGGAGAAAGAGCGATTTGCCGTAAATGTTTTCGTCGTTGCGCAGATGCTCGATGCGCGAACGGAGCAAATTACTGGTCCGCCGAACGACTCCATGGACGGCGTAACCTTTTTCCAGAAGCAGCTCGGCCAAATACGAGCCGTCCTGTCCTGTGATGCCGGTGATCAGTGCGGTTTTTTCCATCGGGGCTTTGGCGACCTAAGACCAATCAGCGAGCCCATCATTTCGCACAAGCAAGAACCCAGCTAAAATCCACGGATGCGTTTCAGGCTATTCGTTGCCGCCTTGATCACAACGATTGTCTCGTCGCCGGCTGAAGAAGCGCGGCCGCCGGTTTTCAAAGGCATGACCGTCTCCTGCCAGACGTGGGGCATCGAATGGCAAATGCCGGAAATGGAGTCGACCCTCGATGAATTGAAGTCGTTAGGCGTAAACAGCATCGCGATCCATCCCTATGCGCAGATCCGCGAAGACGGCCAGGTCGTCAGCGGTCGGCGCTCCGGGACCAGCACGGCCCACATCACAACGCCGCTGCGGTGGGCGCATGAGCGCGGGCTCTCGGCCATGCTCATTCCTCACCTCGCCTATTGGGGCACGAAGTTCAGTTGGCGCGGCGAGATTAATTTCGTCACGCCAGAGGAATGGGACCGGTTCTTTGCCGAATACGAAACGTGGATCGTGCAAATGGCGACGCTGGCGGAGTCCGAGCATGCGGAGATTTTTTGCGTCGGTCTCGAGTTCACCTACCCGCAGAAATACGAGGAGCGGTGGCGCAAAATCATCGGGGCGGTCCGCGCCGTCTACCACGGGAAAGTCACCTACGGCGCGAACTGGAACGAATACGCGGACGTGAAATTTTGGGACGCGCTCGATTACGTCGGCGTGCTCGCTTATTTCCCGCTCACGAAAACGAGCGACCCAAGCTCGGCAGAAATCTCGGCGGCCTGGGAAAAACGTTGCGCCGAGCTGGAGCAATTCTCGAAGAAGACCGGAAAACAGTTTCTCTTCGTCGAGATCGGTTACAACGAAAGTGCGCGCACGGCGGCCGAGCCGTGGGCTTTCAAGACCGGCGGCGAACAGGCCTCCGAGATTCAGCAACGTTGCGTTGACGTCGCGCTCGACCTGCCGTTACGGCATCCGTTCCTGGCCGGGATGTTCTGGTGGAAATGGTTTCCCGAGATTCCGCACCACGAACAGGAAAATTACTGTCTGCAAACGCCCGCGATCAAAGCGCTGATCGCGAAGCATTGGCGGTGATCTTCCCTTGTAGGGCGCCGTAACGCAAGAGTCGGAGACTCCGACGCTGGGCCCGCAAACTCAGTCGAGCCGACTCGCTCGACGCTTCAACACGGCTCGACACGCAGACCGTGCCGCGCCGTCACGACCGGCTTTCAACGTCTCGCCTCGCCGAACTCACGCTTTTCGTCTGAGCTTTTTTGCGATTTCCGAAAAATGTCTTGTCTGTTTCGCGCCACCCGCTAAAACGCGCCGACTCCAGAACACATTTTTCCCGCGAACGCCCTTCCACCCCAGCCTCCTTCTCCTCAATTCCCCAGAACTTGCATCTACATCCGCACCTACACCGGGTCTTCCTCTCTGTTTTTTCGCCCTATGAAATCAGTCAATTACCTTGGCGTCCTCTCTAACATCTCGTCCAACGCTGCCGCGCATCTCTCCCCCAATGCGTTCGCTAAATTCGCGGCGGCGACATTCATCCTGCTCTGCCTACTTTTGTCGTCTGCTCCAACAGCTCGTGGCTTGAGCTCAACGGCACAATACCGGTTGCAATGTAGCCCATCCGGCGACGCAACAACGTGGACGGTCCAAGCTGCACTTGGCGGAGGAACTGTTCCGGACGGCTCATATGCTATCGGGGCAGGCACATCTTGGAATGGCGTGCTTGGGCAATTTTCGGTCGTCAACGGGCAGCTAAGTGGAACGACGAGTTGGGACCGCGTCTCTTACGCCGAAGTTTTTTGGGACAACACGCCAGTACCCGCGGGGGAGCACTACTACATTTGGCAGTACAATCCGTGCTGTGGCTGGAGTGTCCGCGATGGCAACGATGAAATGGATATCACGGTGGAAGTGATCAGCACTTGCACTCCAGTTCAAACGATCGATGCCGGAACGATCACCATATATCTTTCAAGTGCACCTACTCCAACCCCTTCCCCCACGCCCGGCGCCAACACGAAGTGCAACGACGACAAGTCGGGCGGAAATTCTGAGAACTGTCCAAGTTGCAACGCCGGTATGGCCCGATACACGGTCAATTCAATGCTGGTGAGCTTGAATATCTCCGATACTCCGTTGCGCTACTCTCCCGCATATGGGCCGACGATTGGTTTTAGCGTCTCTTATAATCAACGGGATACTCAACAGCCCGCGACCTTCAATTATTCAAACCTTGGGCCGAAATGGACCTTCGGTTGGCTCTCGTACGTCAGCGACGATCCGAATGCGCAATTGCCGCTCACCGGTCTTTACCGATCTGGAGGAGGTGCGGAGATTTTCGCCTACGATGCCGCCTCGCAATCCTTCATCGCAGATGCGCAAAGCCATGCCGTTCTCGTGAAGACAGGCGCAGCGAGCTATGAGCGACGGTTGCCGGACGGTTCGAAAGAAGTGTTCGGTTTGAGCGACGGCGCGAATTCGTACCCGCGCCGAATCTTCATGACGCAAATGGTTGACCCGGCGGGGAACACCGTAGGCATTGGATACGACGCGAGTTTCCGCGTCACCACGATCACGGACGCGCTCAGCCAGGTGACAAATATTTCCTATGAGCTGGCGGCTGATCCGCTCAAAGTTACTAAGGTCACCGATCCGTTTGGCCGGTTTGCAACCTTTGACTACACGGACGGACAACTCACCAAGATTACCGACGAGATCGGAATCCAATCCCAGTTTACTTACACTTCCGGTACGGATTCGATCGACTCGCTAACGACGCCTTACGGCACAACTAACTTCGTCAGCGGCGAGAACGGAACCAATCGCTGGATTGAAATGACCGATCCGCTGGGCGGGAAAGAACGAGTGGAATATCGAGACCAGGCTCCCGGCGTTGCCGCCAGTGATGCGGTCGCGCCAAATGCCGTTGGCATCACCAATGCCGGGTTGGATGTCGCCAACACTTTCTATTGGGACAAGAAGGCAATGCTGGTTGCGCCGGGCGATTATACGCAAGCGAAGACCAAACACTGGCTCTACAATGCCGACGGGTCGATATCCGGAATTCTTTCGAGTGAGAAATTGCAGATCGAAAATCGCGTCTGGTACACTTACGCCGGCCAGTCGGATTACCAGCGCTCCGGGCCGACTGCGAATCCGTCGCAGATTGCCCGAGTTCTCGGTGACGGCAGCACGCAGTTGAACCAGTTCGAATACAACAGCATCGGCAAGACAACAAAGACGACCGACCCGGTTGGCCGCGTCATGAGCTATATCTATGACACGAACAACATCGACCTCCTCGAAATTCGTCAGACTCGCGGAACGAACAACGAACTTCAGCGCAAGTTCACTTACAATGCGCTACATGAACCGCTGACCGATACTGACGCTTCCGGCCAGCCGACGACATTCACTTACAATTCACAGGGGCAAATCCTCACCGGCAAGAACGCCAAAAACGAAACAACCACTTACGCCTATGGCGGTACTGTACCGGCCGGCCTCCTCGCCTCGGTCACCAGTCCGCCGTTCAATAGCGTCTCGGCGGTGACAAGTTTCACCTATGACAGTTTTAAGCGCGTTCGGACTGTAACGGACTCGGACAATTACACCGTTACAACGGATTACGACAACCTCGACCGCAAGATCAAGGTCACCTATCCGGACACAACCTTCGAGCAGTTCCAATACACCGACAATGTGACCGGAGCGATGACGCTCGACCTGACGGGCAGCCGCGACCGGCGCGGTCTCTGGACCTATCGGCATTACAACGCGAATCAAAAAATGGATGCGATCACCGACTCGGCAAATCGAACCACACAGTACGGTTATTGCACTTGCGGCGCGCTGACCAGCATTACCGATCCAAAGACTCAGACCACCACATTCTATCGCGACATCCAGAGCCGCGTTTATCAGAAGGTATTCCAGGACGGCACCACGATCGATTACCTTTACGACGGCCAGACCGCGCCGAATACTGCCGGCGCGACCAGCCGTTTGCAATCCTCGACTGACGCGAAGAGTCAGCGAACGAACTATACCTACTTCGCGGACGACAATATCCAGCAGATCAGTTACACTAATACGGCTGGCCAACCGCTGACTCCGCCCACTCCGTCCGTCAATTACACCTACGATCCGAACTACAATCGCGTAAGCACGATGGTGGATGGTATCGGCACGGTGATTTACGGATATAATCCGATCGCGGTCCCGCCGGCGATCGGCGCCGGTCAACTAGCCAGCATTGACGCGCCACTCGCCAACGACACGATTACCTTCGGCTACGACCAGCTCGGGCGCGTCACCAACCGTTCCGTCAACGGAACGGCAAACAGTGATACGTGGACGTTCGACAGCCTCGGCCGCGTCAGCACGAATGTGAACAAACTGGGAACGTTCACGAATACTTACGTCGGGGTTACGAATCGTCTAAGCAAACTGGCTTACCTCGGCGGCGCGTCGGCCAATTACCTCTACTTCCCCAACGCCCAGAACAAGCGGCTCCAGCAGATCAAGAACCTGAATAGCAGCAAGAACAACAACCTGATTTCGCAACAGGACTATACCTACGACGCCGAGGGCGAGATCACGACCTGGACCAAGAACTATGCGGGGCTCGCCGCGCCGCAGCGGTTCGACCTCGGTTACGATAACGCCGATGAGCTCACGACAGCGCCGTTGAAGAACGCTTCAACGAACGCATTGATCAAGCAGTACACTTACGGCTACGACCCCGGCAGCAACCGTACATCGGAGACGATCGCGACCACCACAACGACGTCGACGCCGAACAACTTGAACGAGATCACGAGCCAGACCGGTGGCGCAAATCGCACACTGACCTACGATCTCAACGGCAGCATCACGAGCGATGGCGGCACCCGCACGTTTGAGTGGGACGGCGCCAACCGCTTGATTGCAATCAATTACACCGGCTTCACGACCCGCAGCGAGTTCACTTACGATGGTCTGAGCCGTCTCGTGAAGATAGTCGAGAAAACCGGCTCGACCATCAACTCCACCCGGAAGGTCGTCTGGCACGGCCAAGAAAAGCTCGAGTTCCGCGACGCCACTGACGCGGTGACGCAGCGGAACTACAAACAGGGGCAATACGTCGGCACAACCGCGTATTTTTACACTCGCGATCATCTCGGCTCGATTCGGGAAATGTTCACCGGTGGCGGCACCGTTGTTGCTCGCTATGACTACGATCCTTACGGACGCTCAACTACCGTGCTCGGAACAACTCCCACCGATTTCAACTTCACCGGGCTTTATCGCCATTCGAAAAGTAATCTCGATCTGGCCGTTTATCGTGCCTACGATCCCGATCTGGGCCGGTGGCTGAATCGCGATCTAATTGCGGAGCAAGGCGGATTGAATTTGTATGCATACGGGTCGGCAAATCCGATTAACACAACAGATTTGGCCGGCCTCGAAAGCGACACTATTAACGTGGTAAAGTCAGACGGGGAGTTTGATGATTCTAACTTTTACTGGCACGCCCTCAAGCATGATGTCCTAAACAAAGTGCTTCGTCAGCGATGGATCAATGATGGTGTGGCAGTTCACGTTACGTTCCGCAACGTCTGCCCGAGCGATCATCCGGAGTTAGTCTCGGCGCAAGCCATCCCATCTTTCCTCGGGCATGCGACAGTGTTTCCTGATAACTCCGCGAGGATCGACATACATACAACAATTGCCGCGTTCGGGGAATGGCCCGCCCCCTTTCCTCTCGATCCAATAGTCCGTTTTGCTTTATCCGAGGCGAGACTGCGCGCCCAATGCAAGACGGCAAAGTGCAAATGGTAGCCGATGAAAAGTTAAGGGTATCCGCCTCGATTAAGTAATGGCAAAGAAATTGATTATCGGGGGACTCCTCGGGCTTGTGCTGATTACCGTGAAAATCTGCTTCTTCAGCACTATGAAAGCTTCGGTTGCGTTATCCGAAGGCAGTTTCTGTGAAATTCGAACCAACGGTCTGTATCATTGGGTTACCGATCGCCGCATTCCTCTTCTCTATCGAAAAAAGGGGCAAGACGTTGGCCGACTGGAATTCACGTATTCGCCGGAATGGTATCCAGAAGCGATCTTCCCCACTGAGGATAGGCAAAACCTCATTTGCTTTTACGGAACGGACCTTACGCTCGCGTTGTTTGTAATCGAGCTAAACAAAAATGCCGCGCCGGACCACGCGGCTCCCAAGGGTCTCTTTACTTCGTCGCCAGCAATCATCCGTTATACCGATTTTGCGTTACGTCGCTGTACGAGTGACGAAGTCACTTATGTGAAGCGTTACATCCAAGCCTCTGATGACGCGGCCTTGCGAAAAATGTCTCTGACCGGTTTACCGTTTCCTTACGATCCAGTTAGAAACAAGCAATATCTTCTTACCAAAATAGAACATGTGACCACCCCCCTCCGCGTGCCATTAGCCGGGGAAATTCCTGAAGTGACGCCTTAATGGGTCAGTCATAATGGAATATTGGTCAGTCAACAAATCTTGACAGCATCCGGCGACGAATCTCCAAAAACATTTCTATCATTGGCGCAGACGCTCGATGCGCGAGCGGGCAGCTTACTCGTCCGCCAGGTGACTCCGTGGACGGTGTAGCCTTTTCCAGAGGCAAATACGACACGTCCCGTCCGCCTGGAAAAAACGGCGGTTTTGCCGCTCCTTGAAGTTGCAGCACGGCTCGACAGCGTCTCGCCCTACCCGGGCGTCATCACACTTTTCGCCCGAACTTTTTTTCCAGCTCGGCGTGCGAGATTTGGATCATCGTCGGCCGGCCGTGCGGACAGCAATAGGGCAGGTCGCAGTGCAAAAGGTCGGTGATCAGTTTTTCCACTTCGAGATAGCGCAACGGATCGTTCGCTTTCACCGCGTGCCGGCAAACGGTCTTCGCGATCATTTCCTCGCCCAGGCGCATCGCTGAACTGCCGTTGCTCGCGCTCTTGAGGCCGTCGATGACCTTGCGCATGAACGTCACCGGATCGGAGACGTCTAGAAAGGTGGGCAGGCTATCGATCTTGAAAGCGTTAGCTCCGAACGGCTCGATCCCGATCCCCATTTTCTGGAGCGTCGCGGAATTGCGCTCGACCCATTCGGCATCGCGCGGGGCGAGCTCGAAAGTTTGCGCGAGCAAGAGCCGTTGGGAGGGGACGCCCTGTTCTTCCATCCGGCGCCGCAGCTCTTCAAACAAAATGCGTTCATGGGCCGCATGTTGATCAACCAGGACAAGGCCATCCTGATTTTCCATCAGGACGTAGAGCTTGTTGAGGACGCCGATGATCTGAAATTGCTGATCGCGCGATGCCGTCGCCGCCGCCGGCTGATCGTTCCAGGCAGAGGCCGCGATCGAAGGCAACTGCTCGTTAGGCCGCGCGTGGAACGAAGGCAGCGCTTCCGTTGTAGCCGGGATCGATGATCCCGGCTCGGTCGAAACAGGCGCGGCCGCTCGAGATGGGCCGGGATCGACGATCCCGGCTACAGCGGGCGCTACCGGCGCGCGGAATTGTTGCTGCCATTCGTGCCGTCCGCTTTCCAAAGTCCGGCGCACGGCTTGGACAATCGCCTCGCGCACACTGTTCGGATCGCGGAACCGCACTTCGCGTTTCGCCGGATGAACATTCACGTCGACCGCAGCCGGATCGAGATCGAGAAACAAAAACGTAACCGGGAACTGGCCTTTCATCAGCGCGGTGTGATAGCCCTCGCGCAAACCCGCGCTGAGCACGACGTTCTCAACGGCGCGACCGTTCACAAACACCAGTTGCTGCGCCCGCGTTTGCCGGCTCACTCCCGCTTGTCCGATCAAGCCGCGGATTCGGATCGCCGCGTTGTTCGCTTCGTCGACGGGCAACAAACGATCGACCAGTTCCTTCCCATGCAGATCTCGAATGCGATCGAGCAAACTCGCCGCGGCCGGCAATTGAAAAATGACGCGTTCATCGCGCACAAACGCGAAAGCGATTTCCGGATGGCCGGTTGCCTGAAGATGAAGCTGATGTTCGAGGTTTCGGCTCTCGGTGTTTTCCGAGCGCAGAAATTTCCGGCGCGGGGGGAGATTGTAAAAAATCGAGCGCACTTCGATTTGCGTGCCGGGTGCTTCACCGCCGTCGCGCACCGTTTCGATCTTGCCGCCGGCGACAATAATTTCCGTGCCTGCGACCGCATCGTGCTCGCGGGTGGTTAACCGAAACCGAGAAACGCTCGCGATGCTCGGGAGAGCTTCGCCGCGAAAACCGAGCGTCGCGATCGCCGCCAGATCTTTGGCCGTGCGGATCTTGCTCGTGGCGTGCCGTTCGAGCGAAAGGAGCGCATCATCGCGATCCATCCCGCAGCCGTCGTCGACTACTCGAATCAACGAAATGCCGCCGCGGCGAATACTGACTTCGATCTTTCGCGCGCCGGCGTCGATGCTGTTTTCGACCAGCTCTTTCACGACCGAAGCCGGACGTTCGATCACTTCGCCCGCCGCCACCTGGCTCGCGAGAATTTCCGGCAACAGGCGAATGCGACTCATGACATTTTCGATTTTAGATTGTCGATTTTCGATTGCGAAGGAAAAGCGGCGACGAGGCTTTCTTCTGTAGCCGCTCGCCGCGGCGAGCGCCAATGTGGGAGCCGCCTTTTTTCGGCGATCAGTCGGGGCGCAAAGGCCCCTCCCACATTTGATGAAGCGACGCGCGGAAGGCCGCCCGGTTTGACTAGCCTGACTCAGAGCATACTTTCGCAGCACGATGATCACCGTGACGGATAACGCCGTGCGCCAGTTGCGCACCCTGCTCGAATCACGCCCCGAAGCCGAGCACAAAGGCCTCCGCGTTGGCATCGCCAAGGGTGGCTGCTCCGGCCTGCAATACGAGATGTCGCTCGACGCCCAGAAGCCGGGCGACGCGATTGTCGAGCGCGATGGCGTGGAATTTTTCGTCGATGCCGAGAGCGCCGATTATCTGCGCGGCTCGACCCTTGATTATCGCGACGGCCTGACCGGCGCCGGCTTTCACATCGAAAATCCAAACGCAGCGCGGACTTGCGGATGCGGAACGTCCTTCGAGGCCGCCCGCCCGGCTTGAACACGAATCGCTCCCGCCGTTCGCGAATCTAAATGGCTCGCGATTACTTT
>DATBCW010000064.1:0-3500 GCA_036270255.1 Chthoniobacterales bacterium
CGCGTCTCGGTTTTTCCTTGTTCGTCGGTGACCGTCTCCTCGTCGTACGCGTTGCAGAGAAGCGCGAGCACGGTGCGATCTACTCCCGCGCTCGGCTCGACGACATGCGGGGTAAAACGTTGTTTCGTCTCTTCGTCGAAATAATCGAGCGGCTTGCCGCTGGATTCCTGATGCTGCTTCAGGTCGTAATCCGTCCGATAAGCCACGCCCTCCAACTCCTGACGGCCGAACGGAAAATCGTATTCGATGTCGTAGGTGCCCTTCGAGTAAAAGGCGCGGTCAGCGTCCGGCACCGTGAGCACGTGGAGTTTGTCGCGCGCGATCCCGATGTTCTCGTAAAACTTCAGCCGCTCTTCCTTCCAATATTCGAGCAACTGCATCCCCTGCTCCGGTCGGCAAAAATATTCGAGCTCCATTTGCTCGAACTCGCGCGATCGGAAAATGTAATTCCGCGGATTGATCTCGTTCCGGAACGCTTTCCCAATCTGCGCGATCCCGAACGGCAGTTTCTTCCGCGCCGTATCCAGCACGTTCTTGAATTGCACGAAGATCGACTGAGCCGTTTCCGGACGCAGATAGGTCACCGCGTCTTCGTCTTCCGTCGCGCCGACGAACGTTTTGAACATCAGGTTAAACGCGCGCGGTTCGGTCAAATCTTTGCCGCCGCAATTCGGACACTGCTTGACCCCGTTCTTCTCCGGCAACTGATCAGCGCGCAGTCGCGCCTTGCAGGTCCGGCAATCCACCATCGGATCGGTGAAGGTCGCTTCGTGCCCGCTCGCTTTCCAGACGGCGCGGCTCATCAGGATCGCGCCATCCATGCCGACGACGTCGTCGCGTTCGCGGACCATTACGCGCCACCAATAATCCTTCACGTTCCGCTTCAGCTCGACGCCGAGCGGCCCGTAATCCCAGCAGCCATTCAGCCCGCCATAGATCTCGCTCGATTGGAAAATGAAGCCGCGCCGCTTGCACAGGCTGACTATCTTTTCCATCCGTTGTGAGTCGGCGCTCATGATTCGTCCGCAGATTGACGCAGATTACGCAGATTCAAAATCAGAAACAGAATCCCTAATCTGTGGAATCTGCGGATAGCTACTTCTCGACGCTAACCTGGGTCTTCACCGAGTTCGCGATGAAACATTCGGCGTGGGCGAAGTGATGCATCTCGTCGAGTTCTTGCTCGGTCGGCTGTTTCTCGCCGGAAAATTTGATCTTCGGATGCAGCTCGACCCGCGTGATCGCCAGCTTGCCGTTCTCGTTTTTTTCCATGTGGCCGACTGCATCGTCGGTGTATTCGTCCAGGACGAACTTCTTTTTGCAAGCGACCGCGAGGAACGTCAGCATGTGGCAACTGGAAAGAGCCGCAACGAACGCTTCTTCCGGATCGGTGTTCGCCGGATTTCCCAGGTAAGCCGGCGCCGCGGAGGCCGTCATCTCGTGGCCGCCGTCGAATTTCCAGGTGTGATCGCGCGAATATTTTTGGTATTCGAACGGCTTATCGCCGCGCTGCCAGTTGAGCGTAACTTTGTGTTCGGACATTCCTCTCATTAAGACGGCGGAGCCAACGTGGCAAGGTCGCGAGAACGGGCAGGTGCCGAAAGCCAGTTCAACGGGAAAAAAGGCTGGGCAATACTTTGTAGATCGCGTATTAACGGCGCGTGTTTTCCGCCTCCCATCCCCCCTCCCACTTCGCATTCACGGCTTTGGCCGCCATTGCGGCGAACTGCCTTCTTTCGGCAGGGCAAGCCGGCGCTCAGACGGTGGATGTGCGAACCGGCACATTCATGCCGCTTCGTTCCCTCGCCGTAAAAGATCCGAAGGCGGTTGTCGTCGGGGACCTCAATTCCGATGGGCGTGATGACCTGGTGATTGCGACCCAGACCGGCATTTATCAATCGGCCGTTTACAAGCTCTTCGTTTACCTGCAGACGCCCGAAGGGTTGCTAAGTCCACCAGTGGAATACCCGGCGGGCAATTCGGTTTCCCTCGCGATCGCTGACGTCAACTCCGATGGCCGAGCGGATCTGGTGTGCAGCACGAAGAAAGGGTTCCAAGTTTTCCTCCAGGAGCAATCCGGAACGCTCGCAGCACCGATCGAATATATCTCCAGCCTGTCGGGGGTTGAGGGCGGCGCTTTGCTTGTCGCCGATCTGACAAACGACGGCCGGCCCGATGTGGCGGTGGTGATGAGCGGTCCCAACGTTTTTCCTTCGATCGAGATATTCCAACAAACGCCGGAAGGCGCTCTTGTTTTCGGGTCGCGATATCAAGCGCAGGGCTCTTCCCTGGTCGCCGGCGACTTCAATTCCGATGGGCTGGTAGACATACTCACCCCGGCCAACAGAGGCTTTGCGATCTACCGCCAGCTACCCGGGGGCGGTTTCGCTCCGCCGGATATCTACACTTACCCGTCTGGCGCCAGTGTGGGGAGCGTCGCCGCAGGGGATGTTAACGGTGATGGCCGGGACGACGTCATCGTAAACCAGGACGACAGCTTCCCCACGATCGGGGTTTGGTTGCAAAATTCTTCCGGAGGCTTGGACGACGGACCCGATTATCGCGCTTACCAGGGCGCAACAAATCTTGAAACCGGAGACTTCAACGGGGACGGCCGCATGGACCTCGCCGTCATGAACGGATCGTGGCAAGGGCTGAGCCTGTATTTCCAAAAAGAAGATGGCTCTTTCGCCGACCGGGAAATATATCCCGGACCGTATTCGGACGAAAAACAGTTCGCGACCGGAGACCTCAACGGCGACGGCCAGCGAGACGTGGTCGTGCTAAATGCGGCCGGCGCCTATGTGTTCTATCACGCGCCAAAAAATGGCGATCGAATTGCGACGGTCGCGTCATTCGACGGATTGTTGGACTCGCACGCCGGAGCGAGCCCGTTGCGCGAGCTGGTGATGGATCAGGCCGGTAACTTCTACGGAGCGGCGCCCGACTCAGGGGCAAACGGTTTCGGCGCGATTTTTCGAGTTACGCCCGACGGATTGCTGACGGCAGTCGGCGAACTTGGGTCAAGCACTGGAGAACATCCGGTGGGCAGCGTTGTGCTGGGGAACGACGGTAACTTTTATGGATCCACCACGAACAACGTGAACGGCGCGCATAATGGAACGCTTTTCCGGCTTACACCCGGCGGCACGCTCACCACCCTTGTGCAGTTTGATGGAACAAATGGTTCTGATCCCATTGCGTCATTGGCCAAGGGGACCGACGGCAACTTCTATGGCACAACCAGCGCCGGAGGCGCCTCAGGTTACGGGCTGGTCTTTAAATTAACTTCTGCCGGCGCGTTCTCCGTTCTGCACCATTTCGACGGCACCTCCGGGCAAGAACCGCTGGCCAGACTTACTCAGGGCCATGACGGACTCTTGTATGGAACGACCCGCCAGGGTGGCGCCTTTGGATTTGGAACGCTCTTTAGCATTTCGACCAACGGGACCTTCACCCTTCTTGGCTCATTCGACGGAAGCAATGGCGCTTACCCCTAC
>DATBCW010000065.1:0-36894 GCA_036270255.1 Chthoniobacterales bacterium
CCGTCGAGTTCCTCGGCAACGGCGATCATGCCGAGCGCAATCGGCAGATCGAAACTGGGCCCTTCTTTCTTAATGTCAGCTGGCGCGAGATTGATCGTCGTTCGGCCGCGCGGCCAGTAATAGCCGCTGTTGCTAATCGCGGTCGTAACCCGGTCGCGGCTTTCTTTCACCGCAGCGTCCGGCAACCCGACGATGATGATATGCGGATCGCCCCGAGCGCCGTTGACCTCGATCTCAACCTCGTATGCGTCGACGCCGTAGACCGCGGCGGAATAAATCTTTGCAAGCATTGGGGGGAACGAACGCGGGAAGCGTGGCAAAGAACCAGGCGCGAGAAAAGATCAATCGCGCCGTCGCCGTGGCCAGGGAAAGCCGCTGAGGGACAGCGGAGCTGCAACCCAGAAACGCCCGATTGGACGCGCTCTAGTCTTACGGCGAAGGCGACACAGGCGGGGACGCCACCGGAGTTGATGACGGTGCCGATGACGACGATGCGATCGGCGTGCACGTCGGAGCCGGCGTGCATGTCGGCGTCGGGTGCGGTGGTGTCGGTGTGGGAATCGAATCCAGCAAGGCGTGGCTCAAATTAATGTTCTTGGCGGCTGGAGCTCCGAAGCTGCCGGTGTTGTGACACATGAAACAGTTGGAGACATTGTTGCCGTTGAAGTTGTTTTGCGGGCCTTGGAAATAGGTTTCCAAGGTCGAATTCGCGAGGTTGACGGAACCGACCCCACACACTTCCATTTCACCGATGCCGGGCTGGAGAGTGCCGGGCTGGGCGAGCCAAAGCGTGCCGATAAGTCTGTAATTAGACCAAACGGTCTCCTTCAGTTGAGGCGGTTTCAGCGTCCCCATGTTCGCCATCTCTTTCCGGGCCGCCTGGTTCACATTCGTGATGTCTTGACCCCTTTGCGCTGGAACCGGCCCCCCTTGGGCGAACTGCCGAAAAACATTCGTGACTGGACCCACCGTTTGTTTGACCGGATCGGTCACCTGCAGGTTCACGCACTGCGGATTGCATGCGTTGGCCGGGGTGTTCGCCGCATAAAAAGCGAAGCTTTTGCTGCTGACCGGTTTGGATGAATTGGGCTGCATACCGGGCGGCAGATCGGGCGCATTATTGTCTTGTTCGAAAGAGGCCCACAAAAACTCGGGGTGATTTTCCGTCACGCCGACAACGTGGAGGCCAACCAACGCCACCGTGACCGGGCGCGTCTTCCCAGACGGATCAACCATGATTCCCCCGCAGGCGTTGTTCACCAGAATCGGAATGGTGGTTTTCTCAGTGTAGGTTTTGCTCGTGTCCTCTCCATCCTGCACCACCCGCCAGGACGCCTTGAATACCGCCGCGCCGACCGGGAAATTTAGAGTCGCTGACGCTTTGGCATAGCCAGCTCCGCCATTCTTTTGGACGAACTGAAAGTAGGCCGGGTTCATGTGGGTGGAATACCAAATGATCTGCCCGTTTTGATCGACCACGATGCCGCCGCCCGCCTGTTGCGGCTCATCGGAGGAAGAACCGAGCAGGCGGCTTTGGCGGCTCCCTCTGGGCTTCAAATCCCGCGGCTTTAGACCCAACGGCTTTGGGCCTTTGATGGCTGCAGTTTTCTTCCCGAGTTCATCGACGTTGCCGAACGTCGTGAACCGAGCGCGACCGTCAGTCCCAATCGCAGTGGCCCAGACGAAGGCTTCCCATGACCACTGCTGAAAATTACAGTCGACCGCGCAGAGGCTCTTCGTTTCGCTCGTGGGAAACGCATGGGAATAGTTTGTGTATTGCACCAGGCCTTCCGCCCAGCCCGTGCCGATCGGGCACGGCGGGAAGGGCGAATTGGTACAGGCGGGACTCGGGGTGGGAGTCGGGCACGGCGTCGCCGGAACGGGCGACTGGCCAGAGGCGTTCTGAGTTAGAGCGAAGATCGCGACAACGGCGAGAAGGCCGAGGGACTTGGGGTTCATAGGATGTGGGAGTTGGGGTTGAAATGCCCGATAACTCCCTCACGCCTCAGCTATCGTGGCCTGATCCTGTCGAAAACTGGCCAACGATGAAAGAAAAATTTTCACGGATTTCGGCTCGCGATCTCGTCCCCAAAAAAACGCCGGAAAAGCGTTGGAACATTTGCGAAAAGAGCGGGTTAAATCCCCTCTTGAGTATTATTGAACAAGACCCATCCGAAGGCTGTCAGAAAAGCGATATTTAATATTTAACGTTGTTAACTACTTCTGAGAATGTTAAAACGAAACATCGACCCGCCTCTCCCAGGCTTGACGACGGGGACAACACCGGCGGGTTCCCTTTACCCTTTTCATGAAAAGTTTTATGGCTGCTGAAGATAGCGATACTGGAATAAAGATTTACCTGCGCGAGATCGGGCAAATTCCGCTCCTTACTCCCGACCAGGAGATCGAGCTGGCTGCCAAGATCAAGAAGGGCGATCGCGAGGCGCGCGCCCTGATGATCCGCTCGAACCTGCGCCTGGTGGTCAAGATTGCGCACGATTACGCCAATCTCGGCCTGCCCCTGCTCGATCTGATTTCCGAGGGGAACATCGGCCTGATGAAAGCCGTCGAGCGTTTCGACCCCGCAAAGGGCGGAAAACTTAGCACTTACGCGGCCTGGTGGATCAAGCAATCGATCAAGCGCGCTCTGGCGAACCAGAGCAAGACGATCCGCTTGCCCGTCCATCTCGTGGACAAGATTTCGAAGATGCGCCGGGTTTCGCTCCAGATGAGCGAGGAACTCGGCCGCGAACCGACCGATGATGAGCTGGGCGAAGAGATCGGTATCGCAAGTGGCAAGGTTTCGCAGCTGAAGACGGTCTCTATTCGGCCGGCGTCGCTGGACGCGCCGATTAGCGACGATGATTCGACGGAGTTCGGCGAAATCGTGGGCGACGAAGAAGCGCAGACGCCGTTCGAGTTGCTCCGCGACAAAAATTTGCGGAACGAAGTGGGCGGGTTGCTCGACGTGCTCGACGATCGCGAGCGGAAAATCATTTTCTCGCGGTTCGGGCTCGACGGCGGCAAGCCGAAGACGCTCGAGGAAGTCGGCAAGAAATTTGGCGTGACTCGCGAGCGGATCCGGCAGTTGCAGAACATCGCGCTCTCGAAGCTGCGCCGCGCTCTGAGCAAGAAAGAGCGGCCGGTGCCGGTCGAGGCGTAACCGAAAACGCAAACAATCTCGAACGCGCGGAGGGAAACTTCCGCGCGTTTTTGTTTCTCGGAGGGACGCGCTTCCGCGCGTCCTATCTTTCGCTCCCACGCTGTCGCCGAGAGCAGTGGGACGCGCAGAAGCACGTCCCTCCGAGGAAGATTATTGCGCCGTGCGCAGCTGGACAGAGTCGACCTTGTCGCGGCCGCCGAGCATGTCGCTGAGGACAATGAGATTATCGCCGGGTTCGGTCAGCTTTTGTTTTCGCAAATAAGTGATGGCTGACTCGATCGTCTCGTGCGGATCGTCCGCAAACTCGAGCATGATCGGGTGGGTACCCCAAAGCATGACAATCTGGCGGAAAATGGTTTCATCGGAGGTGAAGGCGAAAATCGGCGCGTGTTCCGGGCGCAGATTGGAGACGTAACGCGCCATCGTCCCGTGGTGAGTGAAGATGACCATCTTCGCGCGTGTAAGTGAGTTCGCGAGCACGACCGCGGACGCGACCGTTTTCTGCCGCGTGTCCTCGAGGATCGCGTCGTGGCCATACCCCGCGCCGCCGCTCCGCTCGATCCGCCGCGCGACTCGATCGAAAACTTTGACGCATTCCACCGGATAGCGGCCGGTAGAAGTTTCGCCGCTCAACATGATCGCGTCCGCTTGCTCGAAAACCGCGTTCGCCACGTCGGTAATCTCCGCTCGGGTCGGCACCGGATTCTCGATCATCGATTCGAGCATGTGCGTCGCCACGATCACCGGTTTCCCGATCCGCAGACAGCGCTTCACGATTTTCCGCTGAATGATTGGCAGCTCTTCCATCGGACATTCGATCCCGAGATCGCCGCGCGCGATCATCACGACGTCGGCCGCGTCAATCATCTCACCGATGTGGCGGACTGCGGATTGATCCTCAATTTTCGCCACGATCTGGGCGCGGCTCTTCGCCTGTTTCAAAACCCCGCGCAGTTCCTGCAAGTCGCTCTCCTTCCGAGCAAAACTGAGCGCAACGAAATCGACCTTCATTTTCACGCCGAGCGCGATGTCCTTGAGATCCTTTTCCGTGAGCGGCGGCAGATTCACCCGCACACCCGGGAGATTGATGTGGCGTCGTGATCCGAGCACGCCAGGCGTAAGCACCTTGCACTTGATGCGGTTCCGCTTCTTTTCGAGAACCAGAAGCCGCATCACGCCGTTGTCGACCAGGACGACGTCGCCGACGGAAATGTCCTTCACGAGGCCGTCGTAGTTCACGTCGACAGAATATTTCTCTTCGCTCTTCGCACCCCGGACGGTGAATTCGAGAATATCGCCCGGCTTTAGTTTCAGATTCCATTTCAATTCACCGGTGCGGATCGCCGGTCCCTGCGTGTCGAGTAGAATGGCGACCGCGCATTCCATTTCCTTCGCGATCTGGCGTACGCGTGGGATGATCTCGCGCACCCAATCATGTTTCGCGTGGCTCATGTTGAGCCGAAAAATGTCCGCGCCGGCGCTGAGCAACTGCCGCAGCGTCTCGGTTTTTTCCGTGGCCGGGCCGAGCGTGCAGATGATCTTCGTCTTGCGCATCCAAATCAGGATTGAAGTTTAATCCGAGAATGCAAGGCGCTTCTCGGTTGCGAAACGGGAGCGCTCGGGGTTGACTCCGGGACTGTGCACCAAAGTTCTTTCGACAAGATGAGCGCGTTCCGGCGCGATTACCTGGAAGCGCGCCGAGCCGCGCCGCTCGTCATCCTCGATCTCGGAAGCCAGGACATCAACGGCTCTTATCGGCCGCTCTTCTCCGTACCACCGTGGAAATATATCGGCGTCGATCTGGCCGCTGGATCGAACGTCGACATTGTCCTGGCCGATCCGTACGACTGGCGGGAAATCGAGCCGGAAAGCGCGGACGTAATCGTTGCCGGCCAGACCTTCGAGCACACGGAATACTTCTGGGAAACCGCCCGACAAATTGCGCGGACGCTCAGGCCCGGCGGTCTGTGTTGCATCATCGCGCCATCGAGCGGACCGGAGCATCGCTACCCGGTCGATTGCTGGCGAATGTATCCCGACGGTTTACGCGCCGTGGCGCGCTACGCCGGCCTGGAAGTTCTCGTCGCCGAGACCCAGTGGGAAGACCTGCCGAATTACGACAACGAGAGCAACAAGTGGCACGATTCGCTTCTCGTGGCGCGGAAGCCGGGCTAACTCTCGCTTGTTCGCTCGTTTTAGAAGTTCTCCGCCAGCACTTCGTCGAGATAGAACGGCTGGAACTTCGAGCTTAGTTCCACATAAAGGTATCCATCGGACTCGTATTCCGTCCTGTGCCAAAACCCGATCGATTCCCAGGCTATCCTTGATGCGATCACTTGGAGGCAATCAATGTGCCGGAACCGAACAGGATTGCCGGTCAAGATTCGCTCCGCATTCTTGTGGTGGATGATCGAATAGATGACCATCTCTTTCCTCACCTCGTCCTTCTCGAGGAACTGGTTCACCTTTTCCAGACACGTGGGGTAAAGAAGGTTATCGATGTTGAAATGGAGAATGTACTCTCCGTCCGCGATCATGAGCCCGTAGTTCCGGGACGTGTTTCCCCAATTATTCGAGAGTTCCTTCAGATAAAGCGCCTTCACTTTTTTTATGGCGCTGAGATCGAACTCTTCTTCGTAACGCTTTTCCTTTACCCCGTTGTGAACGAACACGATCTCAAAATCTCTAAACGTTTGAGACAAGATGCTGTCGACTCCCCTCTTGGCCGCGTCCCTCGGCGTATAGGTATCGCAATCAACAACGATGATAGAAAATTTTGGCTGCACGATCTATCTGGTTTAGCCGTCTTGGCCTACTTGCTTAAAGCTGGTTCTTTCCTCGACGCTTCGCCAAAGGTCAATCGTTGCTTTATGCCACGCCCCGTCATCGCTGCTTTGTTCCCAGAGGGAACGGCATAAGCGGCTCAACGCCGGCACCCGCCGGTCCAGCCCTTCCGATGACTCAGCCGCCGGCGACTCAAATGGATCGCTCAGGTCCGCAAAGACCTGACCCGGCTCTGTCCCCGAAGTAAAGAGCAACTCGGCTCGGAATTTCTCGATCGCGCTCCTCGTATCGACAACAACGTCACATTCCGGCAACCGGGAGCCACTGAAAGAAGCTGTCCATTTCTCAACCACGTCCACTGAGCTACCGAAGCTTTGCGACGCGATCGGAACTTCGTAACCGAGCTCCGCCAGTAAGGCGATGAGTTGGATACCGTAAAATCGAATGGCGCCGCCGCCGCAATCCGTGAATTGCTTCCAGTTGCGCAAGTCGTTGCGAGAATGGTGGGCTAGAAAACTCCATTGAATGACAAGCCGTTTGCTTGCTCCACTCCGCCTGACAGCTGTTCTTATCCGTCCTGCCCAGTCCGTGTATCGAAAGGTGTAGCCAATCCGAAGGATCTTGCCTGATCGACTAAGATCTTCGAGCAAAACCCCCGCCTTCTCGGGAAAAGGCGCAATCGGCTTTTCGACAATCATTCGCCTTAGATTGGGACGTGCGAGGCATCGCGGAATCCAGTCGCTCTGATCGCTTGGTTGCAACGCCAGAATCACTCCGTCCGCGAGCTCCAAAGCGCTCGCTTCGTCCGGCGCCCACTGAATGTCATCAGCAAAACGCGCAAGTTCTGGTCTTTGTTGAAACGGCGCTCGATGACGCTCGGATAACAGGACCCGTTGCCCGCATCCTTTCACCAGCGCGGGAAGGTAACCATAGAGTCCAAAGCCAGAGCCAAGAATTGCAATCACGTCAGCTCCTTGAACCAAAATCCTTCGCGCTAAGAACATCGAGAATTGGTCCGCGGTAACCATGCTCGCTGAGATAACTGCGAATCTCGTCCGGGATATGCCACGCCAGATTCAACAAAGGTTGCGTCTTATCGGGCAAAGCAAAAAGCTCGTCGTCCGAGCGGATCGGGATTCGCGTGCCGGGAACGTAGTGACCAATCTTTAACGAACCCGGTTTCTCATACACGGCGGAAACCGATTCTTCGTTCAATCCAAGCAACCTGATCAGAATGGCCGCGCGCGCGGGAAACGCTTTTGCCCGGAGTTTTCCGCTCTGCCGCACCTTCTCCCGGAGCGAACTTGCCTTCTCAACGCGCCAGCGCTCAACGTTACGGCGCAATTCTGCAAATTTTTCGAAGAACTCGTCCTCCCGGCCCGCCAGAGCCTTCTCATCAAGGCCGGTATCGTCAGCAATGGGAAGCGTCCCAAGAAATACGCGGATGTTGCCTCCGTAGCGCGAAGGAAACTCAACCTTCAATAATCTAACACCTAATGATTCCGCGACGTGCACGAACGAAGTGTAGCTGTAGGTCCGGCAATGTTCGTGATAGAAGGTATCGAATTGATTGCCGTCGAGCACAGAGCCTAAATAATGGTTTTCAATTACGATTACTGTCTGCTCAGCCATTATGCGTTTTAGGGCCAGGAGGACGTTGTCCAGATGTTCGATGTGCGCGAACACATTCGTGAAGGTAATGACGTCCGGCATACCATGCGTCGCAGCTATATCGTCGGCGACATTTTCCGAGAGAAAATCATTAAACGTCGCGTGTCCCTTTTCCTCGGCACTGCGGAACGCGTCGGTCGGTTCCAGGCCGACCGTAATCGCTCCCCTCTCCCGAAAGAAATCCAGCAGGCTGCCGTCGTTGCATCCGATATCGAGAACCGTCTTGCCAGAAAGACCGCCTAATTCCGTCTCGCAAGACTCCGCCAGGCCGGCCATTCCCTTAAGCACATCGGCGGTGAAATGAGCACGATAGTGATAGGAGGCCGGGAATAACTCTCGCTGCGGAACCTGAAAGCGCTGGTGCGCTGTGTTGCAGGTCCTGCAGAACAAGATCTCAATAGGATACTCACGGCATAGCCGAGAGTCGGCCAAAGGAACCAGGTCGTCGCAGAGCGGATGCAAACCTAAATCCAGCACGGAAACCAGATCTTCATTCCCGCAGACCTCACATCTGCCGATCTGATGCAGCTGGCTTTCCACTCTTAACGCCGCGCGGCAATACGCCGCCCAATTGAAAGATACCGTCCTGAAGTGATTGCCGATGGCTCAAACATCCGGCGAGCATCGAACAAAACTTTTCCTGCCAGATCCATTTGTGCCAGCTCCCGATACTCGGGCCAGGCAGTCGCGACGATGATTAAATCAGCTGTCGCCACAGACGAAGTCCAGTCCTGGACAAAGGTCACCGATTTTTCTGAGGTGCCTAGAGCAGCTTTGAAGTTACCAATCGCCACCGGATCGTGCGCGAAAACACGAGCTTTCTTTTCCAACAACGATTGAATGATCTTAAGCGATGCCGATTCACGGACATCGTCTGTTCCCGGCTTAAATGCCAACCCAAGGACGAGAATCGTTCGTTTGGATAGGTCAGGAATCTCCCGTTCGACGATCTCAATTACTTGAAGAGGTTGCGCATCATTGATTTCAGAGACCGCGTTAAGTAGATGCATCGGCAGGCCTTTCCCCAGACCCTGCGATCGAAGGGCGCGAATATCCTTGGGAAGACAACTCCCACCGAACCCACAGCCAGGCAGCAGGTAGCTTAAGATACCCGGAAATAGTCTCCCCTTCTCTGTGATTGGATTCCAGCGATTGTCCAAACGAATCGCCCTGACTACATCCATCACATCAATCCCGCCCAAGGCGTCGGCTAAGTTCGCAACTTCGTTCATCGCTGAGATCTGCGTCGCGAGCAGGACGTTATTGGCATACTTGATTAGCTCAGCGGTTCGTGTGTTCACCCGAATCTTGTCTGCCTCCCAAGACGCATAAAGGTCTTCCATCAACTTAAGAGTTCGCTCGTCTTCGTAACCCAAAACAATTCGATCAGGCTCCATGAAGTCGCTGACTGCCTCTCCTTCACGCAAGAACTCTGGATTCATTCCGAGGCCGAAAGCCGGAAACTGCTTGCCGGAGGCCTTCTCAATTTCCGATCGAACGGCGCTGTCCGTAGTGCCTGGGATAACGGTGCTCTTTACCACCACTGCCAGATAACGGTCGTGATTGCTGAGGTATTGACCGATGCCCCGCGCGACTTCAAGGACCGGACCCAAATCGATGCCTTCATTTTTAGACGGCGTGCCGACCGCAATAATCACGACGTCGCTGTGATCAAGCGCACTAATCATGTCCGTAGTGGCCCCAAATGTCTTTGCTTCGAGAGCCCGCTGGAGCAGTTCAGCAAAATCCCGCTCGTAAATTGGCGCCTTGCCGGCATTGAGCTGTGCCACCAATTCGGAATTGATGTCGACACAAGTCACTTCGTGTCCTTTGGCGGCAAAACATACGCCGGACACCAGGCCGACATAGCCAGCGCCAACGATGGCTATCTTCATGACTCTCCCGGCCCTTCGTTGCTCAGGAACTGGAGATGACGTCGGACTCCTTCATCCACCTCAATCTTCGGATTGTAACCAAGCGTCTCGCGAGCCTTGCGAACATCGGGGCGGCGCCGACCAGGATTATGCGTCAGGTATTGTGAGTCACTACTCTTCTGGTAATTGACCTTCCCGGAGTAACCGAAAATCTCTGCGCCCGCCGCTCGGTAGGTTTCAGCGAGCTCGCGAACCGCTATTTCCTGTTTGTCGCTTCCGATATTGAAAAAGTCGTACTTCCCGTGCAAGAGGGCGAGGAAATATCCGGAGACCGCGTCTGAGACATAGCAGTAGGTGCGCTTGGGGGAACCGTCGGACCAAAGGGTAATATCGCGCCGTCCAAGCACAGCGTCGGCCAGGTCCGCCGGCAATCGGTTATCACCGGCCCGCATACCGGGGCCGTAATTGTTGAATGGCCTCACAATAGTAATGGGCATGCCATGTAACGTAGCGAAGACGTAGGACAACGTTTCGCCGAAGCGCTTCGACTCATCATAACAAGCTCTTGGTCCCAGGCAGGCGACGTTGCCTCGATAGGTCTCCTCCGTCGGAATGAATTGCGGATCTGGATCCCCGTAAATCTCGCTGGACGAAAAGAACAGAAAACCTTCCAAGCCACCCGCGTCCTTGTAGAAATCCAGCAATCGGCGCAACCCCCAGACGTTTGCATCGATCGTTTCGAGAGGATGCTGCCGGTAAAATGTAGGCGAAGCGATTGAAGCGGCATGGATGACGTAGCGGGCGCTCTTCGCCTCCCCAACATCTTCAATGCGATCGTTTGAAATATCGAAGGACTGAAGGAAGAACACCTCTTGGAATTCTTCAGCGAGTTGCAATAACCAACGCGGCTTCCCGAGCAGGAACGTGTCGAGTCCGATAACCTTGCGAATCCGCAGCTCGGCGGCGTATCGGACCAAGTATTGAGTGAGGTAAAATCCGAGGAAGCCGGCACACCCGGTAATGACAATGACGGCGCCACTCCAGCGGCCACGCAGACCTACCGCCTCATGAATGCTCGTTAGGTCCTCTTTAACTATTGCGTTGGTGATCACGGATTGGGCAGATCACCAAACTTGCCACGGTGCCTTACCGGACTGCCACAACGACTCGAGATACTGCCTGTCACGCAGGGTATCCATCGATTGCCAAAAACCGTCATGGCAGAAAGCATTCAATTCGCCTTCTCTGGCCAGGCGCTCCATGGGCTCCTTCTCCCATGCGGTTGCGTCGCCGTCGATGTAGTCGACCACCTTCGGTGACAGGACGAAAAAACCGGCGCTGATCCAGGAACCAGCGCCCGAAGGCTTTTCCTGAAAGCGACGGATCAGATTTCCGTCCAGCTCCAGCACACCAAATCGTCCGGGCGGCTGAACTGCGGTGACAGTGGCAAGCTTGCCTTCCTTCTTGTGAAACTCGACTAGCTTGCCGATGTCCACATCCGCCACGCCATCGCCATACGTTAAGCAGAAATCTTCGTCGCCCAGGTAACGCTTGACGCGTTTGAGGCGTCCGCCGGTAAGGGTCGTGATGCCTGTGTCTACCAGCGTCACTCGCCAAGGCTCGGCAAAGCGCTGGTGCACTTCCATCTGATTATGCTCGATGTCGAAGGTAACGTCCGACATATGAAGGAAGTAGTTGGCGAAGTATTCCTTGATGACATACCCCTTGTATCCGCAGCAGATCACAAAATCATTCACTCCATGGGCGGAATAGAGTTTCATGATGTGCCACAAAATGGGGCGTCCCCCAATCTCAAGCATCGGCTTGGGACGCAGTGAAGTCTCTTCGCTGAGGCGGGAACCCATCCCTCCGGCCAGAATAACTGCCTTCATTGCCATAATTTCATAGCCTGCGGCAGGCGTGGTGGAAACGCGATCTCAAATCCCGGGGGATTGAGCGTGAAATTCGGATTGTAAAAAGGATCGTGCAGTAACTCCGCGCCCCATCTTTCCCGCATGTAGTTCGCTTCGCGAAGAAATTGTTCCTGCTGTTCTTCGGTCCGCTGATAACCGCGTGAAGCGGACTCACGGTGAATCAAATTGGCGTACGGGGTCCAAACGATTTCGTAACCAGCAGCGCGGAGACGCAAGCAGAGATCGATATCACTGAAATTGACGCCCAGATCTTCTTCGTCGAACCCGTTGAACTCCCGGAAAACTTTCTTGCGCATGGCCATGCAGGCTCCGGTCACGGCCGAGCAGTCTTGCTGCAGAAACGCGCGATTGTAGTAACCGGGATGCCCTCGCGGAATGCGCGGAAAAGCGTGACTCGCCAGGCCGCCCATCCCGAGCACGACGCCGCCGTGCTGGAGCGTTCCGTCGGGATACCAAAGCCGCGCGCCGACCGCGCCTACTTCCGATCGGGCGGCGTGGCTAACCATTTCCGTGAGCCAAGCCCGGTTCTCAACCTCGATGTCGTTGTTGAGGAACAAAAGAATTTCGCCGCTGGCTTGCGCGGCAGCGAGATTGTTTAGCCGGCTGTAGTTGAAAGTACCGCGATCCCGCAGAACTCGCGCGATCTTTTCGGATTCGAATTGGGAAAGTAACTCGTCCGTTTCCGGTTCCACCGAGTCGTTATCCACGATGAGAACTTCCACGGGCGCATAATCGGTCCGCTCCCGAACGCTTTTGACGCAGAGTTCCAGGAGATCGGCTCGATCCCGCGTAGGAATGATAACGGAAACGAGCGGCGCGGGCGTTGGCACTTCGTAGATCGCCCGATGAGATTCGATATTTTCCGGGCATCGCACCACCCGCCCCGGTTGTTGCTTTCGGCGAAGATAGTCGGCAATGGCGCGGCGGGCGGCGTGTTTGGCGTATGGTTTCGCATCCGGAACCGCGGCGAGGCTGCCGGCGACAGCGCGCCAATGATACAGGATTTTCGGAATGTGTCGGACTTGCCCTGGCTCGAGAAGTTCCACGCATCGCAACGCGAGATCGTAATCTTGTGAACCCTCGAATCCCTGACGAAAACCACCAATCCGGCGCAGCAATTCCGTTCGATAAACTCCCAGATGATTGATGTAGTTCTGTCCGAGGAAAAGCTCCGGGTTCCAGTCGGGCTTGAAGAACGGATTGGAACGCTCGCCGGCCTCATCCACTTTATCTTCGTCGGAATAAATCAAGCCGGCATCGGGATGGCGCGCGAGCTCGAGCGCGACCAGCGCGAGCGCGTTTTCCGCGAACAAGTCGTCCTGATCAAGCAGCGCACACATTTCGCCCGTCGCCATCTCGAGCGCTGAGTTTGAGCACGCGGGGATGTGGCCGTTGCTTTCGCGCAGAGTCAATTTCACGCGCGCGTCGCCGCGGGCAATTTCTTCCAGAAACGGACGCACTTTCGGATCGGTGGAGGCATCATCCGCAATACATAGCTCCCAGCGTTCGTAAATTTGGTGGCGCACGGAATCGATGGCCGCCTTGAGATGATGCAGGTCGGGATTGTAGACCGGCAAAACGATCGAGATGAGCGGCTGCCTCGGAAGGAGACGAAGTTCGCGACGCAAACTAGCCCGGGTTGTGTCCGTTAAAGTGTCGAATTGAGCGACCCAATCCGCGTATTCACGCCCATGCTTCCGGGGTTGCTGCTCCAAGGAAATTAACAATTCGGCAAAGCGCGCCGCGAAAACGTCGAGGGTGAAGTGGCGTTCGAACGTTCGGGCGGCCGCCGCTTTCAAGCGCTCCACCAGTCGGGGATCAGTCGCACATTTCGTGATCGCTTCCGCCAGCGCTTCTACATTTTCGCGCTCGACGAGCAACCCATTCATTTCGTCGCGGACCCACTCCCGCACTCCGCCAACATCCGCACTGATCACGGCCTTGCTCAACCCAATTGCTTCCAGGATCGCGATCGGCATTGTCTCGTCACGCGACGGCAGAACAAGCACGTCCGTCTCGTTCAGGAGCTTCAAGGCGTCGGCGTGATCGAGCGCATCGATGAGCTCCACCTCTGGAAAACCTGCGACCGCCTTTTGCAGCTCGGCATAAAATTCTTCATCGAGAGCCCGGCCTGCCATCTTGAATTGGCAGCGTTCACGAACCGTTGCATCCAGTTTTCTTATCGCTTCCGCCAACACGTCCTGACCTTTGCGAGGCTCGAATGATGCCAGGGTGAGGAAGCGCATCTGCTCGCCCGGTTCCGACGAAACTGTTTGCGGACGCGGGATGCCGTAGGGAACGACTTCGATCGGCGCTTCGGTCAGGCCGCGGTAAATGCGCGCGGTTTGCCGCGTGGGCGTGACGAGCAAATCGGCCATGGTCAACGCCGAGGCCATCTCCGGAATGGCGCGAATCAACCGAATGGCCACGAGGGTTTCGTGCAAATACCAGAGTGAAGGTTTGCGTTCCTGCCGCGCCGCGCGGATCGCGGGCCAGCTCGCGATGGTGTTCGCCACGATGACATCGAACCGCCGGCATTGTTCGCGCAGCCAGACGTGCGCGAGGTCTGTCAGCAACGTGGTTTCAACAACGGTGGGCACACGCCGCGCGATGAGCATGTCCGAGATCGGCCCGTAATCGGGCGTGGCGACCAGAATGTCCCAGCCGTGCTCCTGTAACCAACTCGCGAGATGGACGAGCTGAATCGGCGCGCCGCTCAAAGTCGTCTCGTGCGAGACAAACAGGACGCGCGGTCGACTCGTCGTTCCGTTATTCGGCATGGCGTTCAGTGAGCTTTGGAAATCGCGCTCCGGATAAATTCCGAAAACTCGGGGCCGAACCGTTCGATTGTGAAACCTTGTTCGTAAGTTTCCCGCGCCTTGCCTCCGAGCTGCGCAACCAGTTCCGGCTTCTCGATAAAACGCCCAATCGCCGTGGCTAGCTCGTCCGTTTTTTCCGGCTTAACAAGCAGGGCATTTTCGCCGTCGGCGAAGGTCTCTGCCGCGCCGCCGACATTCGACGCAATGATTGCCCTTCCGAGACTCATCGCTTCCAGGATCGTTACGGTCGGCATCGCTTCATCGCGGGACGGCGAGACGATTACATCCGCGCCGCTCATTTTCGCGAGGGCATCGGCGTGGCTGAGGGCACCGGTCACGGTAAGATTTTTAATGCGCTTGGCGGTGGGTTCGAGGGGGGGCCAGAAGTCCGGATCGAGGATTCGGCCCGCGATTTCGAATTGCGCCGCGTCTCGCACTTCCCTCGGCAATTGCGCCAGCGCTTTTACAAAAACGTCCTGGCCTTTTCGGGGTTCGACACTGGCCATGAGAAGAAAACGCAAAGGCTCCGAGCTAATCCGCGCCGGAATTTGTTCTTCCACATCCGGAATCGCGTTGTGCAGACACTTCACCTTACTCTCGGTGTAGGGACGGTAGATGGACGCCGTCCGTTCTGACGGCGCCAGGAGCAAATCCGCCATTGGCATTGCGGCGCGCAGTTTTGGTTCCTCGCGCAAATAGTGTTCACCGACCGAGCCCGGCTCATGCAGCCACCACACGACCGGCACATCTTCACGCTTCAACGTCCGTACGACCGCACTGGTTCGAATCGTGTTGGCGACGACACAGTCGAAGTCGCGCGCGAACGCGGCGAACGATTCGTGTTCAGCTTCCACCAGCGGATCGACGATGAGCGGAATGCCTGCCGTTTCGAATTTCTCTCGCAACGGCCCGTCTTCCGGCGCCATGACGGTCACAAACATTCCGTGCTGTTTGCACCAGGCCGCGGCGTGAAAAAGCATCATCGGCGCACCGGAGAGCGACAGATCATGCGAGACGAAGAGCAAATCCGCGGATGTGTCGATGCGTGCGTTGGGATCGTTCCGACCGAACATTCGAATCGGCGTGGGCGAATCGACATGCAGCCAGTCCCGCATGTTATCGGTGAAGTAGGGGTCGCGGGTCGTGTATCCCGCCCAGCGTTTCAGCAAAAAAATGGATGCCTTATCGCGCGGCCGTTTCTGGGTCTCGGCCTGCGCCTCATTGACACCGATGGAAGCGTGCCCCGCATGCCGCAACGTCGCATACGGCGTGTAAACGCATCGCATCCCTGCGTCTCGCGCCTTGAAACAAAGGTCCATGTCCGAGTGCGCAATCGGCGTGTTGACCGCATCGAAGCCGCCGACGCGGAAAAAATCTTCGCGCCGCATGGCGAGACAGGCGGCGGAAAGCGCGGCGACGTCATGCTGCGTCTGGGGAAGATTGTGATGCTCGGTCGAATCCTCCGCGCGCTGATGAAACGCAGTCCCAGCCAGACCGCGGACGCCCATCACCAATCCAGCGTGCTGAATTTTGCCAGTCTCGTAGAGCAGCTTCGGCGCGACCGCCCCGATTTCGGGGTTCTCCAGCGGCTCGATCAGGTTCTGTATCCAGTCTGCCTGATCGGTTTCGACATCGTCGTTGAAAAAGATGAGCCGCTCGCCCGTGGCCGCCTCGGCGCCGACGTTGCATTTCTCGGAAAAATTGAAGGGCTTGTCGTAAGGGATCAGGCGAATCTTCGCGCCGTCGGCCTCGAGAAATTTTAACGAATCCATGAGCTGGCTATTCGTCACCAGCACAATTTCAACGTCGGGATATTTCGTCGCCCGAGGCAAATCTTGCAGACACGCCTGCGCGCGTGTCGCCGAATCTGTCGGCACGATTATCGAAACGCGAGGCCACCGCTCGATCTTCAATCGCGCCCGGTTGGCGGTCGGATATTCCAAAATCTCCGCCGGCGAGTTCCGGCGCCGCATTGAATCGGCCAGTGCCGCGAGGTTCGTTCGACGCGCGTCCGGTTTACCGCCAGTCGATCCCGATTCAGGATGCTCGCGCCAGTGATAAAGCACGTGCGGAATATGATGAATTGCGCGAGCCCGCTCCGTCGCGCGCAAGGCGAAATCGTAATCCTGCGACAGATCAAATTCCTTTCGAAAACCGCCGAGCTCGAGCGCGAGCGAGCGACGATACGCGCTGAGGTGTCCGATGTACATGGAAGCGCAAAGCAGCTCGGGGTCCCATTCCGGCTTGAAGAACGGCGCGTGGCGCTTGCCCTGTTCGCTCAACCGATCTTCGTCACTGTAAAAAATGTCTGCTTCCGGATTTTCCGCCGCCGCGCGCGCCAATTCGAAGAGCGCAAAAGGCGCCAGGACGTCATCGTGGTCGAGGCACGCGACGAATTCGCCGGTCGCCATTTGCAAGGCGTGATTCGTGTTCTCGGCGATCCCGAGATTCGCCCCGAGCCCTTCCACGCGGATCCGTTGATCACGTGATTCCCATCGGCGAAGCGTCTCCACTGTTTCGGCGCGACTCGAGCCGGCATCGACCACGCAGAGCTCCCAATTATCGTAGGTCTGCGTCAGCACAGAGCCGAACATCGCTTCCAGAAACGCCGTCGGCGTGTTGTGAACCGGAGTAAGCAAACTGATCTTCGCGCTGGGCGAAAGACTGCGAGCGGCTGCCCTCTGTTTCTCCAGCTCCGCGGCGTCAGGTTCATGCTCTGCGATCCAGGCCTCGTAGCGGTCGGCCGACCGGACCTGCGCCGCGGTCGTTTCGATCCTTGGTCGGACCGGCGCGCTTTCCTCTTTGCGGCTTAGCCCAAGATTTCCCGGGAGCCGGCGCAGCTCGCGCGCGACTCTTTCGCCGAACGGGCGCCGAATCTTCGGCCCGGTCTGGATCTGGAAGCATCGGCCTTTTTTTCGGCAGGCGGCCTTCGCGGCTTTCAGGATCGCTTTGTGTTCCTTGAGCTGCGCTTTCAAGCTTTCGACCTGCGTCGTTAGCGTGTCCCTCTCCGCCACGAATTGCTTCAACTGCTCGTGTTGGCTGTCCATGATCAGCTGCGCCTTGGCCCGGTCGCGGCGGAGATTATCGAAGTGTTTGACTTGCTCGTTAAGGGATTCGATCACGAGCTGCGCCTTGGCACGGTCTCGCCGGAGGTTTTCAAAATGACCCCGCTGTTCTTCCTCCGCCTTCAGGTGCAGCTCAATGCGTTGTTCGAGGGACGCGATTGCTCGCGCCTGATGATCCATGATTTCCTGGACCTTCCGGCGATCGGTCAAAAGCGAATCGAGCCAGATCTGGCGGGTCTCGAACGCGGCTGTCCTTTTCTCGGCGATCGTCGCCCGGGCCGCGGCGTCGATTCGCGCGGCCGCAACTGAATAGAGAACGGCGAGATCGCCACCGTGTTTAATAAGAAAGGAGCCCGGACTATTCCTGCCGAGCGTCGCGACCCCCAGGCCGAGGCCCTCGGGGAAATGCGCGTGGGGACGTTTGCCGATCCATTTGGTCCAAGCCGTAGCCGGACTGTCGTCGCGTTCCAATCCCAGTCCGTGGAGCAAGACCGTCGCAGGGTTCGAGAGTTTCGGCTGCCACGCCGAAAGATCTTGTCCGATTTCAGTCCCGGAATCGGAGTCGTCTATCACCAGGACATCGACGCTGCCGTCAGCGATTGCCGCAAGCGCTTCCTCGGGCGTTGCAAAAAAAACTGTGCGCTCGCCGTAGAATTCTTCGCCCCCGGCGCGCCCATTGCGCCAGGTCGGATCGGCATCTTCTGATTCACCGGAGCGATCCCGTCGGACCGCAACGCATTGGCAGTCGACGTTTTGTTCCAACGCGGCCTGGCAGGCGGTGAAGAAGGCGTCGCTATCCCCAAATCCAAGAAACACCATCTGCTTCGGTTTCGCCTGCGACACAAAATCGTAGAGCAACGGCAGATGAAAACGCATCGCCCCACCCGAATAGAATTTCGGCTGGAACTCGCGGAGGCTCGGCAGTTTTTCGAACATCGGCCGCTCCGATCAGCCCGCCCAATTGAGCCGGCCACGTGATTGTATGCGCGCTGTCATCTTTTTCGCGGCGAGCTTATCCTGCCCGGCCAGCATGAGAACGGAAATTATCCACGGGGATTTGCCCTCGCGCCACTTCGAACCGCGGATTTACGGAGTGGGGGCCTGGACGTCTCATCTTCATTTTGCATACGACCTCGTCGCGCTGCTGAAACCGGCAATCCTGGTCGAACTGGGCGTCGATCGAGGGGAAAGTTATTTCGGGTTCTGCCAGTCCGCGCTCGAAAATGAAACGGGGACTCAGTGTTTTGGGGTCGACACGTGGCGCGGCGATCGGCACGCCGGTGGCTACGATGAGACGACGTTCGCCCAGGTTTCCGAGCACAACCGCCCGAATTACGAATCGTTCTCCACCCTGATTCGCTCGGGCTTTGATGAAGCGCTCCATCGTTTCGCAGAAGAAAGCATCGACGTTATTCATCTCGATGGGCTTCACACCGAGGACGCGGTTCGTCACGATCTCGGCGTTTGGCTGCCGAAACTCCGGCCGGGCGGCATCCTGCTGGTTCACGACGTTGACGTGCAAAGCAAAGGCTTCGGCGTGTGGAAAGTTTGGACCGAGCTGCAACAGAAAGGTCGTTCCTGGACTTTTCACTATGGACCGGGGCTCGGCGTCTGGCAGAAACCGCCGCCGAGCCGGTTGCCCGGGTTTCTCGAACAACTTCTAGCGCCGCCTAACGAGTCAAACGCGGCCCTGGCAACTTACTACAGCGAGCGCGGAAACGCTTTGCAGGAAAAGATCGCGCAACACTGGCGCGATGGCTCCATTCGCCAGACGCCCTTCGCGCAACAAACCATCATTCAGGTGTTTTACTCCAGCGAGGGTTCCCATTCCGAAGCGAATTCTGTTTACGCCCGCGTCGGTCACGAAGGCTGGAAAGATCTTCGAATCGAATTGCCGCACAGTGCCGGGGCGGCCCCGCTCCGGATCGATTTCGTCAGCGCGTTCACCACGATCGAGATCGCCTCGATCGCTGTAATAGCTGGCGCTACAACTTACTTTTGCGCTGACAACCAGTGCGCGTTCGAGGCGATTGCGGTTCGCGGCGACGCGGAACGATTACCAGACGAAAAACTACTTCGCCTCCAAATTACCGGCATCGATCCGCAGCTCTACTTGCCGGAAATTGATACGACCGGCGCGGATGAGCCATTGGTTCTGCGAATGCGGCTGCGCGTAATTCCATCGTTGTCGTTGTAGCCGGGATCGCTGATCCCGGCCCAACGGATAACGGCGATAAGCGGCAGCGCTTACTTCATCTTCGCCTGCGCGGCCTTGACCATGTCGAGATGCTTCTTGATCACAGCTGAAGTCTTGGAAGCGAATGCCTTCACGTCAGCGTCGCTGCCGTTCTTCGCTTCACCTTGGAACGCGGCGTAATCCTTCTCGTGGTCCTTCACCATCGCGTTGATGTATTCCTTATCGAAGTTCGCGTCGTTCAGTTTTTCCATCTTCCCCTTCTCTTTCGAGAGGTCGACGCCCTTCTTCTTCGCGATTCCCATCAACTCGTTATTCGCTTTCGTATGATCGGCCACCATCGTGCTTCCGATTTTTTTCACGTCCGCGCTCTTGCCCTTTTGCTGGGCCATCTTGCCCATGTCGACTTCCATCATCCCGCCTTGGGCGGCATCTTTCATGAACGATTTATCTTTCGCGCTGAGAGCCGGCGGGGCCGGACTCTTCGATGTGCTCGCCGAAGCTGAGGGCGACGGCTTGTTTTCCTCTTTCTTCTGCGCGGCCTGGGCTGAGACGCCAAGGCAAAGTCCGCCCGCGATCAACGCGACGGCTGTTCGAGAGACTAACGGGAATAGTTTTTTCATAGAATGTTGTGGTGGTTTACGCCGGGGGTTCCCGGCAACTACACTTCGCGCGGTCGAGCGGCTCTGGACGTGGCTTTCGTGTTCTTCTCGCCCTCGAGCGGCAACGCTCAGAACAGATCCATCTGCGGCTTGTGCGAAATCGGAGCGGGCTTTTTGCCGCGGCGCCCTTTTGCCGGCTTTTGCGCTTCCACCGCCCCGTTCGGTTTCTCAAGGTGAGCGAGAATGTCGCGGGCGCGATCGAGGATTTCCTTGGGCACTCCGGCAAGGCGGGCGACGTGGATTCCGTAACTTTTATCCGCGCCGCCGGGAATGATCTTGCGGAGGAAAATGATTTGCTCGTTCCATTCGCGCACGGCGACGTTGAAATTCGTCACGCCTTTTCGTTCCGAGGCGAGTTTGGTCAGCTCGTGGTAATGGGTCGCGAAGAGCGTGCGCGCTTTGATTTTATCGTGGAGGAACTCCGCGACGCTCCAGGCAATGGAAAGACCGTCGAAGGTCGAAGTGCCGCGCCCGATTTCATCGAGAATAACAAGACTGCGTTCGGTCGCGTTGTTGACGATGTTCGCCGTCTCATTCATCTCGACCATGAAGGTCGATTGACCGCGGGAAAGATCGTCGCTCGCGCCCACCCGCGTGAAAACGCGATCGACCAGACCGATCTCGGCGCTGGAGGCGGGAACGAAGCTGCCGATCTGCGCCATCAACACGATCAAGGCGACCTGCCGAATGTAGGTTGATTTACCCGCCATGTTCGGCCCGGTGATGATGGCCAGCCGGATCCGGTCGCCGTCGAGGTCAGTGTCGTTAGGCACAAACTTTTCCTCGGCCAGGTTCTGGTCGAGGACTGGATGGCGCCCGTCGCGAATCACGAGTCGCAAGGAAGCGTTCAGCGCCGGACGCGAATACCCGTAAAGGCGGGCGGTTTCCGCCAACCCACAAATGACATCGAGGGTTCCGATCGCGACGGCGGTGCGCTGGATCGGCTCCAGTTCGAGCAACGTCTCGTCCCGCAGGTTTTGGAAAAGTTGGTATTCGAGCTGCCGCGCTTTTTCGTCCGCGCCCAGAATCTTCGATTCCATTTCCTTCAACTCCGGCGTGATGAACCGCTCGCCGCCGACGGTGGTCTGCTTGCGGACATATCGCTCCGGCACACTCGCCAGATTCGATTTCGTCACTTCGATGAAATACCCGAAAACGGAATTGAAGCGCACCTTGAGCGACTTGATTCCGGTTTCCGCGATTTCGCGCTCCTGCAATTGCGCGATCCAATTTTTTCCTTCCCGCGAACCCTGCCGCAGCTCATCAAGATCGCCGTCGAATTCATCGCGAAAGATTCCGCCTTCTTTAAGGACTAGCGGCGGATCGTCCACCAGCGCCGTGGCCAGCCGCTGGGTGAGCGCCGGCATTTCCTGGAGCGAATCGAAAATACGTCGACAAAGCGTTCCGAGCTGCGGTTCTTTTCCAAACTCCGTCCGGTCGATCAGCTTCCGCAGCTCGCCTTTGAGATCCGGAATCTGCTGGAGCGAAATCTTCAGCGCGACCAGGTCGCGCGCGTTGCCGGAAGCCTGGCTCAGCCGGCCGGCGGCACGTTCCAAATCGCGGATCGCCTTCAGGCAAGCGCGCAGACCAGCGAGCAGATCGGCTTCGTGCAAAAGATCGGCGATCAATTGCTGCCGGCATTCGAGTTCCTGGAGGTCACGCAAAGGTTGCAGGATCCAACTCCGCAGCTTGCGCCCGCCCATCGGTGTCACCGTGCGATCGAGCGCCGCCAGCAGGCTCATGTTTCGCGCCCCGCGCGATTCAACCAGCTCCAGGTTGATCTGGGTCGCGGCATCGAGCAGCACGTAATCGCCGCGGGCATCGCAACGGAGCGACGCGAGATGATCGATCTTCCGCCGCAATTGCTGCTTCAGATAATGAACGACCGCGCCCGCTGCGCCGATCGCCGCCGGCATTTCGTTGCAACCGAAGCCGTCGAGCGATTTGACCCGGAAATGTTCGCACAGGGTAAAGCGAGCGTGATCGGTCAAGAATGCGAAGTCGTCGTAAGCGAGCGCACCGGCGAACTCGCCGAACTCGGTCATCTGCCGTTCGCTCACCAAAACTTCCGCCGGCGAAATGCGCGCGAGATCGTCCAGAAGCGCGCTGCTGTTGTCCGCTTCCGTGACCCGAAATTCGCCCGTGCTCAACTCGGCATAAGCGAAACCGAATCGCCCTTCGTGGAAATAAACGGCACCGAGATAATTCGGCCGATTGGCTTTCAACAAATCCAGCTCGCTCACTGTCCCGGCCGTAATGATCTGGGTGATCTCGCGCGTGACGATTTTCCCCGGCTGCGGTTCGCTGGTCTGGTCGCAAATGGCAACCCGGCGCCCGGCCTGGATGAGCTTGGCGATGTAGCCCGGCGCCGCGTGATATGGCATGCCGCACATCGGCACGCTGTTGCGGTGGGTGAGAGCGAGATTGAGGAGGCCCGATGCTTCCTTGGCATCGTCAAAGAAAAGCTCGTAGAAATCGCCCAGCCGAAAGAGGAGGAGCGTATCCGGCGGCACCGACGCCCGCAGCCGCTGGTATTGCTGCATCATGGGAGTGAGGGCGTCGGCCATGGTTTAGGATGGAATTGCCAGGATAGGATTGCGAGCGGGAAACGGAATGGGTCGCATAGGACCTGTACGACCTATGCGACTGGCTCGCCTTCGCTCACGGTGCGTTCCGCGAACAGCTCGCTAAGCCGCCGAGTCACGGGACCTACTTCGCCGTGGCCGATGATTCGACCGTCGACCTTAGTCACTCCTGCCAGCTCCCCCATCGTTCCGGTGCAGAACATTTCGTCGGCTCGGTAAACCTCTTCCAGAGGAAGATCGCCTTCCTGACATGGGATCGCGTTGGCCGCGCAAAGCTCGAGCACCGTCGCGCGCGTGATTCCCTCGGGACACGCGAGGACTCGTGGTGTCGCCACCCCGCCATTGCGGACAATGAAAATGTGAGTCGCGTTCGTCTCGGCAACAAAACCGCGTGTATCCAGCATCAGCGCGTCATCCGCGCCGGCGTTGTTCGCTTCGATCTTGGCCAGGATCGAGTTCAACAAATTCGCGTGATGAATTCGCGGATCGAGAATCTCTGGCGGCGGCCGTCGCATTTTGCTCGTGATCAAAGTGAGGCCGGTCTTCGCGTAAACCGGCGGCTTATGCTCCGCCAGAACGATCAAGGTGGGTCCACTTTGGTTTAGCCGCGGATCCATTCCCGAGGTGATCTTCACGCCCCGCGTCAGCGTCAGGCGAATGTGAACACCGTCCCGCATTTTATTCGCGGCGAGCGTCCGCCTGATTTCCTCGATGATTTTTTCGTCTGGCGGAATTTCAGCGAATGCCAACGCTTCCGCCGAGCGCCGCAGCCGCGCCAGGTGCTCACGCAATTTGAAAATGCGTCCGGCATAAAGCCGCAAACCCTCCCAGACCGCGTCGCCGCCTTGGACCGCCGAATCGAACGGACTGATCCCCGCTTGGTCACGATGGAGCAGCCGGCCGTTGATATTCGCCAGAAGGTCGCGATTCCGCTCGTCGTAATGCTGCAACATTGGGTCAGTTATACGCCTGTGATCTTGACGGCTTTAAGCCGTCAAGATCAAAAGTGCAGCCGATGTTCATAGAGACACGCGTAATATTCCCGGGAACGATCATACACCTCACGTAAACGCGACGGAACCGGGTCAGAAGTTTGCTCCGACGGTGTTCGAAAGCCGGTCGATGTTGCGACTTCGTTATACCAGTGTTTCGCCCAGCTGCCGTCCGTCTCACGCAAGCCAGGCGGCCAGGAAAGCATCCCTTCCGTGAATTCGACACCGATTGCTTCGCATAACAATCGCAAAACTTTCTCCGGATTTTCGAGAACGTCGTGCGCATCAACGACAGGCGGAACGCTACCCTCGTGTTCACAGACCCAATCGAAAATCTCCGCCTGCTGGATGAATCCGATGTCCTCCAGCGTCGGGTCGTTGTTTTTCTTGATGTAAGAAACAATCACTTCCGCCGGCTCTCGAATCAGGAAGCAGTTCGTGACGTTGCCCAGCCAGTCGCGCTCGATTTCCGGCAGAAGGTGATGCGTCATCTGTTTCTGATAGTAGATCCGTTGGCCGTTTGGGACCGGGCCGGTCAATTGCGCGATCACCTTTCGCCAATCGGTCTCTCCGTGGGTGATCACTTCGTCGCCCCCCGGATGCTGTCGCCCAGTAGCGTGCAAGTAGTAAGCGTAAAACGGCTCGTCGACGACGAAGGTATCGCGCCGATTTCCCCATGCGCGCATCATCGCGGTGGAGATGTTCCGCGGACCCGACCACATCGCGATCCGGACTGGGCCATTCTTCGGCATCGCAAAGCTCTAGCGGGAAATGGCGCTGGAAACAGCCCAATTCATTTCACGCGGCCCATCTAATTCGGCAACGGTTTACGATACAACCGCGTGAAGCCGTTCCTCATCACTGCCTTCGCCGTTCTCGCCGTGACCGTCACGGCGCCCGCTGAGGATGCGCTCGTCCCGAATCCGAAGCTCACGCCCGGCCGTGTCGCGGAGCGGGACAAAGATCGCCGCGGAGTCACTGTCGCGATGGAGCAGAAAGTTTTTTCCCGCTACCGCCTGGCGTGGAACCGGCGCGGAGAATTCAAAATCGATCATCTCATCCCGATGGAGCTCGGAGGCGCGGACACGATCGACAACCTTTGGCCACAACGCGTGAATGCGCGTCCGTACGGCGCCGATCGTAAGGAACTTCTAACCGAAGTTCTGCTTGAAAAAATTCGGACCGGGAAAATGACGCTCGCTCAAGCGCAGGAAGAAATTCGTCGCGACTGGATCGACGCGTTCATCGACCACGTCGGAATGGTTTACCTGAAACCGGGGTTGATCCCCGCTACAGACTAGGAAGAAAACTTGCCGTAGACCGCAACGAGCGGGTACTTGCAGCGATTGCTCGTCCAGTAGTCACTCACGAATCCCGTTTTCGTGCGAATTACGACGTGGCCTGCAGTGCCATGTCCGAAGACAAGGACAGAGCCAACCGGCGCCGCATATTGATCATGAATCGGGAGCCTCTTGAATCCGTAACTCTGGACTAATTCGTCACCTGCCTCTGTGGCGTAGTTCGTCCTGGGGTAGGAGTCGATAACGCCCGATTCAACCAGCGCCGTCTTTACGTATTGCCAGCAGCGGGACTTCGAGCGGGCGTTGGCGCGTTCCTGCGCGATCGTGGCGGCTTTTCGCAACCGAGGGTCGAGCCGGGAATCAACCGGGGCGTCCGGATGCGTCACCGGCACCCAGTAATGCCGCATGATCCGGGCAGAACCGACGGAGCCGTCGAAGTTGCTGTAATAGAAGCGACTCCGGGACTTGGCCAGCCCTTCGGATCGGGCGCTGATTGTAGTACTTATAAGACCAACGAGAGATAAGAATGCGAGAAAGAAAAAGCGGTGCACCCGTGCTGTGTATGCAAGGCTCGTACCAGCCTGACAAGCCTTTTTTCGACGCTCTGAAAACTTTTTTTGTCGTTACGATTTTTCGAGCATTCAACTCTGAAATTTCGAGAAAAAATCACAAAAACTGGAGTGTTTTCGCGCTCCAGGAATAATTGCCGCCGCTCGGCTTTGGCCTTATCTCTGCAATCGATTATGGCCCAATTCCCGGAAGAGCAAACCAAGACAGGTTCCTTTAAGCGCCAGGAAGACGCTTTCCGTGATTGGGTGAAGCGCGACGGTTCGAGCTCCTATAAACCGGAGCGCGGCCGCTATCATCTCTACGTCTCGCTCGCCTGCCCCTGGGCCCATCGCACGATTATCTTTCGCAAACTAAAGGGGTTCGAAGAGACAATCGGAATGACCGTGGTCGATCCAGTGCGCGATGAGCGTGGTTGGGCGTTCCGCGACGGGCCCGGCCATTCCGAAGACCCCATTAACGGCTTCAAATTCCTGAGCGAAGCGTACCAGGCGACCGACCCGAACTATAGCGGCCGGGTCACCGTGCCGGTCCTTTGGGATACGAAAACAAAGCGAATCGTAAGCAATTCCGATGACGATCTGCTGCGAATGTTCAATAGCGAGTTCGCCGATTTCGCGAATGATTACGACTTTGTGCCAGCCGATTTGCGGGAGAAAATCGACGCGCTGAACAAGACGATTTACGACCGGGTCAACAACGGCGTTTACCTGGCCGGCTTCGCGACGCGCCAGAAGGTTTATGAGCGCGCCGCCACCAGATTATTCGAGACGCTCGATGAGCTCGACACGCGGCTCGCGACGGAGCGCTACCTATTTGGCGATCGCATGACGGAAACAGACTGGCGCCTGTTCGTAACCCTGATCCGATTCGATGCCGTGTATCACGGCCATTTCAAATGCAATATCCGGCGGATCGTCGATTACCCGAATCTCTGGCCGTATCTGCGCGACCTTTACCAGCATGACGGCGTGGCGGACACGGTGAATTTCGATCATATCAAGCGCCACTACTACATGACGCACGACGATATCAATCCAACGCGGATTGTGCCGATCGGGCCGGCGCTTGATCTGACCGCGCCGCACGGACGCGCTAGAGATTTCGTTTAGTTCTTGGCGTAAACGCCAATGAGCGGACGCTTCGATGGCGTCTTCGAGCGGAAGTCGCTCACAAAACCGTTCTTCGTCCGAATCTCGACGTGGCCGGCAGCGCCGCGGGCGCTATAGACCAGGACGGAGCCAAGCGGCGCAGCGAACGGGTCACGGATCGGGAGTTTCTTGAAGCCGTAATCGCGCACGAGTTCATCGCCAGCCTGCTTTGCCAGGGCGGTCTTTGGCCGGCCGTCGACGACACCGGAGGCGACGAGCGCTTCCTTGACGTAATGCCAGCAGCGCGAGTTCGAGTGGGCGTGAGCGCGCTCATCAGCGATGGTGGCGGCGCGCATCAGCTTCGGATTGATCCGCGGATCAATCTTCGCCGCCGGATAAACGATCTTTTTCTTCTGATACTCGTCGACAATCGGAGCCGAAACGGTCTTGCCGTTGCGGTCTTTGAAGACGAATTGCGGCTTGAAATTCAGGTTGTCGGACTTTGCCGCTGAGGCTGAAAGCACCAGGGAAAAAGCGGACGAAACAACTAGGAGAAGGGTTATTTTTCGCACGGAAGCGCCCCCTATGCACTCGATTGGGGCCGCCCGCAAACGGTTTTTTACGATTTTTTCCATAAAAGGAGGTGCCGGTCCGGCGCTTCCCCAGTATCCAGCAGCTTGTGGTCCGGGGAGCGTTGAAAACTATTCGTAGGCGGAGAACTATCTGGATGCGAGTTGGCCTCAATCGAGCGTGGCTGGGGGCTCTGCGCGGCCTTGGCTTCCTCGCTACGCTTCTCCTCGCCGCTTGCGCGGTGACGCCGAAACCGGTCTCGGATGTCCGGCCAACCGTTGTCCACCCCACGGTTTACGTCGTCCACCACGGGGCTCTTCACACTGGGCTCGCGGTGAAGGCGTCAGACATCCCGCCCGGCCATTGGCCGGCGAATACAGACTTCGCCGACTCTAAATATATAGAGGTCGGCTGGGGCGACGATGACGGTTACCGCAAGCCGCTGACCTCAGGGATCGCGGCAAGGGCACTCCTGGGCGATTCTCACACGGTCCTCCTGGCCGATGGATTCACGGAAACACCGGCCCGGAAATACTACGATCGGAAATTCACGGTGCTCGCCGTCGAATTGTCGAAAACCGGATTCACGCGATTGTGCGACCACATCCAGCAGACGTACTGGTTGGACCGAAGGGGTGAGCCGGTCCGCCTCGGCGCCGGGTGGTATCGCGCCCGAGGCACCTATTCGGCCTTCAATACCTGCAACACCTGGGTCGCTGCCTGCCTGGAAAAAGCCGGCTGTCCAATATCCCCGGCATTTTGTCTTACGGCCGGCCAATTGCTCGGGCGGGTCCGTCCCTTCGCGCGGGTCTGTCGTGAACGGGCGATAAACAATCGCAGACAAAAATTTCGGTCGGCGACGTTCTCCTATTGACAGTCTATAGGAGCCTGAACAACATCGGCTCATACAGATTATCTATATGAGCAATCAAGAAGACGAATTTACGGCCGACCTCCTGCAAGGGACCCTCGACCTGTTGGTGCTTAAAGCGCTCTCAGCGCAACCGCTTCACGGCCTGGGCGTTTCCACCCGGATCAATCAAATCACCAAGGGAACCTTCAACGTGAAACCGGGCTCGCTCTTTCCGGCTCTCCACCGCATGGAGGAAGCTGGCTGGCTGAAATCCGAATGGGGAGAATCGGAAAACAATCGCCGGGCGAAATATTACAGCCTGACCCGCGCCGGCCGGCGCCAGCTCGAAACCGAAACCGAAGATTGGCAGCGCATTTCATTGGCCATCGGGAGCGCGCTCCGGGCGACTTGATTTCCGATGAGCCTGTTTTCCAAGAGCGGAAGCCTGATTCGAAACACGATGCGGAAGCAGCGAATCGATCGGGATCTCAACGAGGAAGTGGGCTCGTACGTGGAACTTTTGACCGAGAAAAATATGAAGCAGGGAATGACCGAAAAAGAGGCGCGCCGAGCGGCAATGGTTGAACTCGGGGGCGTCGAGCAGGCGAAAGAAGAAGTGCGCACGCGCCGCGCCGGCTTCGCGATCGAGACGTTTTTCCAGGACGTGCGCTATGGCCTGCGTTCGTTGCGCAAGAAACCAGGCTTCACCGTCACCGCCGTGATCGCACTCGCCCTCGGCATTGGCGCAAACACCGCGATCTTCAGCGTGATCAACGGCGTTCTCTTGCGCTCGCTAGATTACGCAAATCCCGATCGCACCGTCATGATCTGGGAACGTTTCGCCCAGCAGCCCGAGCACCAGAATGTCGTCTCGCCCGCAAATTTTCTCGATTGGCAAAAGAGCGCCCGCTCGTTTGAAACAATCGGAGCAGCCTGGGACGTGCGTCAGAATTTTACCGGCTCAGGCGATCCGATCGAAGTCCACGCGCAGTTCGTAACCGCCGGCTTTTTTCCGACGCTCGGTGTCCAACCGCTTATCGGCCGCTGGTTCACGGAAAACGAGGACCGCGAGGGCGCGAATCTCGTCGCGGTCCTGAGTTATAAACTTTGGCAGGAACGCTTCGGCGGCAACAACGCCGTGCTCGGCCAGCAGGTCACGATCAGTGGCCGCCTTTTCACAATTATTGGCGTAATGCCGGCCGGTTTTCATTTCCTGGACGAGCAAGTGCAGGTTTGGAGACCGATTGCTCTCGATCCGGCGCGCGATTATAGAAAAACCAGCGGCCGATTCCTTCGGTGCGTGGGACGGCTCGCGCCGGGCGTCACCCTGGAGCGGGCCCAATCGGAGCTGAACGTGATCGCGCGCCAGCTTGAGCAGCAGTATCCCGACTACAACGCCAGGTGGGGCGTGTCACTGACACCGATTCGCGAACAGATCGTCGGTGATGTCCGGCCGATTCTGCTCGTGCTCCTCGCCGCCGTCGCGTTCGTGCTGCTCATCGCGTGCGCCAACGTCGCCAACCTCCTCCTCGCACGTGCCGCCTCCCGTCAGCGAGAGCTAGCGTTGCGGGCGGCGCTCGGTGCGACCCGCAATCGGTTGATGCGTCAACTGCTCACCGAAAGTGTGTTGCTCTCGCTCTGTGGCGGTCTGGTTGGGATCGCGTTCGCCTATTGGGGCGTCGGGTTGCTGAAGGCCTTCGGGCCGGACAAGATCCCGCGGCTCCGCGAGATCAGTATCGATCCGCGGGTGCTTTTGTTTACTTTTGCGATCTCGCTGCTCACCGGCGTTGCCTTTGGCCTCGTGCCCGCGCTTCAGGCATCGCGCGCAGACGTAAACGACGCTCTGAAGAAAGGCGCGCGCGGCAGCACCGGCGGACGCGGCGCTTTGCGCAATCTGTTTGTGGTGACTGAAGTCTCGCTCGCTCTCGTGTTGCTGATCGGCGCCGGGCTTATGATCCGCAGCTTCATGCGCCTCCATCGCGTGAAAACCGGATTCGAAAGCGACCGCGTCCTCACGATGCGCATGCAGTTGCCCGGCGCAAAATACAAGGATGACCAGCAGCGCCTCGCGTTTTTCAAACAAGCACAGGAACGCGTCGCCGCGCTGCCGGGTGTAAAGGCGATCGGCGCAATCAATTTTCTTCCGTTAACCGGAATGGCGTCCAATACGAGCTTCAATATCGCCGGCCAGCCGGAAGCGCCACCCGGACAGGCGCCCGGGACCGAGGTGCGCGTAATTTCCGGCTCCTATTTTCCCGCCATGGGCATTCCTCTCCTCAAAGGCCGCCTGTTCGACGAACATGACGGAGCAGACTCGCGCGTCACCGTCATCAACGAAACGATGGCGAAAAAATATTTTCCGAATGAGGATCCGATCGGCAAACGACTCATCGTCGAATGGGCGCCTCCGGAGCCTGGAAAGCCGAAACCAGTCGATGAAATTATTGGTATCGTCGGCGATACGCGGGAAACGACCCTGGAACGCGATCCCAACCCGGCAGTCTACTGGCCACTCGACCGCGAATCGTATCAATTCATGACGCTGATTATCCGGACCGCGATCGATCCGATGCAGCTTGTCGCGAGCGTGGAGCGAGAGATCCGCGGGATAGATCCGGACCAGCCTGTAGCCGATGTGCGGACGCTTGATGCCGTCGTCGCAAAGTCGATCGCGCGGCCGCGATTCGACACCATGCTCCTCGGCATTTTCGCAGCGGTAGCGCTTCTCCTGGCCTCGGTCGGCCTTTATGGGGTGATGAATTATTCCGCGACCCAACGAACCCAGGAGATCGGCATACGCATGGCGCTTGGAGCAAAGACGGGCGACATCCTGCGGCTCGTCGTCGGCCACGGGATGAAGCTGACCTTCGCGGGAATTGCACTCGGCGTGATCGCGTCGCTCGCGCTTACTCGCGTCATGTCGAACTTGTTGTTCGGGATCACCGCGACGGACCTGCCGACATTCCTCGGGGTCTCCGCCGTGCTGACGTTCGTGGCGCTACTGGCGAACTACATCCCAGCGCGCCGCGCCACTCGGGTCAATCCTGTCGTTGCCCTTCGCTACGAGTAACGGAAGTGCTGCTGCGCTACGAATAACGCAGGGCTTGTCTCGCGGCCGGCGCGGTTGCTAAACTCGCCGGTATGAACACCATACGCTTGAGCTTTCTCCTGGCGCTGGCGATCTGCTTCGCCGCGCCCATGCTCCATGCCGACACCGAGCCGCTTCGCAACGATCTCGGCACTTACACCCGCAAAATCACAACGAAAAATCCGAAAGCGCAACGCTACTTCAACCAGGGCCTCGCTTTCATTCACGGGTTTAACCATGCCTCCGCGATCCGCTCTTTTCAGGAAGCGGCAAACGCGGATCCGGATTGTGCGATGGCTCACTGGGGCATCGCGCTCGCGGCCGGTCCGCACATAAACTATCCGCTCGTCCCACCGCCGATGGCAGAGCTGGCCTGGAATGAACTGACGCTGGCCCAACAGCACGCCGACAAAGCTTCGCCGGTCGAGCAGGACTTAATTGCAGCCCTCAGCAAACGTTACGCGAATCCCCAGCCGGAAGATCGCTCCGCGCTCGACCGCGCCTACGCCGATGCGATGCGCGAGGTCTGGAAAAAATATCCGAAGGACCAGGACGTCGGCGCGTTCTTCGCCGAGTCGATGATGGATTTAAGCCCGTGGAACCAATGGACGAATGACGGTAAGCCCAATCCAGGCACGGAAGAGATCGTCGCGACCCTTGAGACGGTGATGAAAATGAATCCGAACCATCCGTTTGCGAATCACCTTTACATCCATGCCGTGGAAGCTTCGCAGCATCCCGAAAAAGCGGTGGCCGCGGCTAATCGTCTGCGCACTTTGCAGCCCGGTCTCGCGCACAACGTCCACATGCCGTCGCACATCGATATCCGGACGGGCAATTGGCAGAAAGCGATCGACACGAATGCGAAGGCCATCAGCGACGACCACAACTACTTCAAGTCGTTAGGCAATAAATCCGCCGGTCTCATTCCATTCTACGCCGCGCACGATCATCACATGCTCGCGTATGCCGCGCTCATGACCGGCCAAGGCAAGCTCGCGATGGAGAAAATCCGCGAGTTGATTCGCGAAACCCCCGTCGAGTTCGTCAAGGCCGCCGCCGTGAAAGCCGAATCGTTCCTGGCCTTGCCGATGGAAGCGATGGTGCGTCTCGGCCAATGGGACAACGTTCTCGCCGAGCCGGACAATTATCCCGATTTCGCGCCGTTCTCCCGCGCCTTCCACCACGCGGCACGCGCGATTGCGTTCGCGGCCAAAGGACAGCCGGAAGAGGCGCGCAAAGAACAGGCGAAATTCAACGAAATGGTGCCCGCGATTCCGAAAGAAACGGAAGTCGGAAACAATACTTCCGCCGACATCATCGCTCTCATTCAAAAGATGTTGGAGGCCGAGATCCAGATTGCCGAAGGCAAGAACGACGAGGGCATCGCCGGACTGCAGGAAGCGTTGAAGATGGAAGACGCCCTCAAGTACGACGAGCCGCCCGCCTGGATGATCCCGATCCGCCACTCGTTAGGCGCAAATCTAATGAAGGCCGGCCGTTTCGATGAAGCCGAAGCAGTTTATCGCGAAGATCTGCGACGACTCCCGGAAAATGGCTGGTCCCTTTATGGCCTCGCGGAAACATTGAAAGCGGCCAAGAAGCCGGAAGCCGCCGCAGTCGAAACGCGTTTCACAAAAGCGTGGGCGAAAGCCGACATCAAGATCAACAGCTCCTGCCTTTGCCGGGCAATGAAATAACCACGGCCGCACTTCTTCTGTAGCCGCTTCGCTGTGCGAAGCGTGAGAAAGCGCTACGAACGCAAAGTCCGCGAGCTGGCGTCGCCCACAGGGCGACGGCTACAGAAGAGTCGCCTGTTTTGCTTCGGGCGCAGTAACGCCGCCGAATTTCTTCACTAGCTCGTCCAGCTTCGCGACGTAGTAATCGACGTTCTCATCTCGGTTCTCGGGATCGAAGTTACTGGCCAGTTTCGCGGCTTCGTAGGCGGCCACCTTTTTCGGAGTCGCCTTGATGTAATAGCTGATCTGTTCGCCGGGCTTGTAATTTTGGCCGCTAGCCAGGGCGAGCTCGTAAGCCGCGGCGCGGTTGCGTCCGCCGGCGCCGATCTTGGCGCGATATTTATCGAGCGAATCCTGGAGGGTGTCGGTCTTCATCAGCATGTCGATGTGCCATTCGCGGTCGCGGATTTTTTTCTCGAAGTCGTCGCGCAATGTTGGAATCGCGTCTGGTTTTCCTTCCATGAGGAGCTTGATCATCTCCTCAAGGAAGACGCGCTGGAATTTTTCGAGGCCGCGCGACTTCAAAGCGCCGCCTTTGATAACCACGTCGCCATCGCGAGTGAGAAGCGCGTAGTTCTTCGCTTTGTAGCTGAACATGGCGTCGAATTGCTCGTCGAACTCGACTTCGATTCCAGGCGGCAATTCTTTTGCGAGCGCTTCGCGTAACTCGTCGGCTTTCGCGTCCGTCGGCGGAACGAAATAGATGCCGTCGGTGTCGACCTCGATGACTTGTGCGCCGCGGGCGCTGAGCCAATCGATCATTTTTTGTAATAACTCGCGGCCAATCTGGGTGACGCGCGCGGCGGCATCGAAATCGGCGAAATGTCCCTGGGCGAAGCCTAGGTAACCGTAAAAGCTGTTGATCAGAATCTTGAAGGTGTTCTGGAGCGCGTGGAAATATTGCTGCTGGGCGCGGTCTTTCGCGGCGCGCATGCTGGCCTTCGCTTCGAGGCGAAATGTGCGCAGATCGGTGAGAAGATGGCGGAAGATCTGAAGTTGATCGGTCGCCGGCCAGCAATCGAACTGGAGCATGATGGACGGATAGAGCGAAGCGATATCGCAATGCCAGACGTTGCGCGCCACGCCGGTGAAGAAGATCGCGGTGTAACCACCTTCGAAGCCCCGCACCATCGGCATCTCAGGAATGGAATGGCGCTGCCGATAATATTCGCGCAGGAAAAGCGCGTTGATGCGCGTGGCGTTGCCGCGCACGATGACATCCTGGTAGTTGTAGGGAAAAATCTGCGCCTGGATGAAATAGCTGGGACTGAGGAGATCGGCGACAGCGCGCGTTTCGCGCACGGCGCAGAGAGCACGCTTCCGAAAACGTTCACTGTTGGCGTTGTATTCGCGTTCCAGTTCCTTGCCAGTTAGCGACGCGATGTCCGCGGAATCGCAGAGACCGAAATGTTGGGCGACATCGATTCGATCGAAGCCCGACAGGCTGCGCATCCCGACGTCGTAGAAATGCGCGAGCAAAAACGTGTCGACGAAGTGCCGTCCGTCGACGGCGAATTTCGGGTAATCGATCGTTTTCTCCGCGATTTGGAGTCGTGACGGACGCGACCGGAGGAACCCGCCGCTCCGTCCCCAATCGAGCTTCACTTTCGCTTTGCGCGCCCGCGCTACCAGAACGGGCAGATCGGAGCGAAACAGATTGTGACCCTCGATTACATCCGGATCGCGTTCCTTGATGAGCGCCGTTAGTCGTTTGATCGCCGCCCGCTCCGATTCCTCGGCGTTGTCCGCCTCGACGAGGATCAGTTCTTCCCAACCTGAGTTGTCCGAGAGCGCGATACTCATCAGCCGTTCGTCGAGCGAAAGAACTTCCAGTTGGAGCCGCCGGAGTTCTTCGAACGCCATTCCTTTGAAAAGAGTCCGCCCGGTATGGGTGAGATAGTGCTGGACCGGATCGCTCAACGCGAAAAAGCTGCGGCCCGCATTCTTCAGGCCGTTCCGGAGCGCGATCAATTCCTTCCAGCTATTGACGCTGATCCGCCACCCGTAGCGCAAATCGCCGGCGAGTTTCTCGGCCTCGATATTCAGATCGGCGACATCGGAATCGCACCAGACAAAAGGACGAAACGGTTCAATGTCGGTCGCGATCGAGCCGTCTTTTTCGCGCCGGTAAACTTTTATCGTCCCCGTTTCCCCCAGCTCGATGGCGACGATCCGCGGCGTGGGATCGGAGCCGAAAAGGAGTTGGTTTTCTTCGAAGGCCATGGAGGTAGAAACTCCGCGACTTCACCCGCAATGACAACTAACGCTGGGTCCACGACCGAATAAGAAGAAGAGAATCACGACGTTACCGCGAGTCATCTCCGGCTGGCGTTGGTTCAATTCCTATGTCGAAGCGTACGATAATAATCATCGCGGGCGTCGTCCTCCTGTTGTTCGTCTGGTGGACCTGCCGCAGGGGCGGCTCGACAGCGGAGGCGCAGACGAGCGGGCGAAATTCGAGAGGCCCCGGCAGCGGCTCGGTGCCAGTCGTGGCGGCGAAAGTCCAACAAAAGGACGTGCCGATTTATCTCAACGGGCTCGGGACGGTCCAGGCTTTCAACACCGTTACCGTCCGGGCGCGCGTCGATGGAAACCTTACCAAAATACTTTTTCAGGAAGGCCAGGATGTGAAAGCGGGCGATCTCCTCGCGGTGGTGGACCCGAACCCGTACCAGGCGGTCCTGGATCAGGCGAAAGCACAAGCCGCCCTGGACCAGGCGACGCTGAAAAGGCAGCAGGACCTGCGCGCGAAGAATGTAGTCGCGGCCCAGGATTACGACACCGCTGTGGCAAATGCGCAAAAATCGCAGGCCGCGGCCGAGGCTGCGCAGGTCAATGTGGATTACTGCTCCATCAAATCTCCAATCGACGGTCGCACCGGCATTCGGCTCGTTGATGTCGGTAATGTCATCCACGCCTCCGACCAGACGGGCATCGTGGTCATCACGCAGCTGCGGCCGATTTCCGTCCTGTTCACCTTGCCGGAACAAAATCTGCAGGACCTGGCGAACAACGGCGGCGAGGAGGGCGGCTTGCTGGTTTCCGCTTTCGATCGTGGAAATACGACGCAGCTCGGGGATGGAAAGCTCACCGTAGTCGACAACCAAATCGATCAGACGACCGGCACGATAAAATTGAAGGCCACGTTCCCGAACGACGACCTGAAACTTTGGCCGGGAAAATTTGTGAACGCGCGGCTGGTTCTCACCACCAGGAAAAATGCGCTCGTAGTCCCGGCCAGCGTCGTGCAGCGGGGGCCGCAGGGCACCTACGCCTACGTAATCAAACCGGACAAAACCGCGGAGATGCGCGCGATCAAGGTCGCGCAGACGGAGAACAACCTAACGGTCGTCGACGACGGATTGAAAGCCGGCGAGGACGTCGTCGTGGACGGGCAATACAAATTGCAGCCGGGAGCGCACGTTGAATTGACGAGCGCGCCGGGACAAACCGCGGCCGAATCTTCGCCGTCGAAATCGCCCCGCAGCAACCGATCCCCCAAGCCCGCGAAATCGTGAACATTTCCGAGCCGTTCATCCGCAGGCCGGTCGCGACGTCGCTCCTCATGGTTGGCGTGATCTTGCTGGGCCTACTCGGTTACAAACTGCTGCCGATCTCGGCCCTGCCGACCGTCGATTTCCCGACGATCCAGGTGACGACGATTTATCCGGGTGCGAGCGCGGACGTGATGGTGTCGTCGATCACGACGCCGCTCGAGCGGCAGTTCGGCCAGATCAGCGGGCTCGCGTCGATGAATTCCACGAGTTCGTTTGGAACCTCGACGATCACACTCCAGTTCGTCCTGGATCGCCCAATCGACGTCGCCGCCCAAGATGTCCAAGCCGCGATCAACATCGCCGGCGGAACTCTCCCGCGCGATCTGCCGAATCCGCCGAAATACAACAAGGTCAATCCGGCCGACACACCCATTCTCACCCTTTC
>DATBCW010000066.1:0-12224 GCA_036270255.1 Chthoniobacterales bacterium
TGTTTCTCCATGTACTCGCTCATGTCGATCCGAATCATGGCCTGCTCGTCGTCGAACAGGAATTCAGCGAGCGCACGTGACAGCTCCGTTTTTCCGACGCCGGTCGGGCCAAGGAAAATGAACGAGCCGATCGGCCGGTTCTCGTCCTGCAAACCGGCGCGTGCCCGTCGGATCGCGTTCGCCACCGCTTTGATCGCGTTGTCCTGGCCAACGATGCGCTGATGCAGATGCTCCTCGAGCCGAAGTAATTTTTCGCGCTCACCCTCCTGTAACCGCGACACCGGAATGTGCGTCCAGCTCGACACCACTTGCGCGATGTCTTCCTCGGTCACTTCTTCGCGTAACAGGCGATTACCGCCTTCCTTGATCTTCTCCTCCACGGCTCGCAGTTTCTTTTCCAACTCCGGAATCCGGCCGTATTGCAGCTCGCTTGCCTTCGCGAGTTCGCCGCGCCGCTGCGCTCGCTCGAGTTCAGTCCGAGATTGATCGAGTTCTTCTTTGAGTTTGCGCTGATCGTCGATAACCGATTTTTCCTTTTGCCATTCCGCCTTCAGGGCCGACGACTTTTCCTTTAGCTCCGCCAGTTCCTTCTCGAGGCTCTTCAGGCGCTCCTTGCTGGCTGCGTCCTTTTCTTTCTTCAGCGCCTGCCGCTCCATCTCATGCTGCATGATCTCGCGCTCGATCACGTCGATTTCTGTCGGCATTGAATCGAGCTCGATCTTGAGCCGTGACGCCGCTTCATCGACGAGATCGACGGCCTTATCTGGCAGGAACCGGTCACTGATGTAGCGATGCGATAACACTGCCGCCGCCACGAGCGCCGCATCCTGAATCCGCACGCCGTGATGCACTTCGTAGCGCTCCTTCAATCCGCGTAGAATCGCGATCGTGTCCTCGACGGTCGGCTCATTCACCATCACGGGCTGGAACCGCCGCTCCAAGGCTGCGTCCTTCTCGATGTATTTGCGATACTCATCGAGCGTCGTCGCGCCGATGGTGCGCAATTCACCGCGCGCCAGTTGCGGCTTCAACAAATTCGACGCGTCCACCGATCCTTCCGCCGCGCCCGCGCCCACGATTGTGTGCAACTCGTCGATGAACAGGATGATCTCGCCCTGCGAATCGGTCACTTCCTTGAGAAATGCCTTGAGCCGGTCTTCGAATTCGCCACGGAACTTCGCGCCGGCCACCATCGACCCGATGTCCATCGCGATGAGCTTTTTTTGCTTCAACGATTCCGGCACATCGCCACTGATGATTCGCCGCGCCAACCCTTCCACGATCGCGGTCTTCCCCACGCCGGGTTCGCCGATCAGCACCGGATTGTTTTTCGTCCGCCGCGACAAGACCTGCATCACGCGCCGGATTTCATTGTCGCGCCCGATGACCGGATCGATCTTCCCGCGCCGTGCCATCTCCGTCAGGTCACGTCCATACTTCTCCAGCGTCTGATATTTCCCTTCTGGATTCTGATCGGTCACTCGCTGCGATCCGCGCACCTGCTGCAACGCCTGCATCAGCTTGTCGCGTGTCGCTCCAGCATCTTTCAACAATTTCGCCGCCGCACCTTTTCCATCCGCGAGCGCGAGGAGGTAATGTTCGGCGCTGAGGAACTCGTCCTTCATCCGGGCCATTTCTTTTTCCGCTGCGTCGATCGTCGCCCGCAATTCGTTCCCGACCCGCTGATCGTAAGTCCCGCCCTGGATCTTTGGCCGTCGCTCCAATTCCTGAGTCAACGCGGTGCGCAGATCACCCACGTTCACCCCCATTTTCTCCAGCAACGGCCGCGCTACGCCTTCGCTTTGATCAAGCAACGCCAGGAGAAAGTGCTCATTGGAAATTTCCTGCTGGTTAAACTGCGACGCCACCTCCTGCGACGCCTGCAGCGCCTCCTGCATCTTCTGGGTAAATTTATCCGGTCGCATACCTCACATTATCGCCAATTGTCAGATTGCAATCCTGGTTGCGATTAGTTCAAACGACGACCCCTCGATTGGCGAAGCTCTCATCTGCGACGCCTCGTTAGGCGACCTCGACAAGGGCCGGCGACGAATCCATAGCGTGACGACCCCAGATTCAGCCCCGCTTTGGAAAGAAGTGCTGGGCGACGCTGAACCCCGGCGACGCGGCCGCGAGGCCATCATCGTCGTTTCCATTGTGATTCTGCTCGGCGAAGCCCTGTCCGTTATCGCGAAACTCATGAGCGGCAATCCTCGCGATTTTTTCCTCCAGATCGTCATCGCCTGGAGCGTCGCGTTGCTGCTCTATTTTGTCTGGATCGGACAAAGCTGGGCGCGCTGGATTCTGGCGCCCGTCTTTTTCATCGACGGCTGCTGGGACATCGTCTGGGGCATCATCGGTAGCAATGGACTCTGGGTGGTGATCGGGATTGGCGAATTGATCATCTTCACCTACCTGGCCATTTCTCCATCCGTCTACGTGTTCGCCCGTCACCAGCGGGAACGCATTCGGCGCTGGGAAGTGCTCGCAATTTCTGGAATTTTTCTTTTGGTTCTTCTTAGCCTGAGCAGCGGAATCCTCGCCTTCTTCATCTATCAACACAGGTTGCAGGCTGAAGGCACCGAATTCGCTCGAATGACTTTCCACCGGGTCTTTGAAAATCGAGACCCAAATTACCTCGCGGACCACTCCAGCCGAAGGCGAAAATTTTCTTCCCCTCAGGACCTTATCGATCAAATCAACTCGGAATTGGGCGAAATTCAAAAAGTTGGCCCCCTGGGGACCTCATTTCGGACAAAGTTTGTCCTCGACCATTTGGAGATTCAAGGGACTGCCCGACTGCGCGTGGTTTTCCAGGAAGCGCCGGTGTGGGTCACGATCAGTATTTCACGAAAAGACGAGGACTGGGAAATCGATCATATCAGCTGGAATTATTGAAGAAGAATTCCGCCGCCGCGTTGCGGGCTGGTTCTTCTCCGCGTATGCGTGTGGCGTCGAAGTTGAGGCCGAAGACGGACATGGCGGTGACACGGCGCTGTGGAAAATGAGAACGTCGCCCCCGGGGATCCACTCGATCGGTCTATGTCAAAATGGGGGTCTGAGTGACTAGTAGGGCGGAAAATAATATTGCGGGGTTATGGGCCAGTCGCTGCGGTAATGCGCGAACATATAGGGGAAAACTGCCCGGACCAGAGTTCCAGGCTTAAAACGCCACCTGATAAGAGCCTTCAGAGCCGACACGTCGAGTTCGCTATGACCCGTGCTCTTTACAATGCGGATACCAGTAGTTTCTCCGGTCCCCGGGTCTATTCGAAGATCAAAAATGCCGACTCCCGTCAATTTGATCAGCTGCGGGTTCTCGCGGTAGTCAGCCACTGGATACGTGATGAGGTATTGGCGGAGCTGTTCCTGGGGAATCATTTCGCCAACACTGGGAGAGCCTTTCTTGAAAATCATGGCCTTGTGGTTCGCGCGGCGAGCTTCGACATGTGCGGCCAGCGCGAGCCACCCGATGGCCGTGAGGATCAGGACGGCGCGAGAACGGGGAGTCACCGGACGGTTGTATCAATTTCCCATCTATTTGTCAAAGCCGGGCCACCGCCCTCGAGAGTTCGACCAACCCTCGCGCCGAATCTCCCGGCGCGTTGCCAGCGCGTTCTTCTCCGCGTATGAGTCTCGGCGATGAGCGCGGAAACGAAACTGACGGCGCGCAGCGCGCTGGGCGTGCTGCGGAACGCACCGTACCGGCGTTACATCATCGGCTCGGCGATTTCGGACACGGGCACTTGGATGCAGGTGATGGCGCAGGGCTACGTCATGAGCACGCTGACGACGAAAGCGGTCTGGCTCGGCATGGCCAATCTCGCGGCGGGATTACCGATGCTGGCATTGACGATGGTCGGCGGTTCGGCGGCGGACAAATACGATAAGCGCAGGATCCTGCTCATCACTCAATTCGTCCAGATCGCGCTTGCGATCGGAATTGGCTACCTGGTCTGGAGAGGCGAGATCGCGATCTGGCATGTTCTGACTTTCGCGGCGATCCTCGGCGTCTCGAATTCGTTCGAAATGCCGACGCTTTCGGCGCTCATCCCGGAACTGGTAAAGCGTGAACAAATTCCGAGCGGCATCGCGATCGACCGCTCCGTGTTTCACGGTTCGCGGGTGGTCGGTCCAACGATCGGTGGGATTCTCATCAGCGCCTGGGGAACCGCCTCGGCATTTTTTGCAAATGCAGTTTCGTTTGTCGCTTTGATTATCGCGCTGCTCTCACTTCCTCCTCGTAAGAAAGGCAGCGCCGAAGAAGAAGAAAGGCGAACGAGCGGATTCAAGGACGGCTTTCGCTTTGTCTTCAACGACAAACCAAGCCTCGCCATGATCATGCTGATTGCGACGCAATCGGTCTGCATCTTTCCAATCATTACCGTGATGATGCCGCTCTATGTGCGCATGGTCCTGGGCCTGGGCCCGGATCGCCTCGGCTTTTTGATGGGTTCGTCCGCAGTTGGTTCGCTCGTCGGATCGATTTTCCTGATCGGGTTGGCGCGGGAAAAGCGAATTCCGCTCATGATCGCGTGCGCCCTCGGCGTGACTGGCGCGATTTTCGGGTTGTCTCGCGGACCAAGCTTTTACGTCGCCACCTCCCTGCTGGTGATCAATTCGTTAGGCCTGGCGACGAACTTCGGTCTCGCCAGCACGATCGTGCAGGAACGGGCGCCGGATTACTTGCGCGGCCGCGTTTCAGCTGTGTTCATGCTGAGCTTCGTCGGCCTGATGCCGATCGCCGGCCTCGGCGTGACGAGTTTGTCCGACTTCATCGGAATGAGAACCGCACTCGCGATTGCGGCGATTGTTTACGGCGCAATCACGGTCCTGGTCCTTTTTCGGGTGCGCAACGAATGCTCCCTGACCGGTGAGTGCCAACCCGAGTTGACGACGCCGGCGCCCGCGCCCGTGACCGTTCCTTAAGCGATGTTTCTTAACACGCGTGTCATCCCGAGCCGCGCAGACGGCGCGGGACCTCTCCGTCGCAGGGAAATCCACACGAAAACCGCTTTCGCAATCCACGAAAGGCTATCTTTCGAAAACGTCGGCCTTTGCTCATGTAATCGCCTACCGACTGGGAGGTTTGAAAGCCCGGCCTCGCCAGCTTCGCTGGCTGCGTTACGGCTCGGCGCGCTACGCCAGCCTCGGGATGACAGCGGAAAACGGCGCGCCAGAACATGATCGCGTTTTCCACGAGCTGGAATTCGAAACGCCACACGGACGGCGCGGAAATGCTCCGCGAGATAAAGGACCTCGGATTCAATCGCGTCGAGCTCGGGCACGGCATCCGCATCTCGCTCATGCCCGGAATTCAGAAAATGTATGAGGCCGGCGAAATGGAATTTACCAGCCTGCATAACTTCTGTCCGCTGCCGGTCGAGATCATGCAGGCGTCGCCGGATTGCTACAAAATCTCGGCCGCGTATACGAAGGAACGCGACCGCGCGATTCGGCAAACTTTCCAGACGATCGATTTCGCGGAGCGACTCGGGGCGCCGTTCGTGGTGATGCATTGCGGCGAAGTGGCCATGAACCCGATCACCGACCAGCTCATCGCGCTGGCGAAAAAAGGCGAGCACCTTTCCCGAAAATATGTGCGGCTCAAAGTGAAAGCAGTCCAAACCCGTGAAGCCGCTGCGCCGCCCTATCTCGAACGGGTGAAGGACGCGCTGAAGCGGATCGCCGAGTATGCGGCGAAGAAAAATATCCGGCTGGGTGTGGAAGGCCGCCGCGGTTACGAAGAAATTCCCAGCGAACGCGAGTTACCGGAGCTTCTCGACGAATTGAATTCGCCCGTGTTCGGCTACTGGCACGACATGGGGCACATCCAGATCAAGGAAAACCTCGGCTTCGTCGATCACTACGAATGGCTTCGGAAAATCGGGCCGCGCGCGTTCGGTTGCCACCTCCAGGACTGCAAATGGCCCGGGCAAGATCACCAGGCGCCGTTCACCGGGATGGTCGATTTGGAGAATCTTGTTCCGCTGCTCCCGGCGAACTGCTTATTTGTCTGGGAAATGAGTCCCCGCCGCACGGCCGAGGAAATCCGATTATCGGTCACACGCTGGAAAGAACGCTTCGGGGAATGAAAAAAACGCTGCTCACCATTCTGCAATTGCTCGTCACCGGGGCGCTCCTCTACTGGGTGTTTCACGATCCGGCCGTGCGAGCCGCAATGGCGATCGCAATCCGCGATGCGGACTATCGCTGGATCGGGGCCGCGATTGTCGCCTACATCGTGGTCGAAATTGCCGCGATGGTCCGCTGGCAAATCCTTCTCAAGGTCCAGGGGATTAATCTGAGCACCGCGCGGATCGGCGGCCTTTTCATCATCGGGATGTTTTACAACCAATTCCTGCCCGGCGGCACAGGCGGCGACATCGTTAAGACCTACTTGCTTTGGAAAGAAACGCCGAACCAGAAGCCCGGCGCGCTCCTCGCCGTCTTGTTCGATCGCATGATCGGATTGATCGCGTTGATCATCATCACCGGTGTCCTGATTTTTCTTCGCTACACTTGGCTGACCCGCGAGACCGGCGCGCAGCTCGATAGCAATCCGCTGCATAATCCGCGTTTTTACGTCTGGGTGGTGCTGGCTGTTTTCGGATCCTCGGTCTTGTTCGTCACCACAACGTTCGTGGTCAGCGGTTTTAATTGGCTCCACAAATTACCCCACCGTTTTCCCGGACGCGAAAAGTTGATCGAGATTTCGGCAGCTTATCATCTCTACGCCCGGCACTGGCGCGCCACGGCCGCCGCGTTCGGCGCGTCGCTCGTCTGTCACCTGGGAACGTTCGCCACTTTTCTTTGTGTCGCCTACGCCTTCCAAGCCGCGGTCGCGCCCGTGGATTTTTTCGCCATCATGCCGATCGAGCGCACGATCTCGTCGTTGCCGATCAGTTTCGCCGGTGTCGGCACCCGCGAATTCATCCTCCAGGTCATGCTCTTCAACCTCTGCGGCGTTGCTCCCGCGGTCGCCCGAATGATTGGGCTCATCGGTTTCACGGTGATTCTCTTTTGCTGCTTACCGGGAGGGATCGTTTATTTCCTCTACCGGCCTAGCGGCGCCGTTGGTCATGTGAAGATGAGCGATATGCAGAAGGAATTCGCCACGCTCGAGCATGAGATCAGCGAGCACGAAGAGTAAGGCCAAAGTGGGAGGGACCTTTGTGTCCCGATCCCGGAAGAGCCAGCTGAAGAAGTCGGGGCGCAAAGGCCCCTCCCACATTCGACGGCCGTTCGTGGCGGTCACATTCGCGATGACCGTCGACGGTAAAATCACCACGAGGAATTTTTCGCCGGTCGATTTCACTTCTCGCGAAGATAAGGCGCATCTATTTCGCCAACGCGCACTGGGCGATGCCGTCCTCATCGGTCATAGCACGCTCAAACATGACAACGTTCGCCTCGGCTTACCCGATCCAAAGGTGCGCGAGGAGCGAGTCGCGCGCGGCCAAACACCGTATCCGCTTCGGGTGATTGTCTCGAATGAAGGACGGATCGATGCCTCGTTGAAGATTTTCCAGACGGACATTTCGCCGGTCATCATTTTCTCCACCCTCCGGATGCCGGCGCGTTATCAGAAAGCGCTTCGGGAAAAAGCGACGTTGCATTTGAGCGATGCGGCCGAAGTCGATCTCGCCTGGATGCTGCGACAACTGGGGCACGAGTACGGTGTTCGAACCGTGGCCTGCGAAGGCGGCGCCACCCTGTTTCGGGCCTTGCTCGAACAAGATCTCGTCGACCAGCTTAACCTGACGATCGCGCCCTATCTTTTTGGCGGAGCGAAAGCGCCGACGCTGACCGGACTGGACAAGACGTTCCTGCCGCGAAGCGTTCGTTGCTCGCTGACGGAGATGCGCGTCATCGGCGAAGAGTGTTTTCTCACCTACAAGATCCAGCACCGGCGACGCGTCTGATCTTGTAGGGCAAGCGCACCGCTTGCCGGATCAACGCGCTGAGCCCGGCAAGCGGTGCGCTTGCCCTACAATTGCGAGACGGCGCCTTTCCTCGGTCGGCGCACCAACTCCCCGCCGCAATTTGGGCAGACCGACTTCATCGCATCGCTGCACTCGCGGCAGAATGTGCACTCGTAACTGCAAATGTAAGCCTCCGCCTGCGGATCGAGTTTTCGCCCGCACTTTTCGCATTCTGATTTCATTAGTAACGCCATCGTTACTTTTCCTCTCGTTGTCCGGCTTTGGGCCAAGCATAGTTTGCAACGCCGCCATGCACACTGGCAACTCGATCATTATTCACGCCCCGAAGAACCTGATCTTCGAGACCGCGGCTAATCTCGAGCTGTGGCCGAAGATTCTGCCGCACTATCGCTACATTCGGTATCTGGAACGGGGCACCGACCGCAATCTCGTCGTTATGGCGGCAACCCGGCTCGGCCTTCCCATCGCGTGGACGTCCGAACAGATCATCGATCGAAACAGGTGCGAGGTCCGTTTCCATCATCTCAAAGCGTGGACTAAAGGAATGGATGTCGTCTGGACATTTCGAGATACCCCCGCCGGTGTGGTAGTGGAGATTATTCACGACCTGCGTTTTCGCGTCCCGCTGCTGGCGCCGATCGCCGAGCCGATCATTAGCAGGGTTTTCATCCATCCCGTCGCGAGCAAAACTTTGCGCTGTATGAAAATGCACCTGGAGAGCCAGGCGATCTCCGTTTTTCAACCTCAAGTTCAACATGGATAAACGTCGCGCAGTTATTACGGGCATCGGGCCCATCACCTGCATCGGAACCGGCCGCGAAGATTTTTGGCGCGGTCTGCGCGCGGAGAAGAGCGGCATTCGCACGATCTCCAGCTTCGACACGTCGGAGTTCAACGCGCATTGCGCTGGAGAGATCGTCGACTGGATTCCTGAAAATCATTTTCCCCCGCATCGTTTGAAGCGGCTCGATCGCTACGCGCAGTTCGCGGTCGCGTCCGCGAAAATGGCGCTCGATGACGCCGGCATTTCCTACTCGCGCGAAAATCCGCAGGACCGCATCGGCGTGAGTTTCGGAACCGCGCTCGGCGGAATCTCAAACGCGGAACAGGATCACACCCGTTTTCTGAAGAAGGGGACGCGCGGCGTGAACCAGACTCTTGCGCTCCAGGTGTTCGGCGGTTCGGGCCACTCGAATATCGCGATTGAATTTGGTTTTCGCGGAGTCGGCACGACGAACTCCAACAGTTGCGCGAGCGGCACCGTCTCAGTCGGCGAAGCGTTGCGCTACATCCGCGACGATATGGCGGACGTGATCGTGGCCGGCGCCGCGGAAGCACCGTTGAGTCCGCTGACCTTCGGCGCGTTCGCGATTATAAAATCGATGAGCCAATGGAAGGGCGATCCTGCGTTGGCGTGTCGCCCATTCGACTTGAAGCGGGACGGGTTCGTGATGGGCGAAGGGGGGGCCTGCCTGGTGATCGAAGAGTTGGAACACGCCCGCGCCCGCGGCGCGCACATTTACGCGGAAGTGCTCGGTTACAGTCTGAACAACGATGCGTTTCACATGACATCGCCGCTTCCCAGTGCCGCGTCGTCTATTCGCTCAATCCACGAAGCGCTCGCGGATGCCGGGGTTGCACCCGAGCAGATCGATTACATCAACGCCCATGCGAGCTCGACCCCACTGAACGACAGCAACGAGACGATGGCGATCAAGGAGGTCTTCGGCTCCCACGCCTACAAAATCCCGGTGAGTGGAACGAAAGCTTTTACCGCCCACGCCCTCGGCGCGACCGGCGCCATGGAAGCGGCGCTCTGCGCCCTGGCGATCGAGCGCAGTTGGGTCCCGCCGACGTTGAACCGCGACAATCCCGATCCGGCTTGCGATCTCGACGTCGTCCCGCATCACGGCCGCGATGCTGAATTGAATTATGTCATGAGCAATTCCTTCGGCTTCGGTGGCATCAACGCCTGCGTGATCTTCGGGCGGCTGAAGGAATGACGTGTCATCCTGAGTCGCGCAGACGACGAGGGACCTCCCGAAACCAACCGATCACGCAAGCCGGCTTGCGCAGGACCGACACGTTTGATTCGGTGATAGCGAAGCGTAGCGCGGTGGCTTCTTCTACAACTGCGGGATCCCTCGGCGCGCTACGCCAGCCTCGGGATGACACGCTACTGGCGGGCGATCAGAGTAAATCCGGCCGGTTTTTTTGAGTGCGATTGCGGCCTTGCTCTTTCCGCCACTTCGCGATCTCGCCATGATTTCCGGACAGCAATACGTCCGGCACTTTCCAGCCGCGGAACTCTGATGGCCGCGTGTACTGCGGTCCCTCTAATCCCGCGGCCCCGGGACTAAAACTATCGTCCGCCGCTGACTGCTCGTCGCCGAGGACCCCGGGAAGCAGCCGGACGATCGCATCGACTAGCACCACCGCTGCGATGGCCCCGTTTGTCAGCACATAATCGCCAATCGAAATCTCTGCGTCGACTAGATGCTCGATCACACGGTGATCCACTCCTTCGTAATGCCCGCAAATAATGATGAGATGCGACTCCGACGAAAACTCCGTCGCCATTTGCTGATCAAGCCGTGCTCCTGCGGGCGACATTAGAAGAATTTTGGATTTTGGATTTTGGATTTTGGATTTCAGATCCTCGACGGCCGCAAAAATCGGCTCGGGCTTCATCACCATTCCTTGCCCTCCGCCGAACGGTGTATCATCGACGACGTGGTGTTTGTCGGTCGTCCAATCGCGCAGATTATGAATGTGCAGTTCAAGCGCCCCGTTTTCCTGGGCCCGTTTCATCATGCTCTCACTCAGAGGCGCCCGGCAGATTTCCGGAAAGAGCGTGAGGATATCGATGCGCATCGCAAGAAAACGTCGAACGCGCAACGCCGAACGTCCAATCTCGAATGCAGTTATTCGACGATCTCGAGGGTGGCGCGCTGACCGTGGCGCGCGGCGGAGCTGGCGAGCAACGCACGAATCGCGTTTATCGTCTGGCCGTTGCGTCCGATGATGCGGCCGACGTCGCTCTGGCGCAGTTGCACGCGGAAAATCGTCGTTTTTCCCGAGGGGATCTCCGAAAGCATCATCTCATCGGGAAACTCGACGAGCTGGCGAATGACGAACTCGAGGAACTGTTTCACGAGGTCGAGTCTATTCGACCTCCGCGTTTTGTCACGCGTCCTGTGGTCTATTCGTTTTTGTAGGTCGCCTCGAATGTCGACGTGTCTTCACCGACTGGACCCACTTCTTCCCCGTTCGGCCGCAACAGCCAAAACCAATCGTAAGAGCCGCCGCCGATGAAGTAGCGGTGTTGTTGAACCAGGAGGCAATCCTTGTATTCGCCGGCGGTCACGACCTTGAGATCGTTCCCTGGAAAAAGATATCGTTCCTTACGATTCGTCGTGTCGACGACATGGACTGCGCCGGAAGTCGCCCAAGCCGGCGTAGCGAAATAAAGCAGCTTGCCGTTGGTCGAGAACTGCAGGTTTTCGAACGCGCCGATAACCGATTCGGGCTTTGCTGAGTCGCGGCAACGGACAAGAACCGACGGCTCCTTTCCATCGACGCGCACCTGCCACAGCTCCGTTGGATCCACCTCGTCAGAGCCGGTCGAAATTTTCTTGCCGTCCACTTTGCGGACAAACGCCACCCATTTGCCGTCGGGGGCGAGGACTGGATTGGAATCACGACCGGTCGAGGTGAGCGCCATCGTGTTTTCGGATTGGTCGGTAAACTGGATGTTGCCGTCTTTAACCGAAACGGTCTGGGCGAATGCGGAAGCCGCGAGAGTGATGCCAGTCGCCAGGAGAAAAAGTCGCTTCATGTGTTGATAGCGACGCACTGCGCGCCTGGACTTGAAAGCTATTTCTGGGCAGGGAGCGGCGGTTTACAAACCGCCGTCGAAAGCAGGGGCGGTTGGGAAAGCGCCCCTCCTTGGCTATTGCGCGGTGGTCTCTTCCGCTTCGGCCGCCGGAGCTTCTTCGGCCTGCGGCTCGGCTTGCGCCGGCGCGCTCGTCGCTTGTTTCCGGTTCTTCTTGATCAAGCTGCGGACGGTATCCGAAGGCTGCGCGCCTTTCGAAATCCAATGATCTATCCGGTCCAACTTCAACGTGCTGTTATGCCCCGTCTTCTTCGGATCGTAGGTCCCGATAATCTCGATGAATTTCCCGTCGCGCGGGCTGCGGCTATCGGCCACGACCACCTTGTAGTACGGGCGGTTGAGCGCGCCTTCTCTGCGTAATCTGATTGAAACTGCCATATCTC
>DATBCW010000067.1:0-7643 GCA_036270255.1 Chthoniobacterales bacterium
CCTGACTTTCGCGCTGCCGATCCTAGCAGAGGCAACCAAAGTATGGATCGACACGGATGTCTCGATCGGCTCGCCTTTCCGGGAAGTGGACGATGCCTTCGCGCTCTTGCTCGCGATTCATTCGCCCAACGTGGAGATCGCGGGGATCAGCACCAGCTACGGGAACGCATCTCTTCGAGCCACCACCGCAGCAGCGCGCGATCTCCTCTCCAAGCTCGATCCACGACTTGAGGTTCATCCCGGCGCCGAGACCGGAAATGTTTTCAACCGAGAAACCGAAGCGGGCACAGCCCTGGCGGCGACGCTGCGCGACAAGCCGCGCCTTACCTATGTCGCTCTCGGACCGTTAACGAATCTGGCCACATTCCAAACCATTCACCCCGATCTCGCGCGCCGGATCGATCGCGTCATCTTTCTCGGTGGAACGACGCCCGGGACAATTCTTCGTTACGGTTCGCGCCATGCCATTCGCGTCCACGATGCCAATGTTGTCAAAGATCCTGCCGCCGTCGCGCGCGTGCTACGCAGCGAAATCCCGGTCACGCTCGTCCCCGTCGATACGGCCCAGCAGCTCACGGTCGCGGCAACGGACCTCGACGCGATGCGCGGCTCTGCGCCGGGAAATTTCATTCAAGCACGGAGCCGATTCTGGCTCTGGTTCTGGACGAAATTCGTCGGCACGGATGGCGCACCCATCTTCGATGCCGCCGCGATTCTCACGGTTACCCAGCCGGAACAGCTCGCGTTGGAAACGCGATTTGCGACCATCGATTCACAGGGAAACTTGATCGTCTCAAAATCCCGACAGGCGGGCGGACGCCCTGTCCTGGCCGCGACTACGATTTCAGACCGCGCTAAAGCGTTCGTGACTCAAAAGCTTCGCGCCCCGTAACCTCAAGAAGCTTGCAGACCGAGCGCGTCATTGCGCATCATCGTTATGATGATCATCCTTGTTGCCCTCTTTCTCGCGACGTGCTTTCTCGCCTACTCCAATGGGGCGAACGATAACTTTAAAGGTGTCGCGTCGCTTTACGGTTGCCGCGCCGTCAGTTATCGGACCGCGATTACCTGGGCCACAGTCACGACGTTCGCCGGCTCGATCGCTTCGATCTTCCTCGCCCAAGCCCTGCTCAAGAAGTTTTCCGGCAAAGGTCTCGTCCCTGACAATCTGGTCGGATCGGAAGCGTTTCTTCTCGCGGTAGTTCTAGGAGCGGCGATCACGGTGATCCTCGCCACCCGGCTCGGGTTTCCGATATCAACCACGCATGCTCTCACCGGAGCAATAGTTGGTTGCGGCCTCGTCGCTGTTGGAAGTGGAGTAAACTTCGCGGCGCTCGGCAAAGGGTTCGTGCTTCCGCTGTTACTCAGCCCAATCCTGGCGATCGCACTTGGAGGGCTTCTCTACTTCCTCTTTCGAAGTTTGCGCCTGATCTGTGGCGTGACGAAAGAGCTTTGTATCTGTGTTGGCGCGGAAGAGCGGGTCGTGGCAGTCCCCCAGCCCGCTTCGCTTCTCGCCTTGCGCACCGCGAGAACCCTTACGCTCACGGTGGATGAAACGGAAAATTGCCGGGAACGTTATGCAGGATCGATGCTCGGATTCACCGCGCAACAGGTCATGGATGGCGCCCATTTCCTCAGCGCCGGCGTCGTCAGTTTTGCCCGGGGTTTAAACGACACACCGAAGATCGTCGCGATGCTTCTGCTCCTAAAGTGGATGGATATTCGATGGGGATTCTTTGCCGTCGCGGTAACGATGGGCATCGGCGGGTTACTCAACGCGCGCCGAGTCGCGGAGACAATGAGTCACAGGATCACGGCGATGAATCACGGCCAGGGATTTTCCGCGAACCTCACAACCGGCATCCTGGTTATCCTCGCCAGTTTCTTTGGCTTGCCAGTTTCGACCACGCACGTTTCTGTCGGCGCCTTGTTCGGCATGGGAGTTTTAACCGGCCAGGCGAATCCGCGCGTCATGTTGAACATCGTTCTCTCGTGGCTCATCACGTTGCCGTGCGCGGCGATCGTCGGCGGTGTAGCTTACGCCGTCTTAAAAAATCTGTGAACCGGTTCGCCGAAAAACTGACTGAGCACGCGTTGCCGTTGCGTCACACGAAAACGGACGTGCTCCAGATTAACGTCGGCAAGCTTTGCAATCTCACCTGTGTTCATTGTCACGTGAACGCGGGACCGAAACGGAAAGAGATCATGACCCGGGCCACGATCGATCGGCTCATCGATTGGCTGGCGAAGACGGACATTCCGACGGTGGATCTAACGGGCGGCGCGCCGGAGATGATCCCGGATTTCAAATATCTCGTCGAACGGTTGAAGGCGCTCACTCCTCCGCGCCACATTATCGACCGATGCAACCTGACGATTCTCCTCGAGCCGGGGTTCGATGATTACGCCCAGTTCCTGGCCAGGCACGAGATTGAGATCATCGCGTCGATGCCCTGTTATTCGCCGGAGAACGTCAACGCCCAACGTGGCGAAGGCGTGTTCGATGCGAGCATCAAAGCGCTCCAGCTCTTGAACTCGTTAGGCTACGCCCACAACTCGCGGCTGCCGCTCCACCTGGTTTACAATCCGAACGGCGCGTTCCTGCCTGGGCCGCAGGAAGAGCTGGAAGCCGATTACAAGCGCGAGCTGAACGAACATTTCGGCATCGTATTCAACAAACTCTACACGATCACGAACCTGCCGATCGCGCGGTTCGCATCCTATCTGAAGAACAACAACCTCCTAGGTGATTACATGGCGCTGCTCAACGACGCGTTCAATCCCGCGACCGTCGAGGGCCTCATGTGCCGGAACACGATCAACGTGAGCTGGCAGGGCGAAGTCTTCGATTGCGACTTCAACCAGATGCTCAAGATGCAGTGGCGCGACGAAAGCGGCGCCTTGCACTTGTGGGACGTCGATCCGGGGCGAGTGGAAAATCGTGAAATTCTCACGGGCGACCATTGCTTCGGCTGCACCGCCGGCGCCGGCTCGAGCTGCGGCGGAGCGCTGGTCTAGCTACAACAAATCCTTCGGCGCTTTATTGCGCCATGCGATCTCGAGCGCGGATTGCAGCGTCGCCTTATTGACGGAATCGAGTAGAACCGTCGTGCTGCCTTTTTTACCCCAGGCACCTTTCGCCGCGGCAAATGCTTTCGGATGCTCGCGAAGGAAATGCGCCTGCTCTTCGGCGGGCAGGATCACCATCCCATGGTCCTTGTCCGGATAGCCGAGCGTCGCAAAGATTTTGCCGGCGACGCGGAAATCGGGATGATTCATGTGCGCGCTTTCCTCCGCTTCGGGGAAATGGAGGGCGAGCCGGCGGAATTCTGCGGCAGTCATGGACGATACGTCATGATGACAACCGGGTGTTCGAGGTAATTCGTGCGTTCCATCACAGTCCAGCCGAGCGAAGCATAGAGCCGTTCACTGTGCGCGGTGTAGAGATAAAGGAGCGGAACCTTTAATTTGCCGGCCTCCGCCATTATTCGCCGAACTAATTCAGCGCCGACGCCGCGGCGCCGATGCTGTTCGCTGACAAACACGCTCGCGAGCCACGGCGTCAGTTCCATCCGTGTCTCCATGTCGTGGTCGACGAGACTGGCGGAGCCAAGAACTTCACCCGCTTCGAGCGCGACGACGGCGAGCGGGATTCGATCACGGTTCAAGGAATTCGCGAACCGGTTTCGTCGTTGCTCGAGCGTTTCGCCGCCGCGAACCCCTCCCCACTCCTGGTGCATCCATTGCACGATGGTTTCCAGCGTTTCCGGGTGATCGGCCAGATATTCGATCGTCATTGCCGCGATCGTAGCAACTCTGATTGACCGCCGCTCCAATTTCTTTCACCCTCACCGCCATGAAATCATCGGTCCGGATTTTCCTTTTCGTTCTTTGCTGTCTAACCGCGGCGCCCACTTTCGCCCAGGAATCGTCGCCATCGTCGACCCCGTTTCCCGCTCCCTCGATCGCGCCCGGGACCGACCCTGCGACCGCCACGCGGGCCTGGCTCGATACCGTCCCGCCCGATAAGAAAGCCAGATCCGACGCATATTTTGAAGGCGGCTACTGGCTCATCCTTTGGGATTTTCTGCTCGATGTCGCGATCGCGATTCTCCTTCTGGCTACCGGCCTTTCCGCGAGGATGCGCGATTTTGCGGAGCGCAAGACTCGTTTCAAGTTTCTCCAGATCGTGCTCTACGCGATTCCTTACGTCCTGATCACCGGCGCGCTCTCCTTTCCCATGATCGTCTACCAGCGCTTCTTTCGAGAACACGCCTACGGCCTCGCGACCCAGACATTTGGGCCCTGGTTTTCAGAGTTCTTGATGATGTTCATCCTCTCCGGGATCGCTCTGACGGTCCTGCTAATTATCCTTTATGCCGTCTTCCGCCGCGCCCCCCAAACCTGGTGGCTCTGGGGCACGGGCGTCGTCATTCTCTTTTTCGCGTTCCTCATCATGATCGCTCCCGTCTATGTCGAGCCGCTCTTCAATAAGTATAAGCCGCTGGCCGACCAAAAAATCAGCGAATCGATTCTAACCATGGCCAGAGCGAACCAGATTCCGGTTAAGCAGGTCTTCGAGGTGGACGCCTCCCGTCAATCGAACCGGGTGAGCGCGAACGTGGCCGGTTTCCTTGGAACGACGCGGATTGCATTAAATGACAATCTGCTTAAGCAATGCACCCTGCCGGAAATTCGCGCCGTCATGGCGCATGAGATGGGGCATTACATTCTGAATCACGTCACGAAGTTTCTGATCAGCTACAGCCTTCTGGTTCTCATCTCGTTTGCCCTCGTAAAATGGGCATTTGATGCGGCCGTTCGTCGCTGGGGTGAACGGTGGCGCGTGCGCGGCATTGCCGATCCCGCCGGCGTTCCTCTTCTCGCCTTGATTGTCGCGGCGCTCAGTTTTGTGATGACACCCGTAACGAATACGATCACGCGCACCTCTGAAATAGAAGCGGACGCATTCGGGATGAATACCGCCCGCGAACCGGACGGATTCGCCAAGGTCGCGCTCAAGCTGGGGACCTACCGCAAACTCGACCCTGCCCCTCTCGAGGAATTCATCTTCTTCGATCATCCCAGCGGCCGCGCCCGGATTCGGATGGCAATGGATTGGAAAGCCGCGCGCCTGCCCGCGGGGAATTCGGAGTAGTGTCAACGTGGTTCGAATGAGAAAACTGCTTTGCCTGTGCACTCTTCTGATTGGACTAACGATGCAAACCCCGGCCGCCGATAATACCGCTGCCATTGCCGCGGCAACGGAGAGTTATGTCGCAGCGAATTCGGCGATCACGAAGGTCAACGTTGAAGTCGAACAAATCGCCGATGATTTCGCGCGTGTAAAAGTCACACCGCAGGATGCGAACGCGACCGATCCGGCGTGGGCGTTCATGAAAAAGAAAGACGGCAAATGGACCGGGATCGCTCTCGGCACTTCGTTCACGACCGAAGACTACCAGCAGCTCGGCATTCCCAACGCCTTGCGGATTCCGTGATATCAAGGAGCGGCGATTTACAAACCGCCGCCGTATTCAAACCGGCGGTGTGGACAGCGCCGCTCCTTGGTTTGCGCCCGGCGCGGAACCATCTTATCGATCTTTTCCTATGAAGCGCATCTTCTCGATCTTCACCCTTGCCTCGTTCCTCACCACACTGCTCCTCGCGGCGGATAAGCCGTTTGTTTATCCGCCGGCGCCGAAGAGCGAGCAGACTGACGACTATTTTGGAACGAAAGTGGCCGATCCGTATCGCGATCTGGAAAACGTTGACGCGGAGGCGACGAAGAAATGGATCGAGGCGGAGAACAAACTGACCTTCGATTATCTCGCGACAATTCCGGAGCGAAAGAAGATCAACGAAAAGCTCACCGCGCTCTGGAACTACGAAAAGTTCACCGTCCCGTTCCACGAGGGCGGCCGCTATTTCTTTTCCAAGAACACCGGCCTGCAAAATCAGAACGTCGTCTTCACGAGCGACAAATTACCGGACGCCGGAAAGGTTCTGATCGATCCGAATACGCTTTCGAAAGATGGGACCGTTGCGCTGAGCGGCATTGACATCACCGATGACGGCAAGCTCATGGCTTACGGCCTCGCGGTCGCGGGCTCGGATTGGCAGGAGTGGAAGGTGCGCGACATCGAGACGGGCAAAGATCTGAGCGATGACGTGCAATGGGTGAAGTTTTCGAGCGCGTCGTGGAAGAAGGACGGCTCCGGTTTCTTCTACAGTCGTTACGACGCGCCGGCCTCAGCCGACCAGCTCAAGCAGGCGAATTATTTTCATAAACTTTATTTCCACAAGCTCGGGACACCGCAGTCCGCGGACACGCTGGTCTACGAGCGAAAGGACCACAAAGATTGGAACTTCAATGGTCAGGTGAGCGAGGACGGCCGCTTCCTAATCATCAACGTCTCCCAAGGAACCGATCCGAAGAACCGCATTTTTTACAAGGACCTCCAGAAGCCCGATGCGGCCGTCGTCGAGCTGTTGAATAAACAGGATGCCCTCTACAGTTTCCTCGGCTGCGATGGGAATACTTTCTGGTTCCGGACGGACCTTGCCGCCGCCCGCGGTCGCATCGTGGCGATCGACATTACCAAGCCGGAAGAGATTAAGACAGTGGTGCCGGAAGCAGCGGACACCTTGGAAAATGTGGAATTGGTCGGCGAACGTTTCATCGCCAGTTACCTCAAGGACGCCCATTCCGCCGTGCGGCTTTTCGAGCTTTCTGGAAAGGAAGCGGGCGAGATTAAATTACCCGGATTGGGAGCCGCCAGCGGTTTCAACGGAAAACGCAAGGATACGGAGACTTTCTATTCCTATGTCAGTTTCACCGAACCGGCGACAATCTATCGCTACGATTTGAAGAGCGGGCAAAGCACCGTTCTCTTCCGCCCTAAAGTCGCCTTTGAGTCCGACGACTTCGTCACCGAACAGGTTTTTTATTCGAGCAAAGATGGGACAAAAATCCCGATGTTCATCACCGCGCGAAAAGGTCTGGAGAAGAATGGCAATAATCCAACGCTGCTTTACGGGTACGGCGGCTTCGACGCGTCCATTACGCCTTCGTTTTCTCCCGGCGTCGCGACCTGGCTGCAAATGGGCGGCGTTTATGCCGTCGCCAATCTCCGCGGCGGCGGCGAGTACGGCGAGGAATGGCATCTCGCCGGCACGAAACTGCGGAAGCAAAACGTGTTCGACGATTTCATCGCCGCCGGCGAATGGCTGATCGCAAACAAATATACATCGACGCCGAAGCTCGCGATTAGCGGCCGGAGCAACGGCGGCCTGCTCATTGGCGCTGTGGAAAATCAGCGGCCGGAATTGTGGGGAGCGACGCTGCCGGGCGTCGGCGTGATGGACATGCTGCGATTCCAGAAGTTCACCATCGGCTGGGCTTGGACTTCCGATTACGGCTCCTCTGAGAATAAAGATGAATTTGAAGCGCTCTATAAATATTCCCCGCTCCACAACGTAAAACCGGGAACAAAATATCCGCCCACCTTCGTGGTCACCGCCGACCACGACGATCGCGTCTTTCCCGCTCACAGCTTCAAGTACACGGCCGCCATGCAAGCCGCCCAGGCCGGTCCGGCGCCGATCCTGATCCGGATTGAAACCCGCGCCGGCCATGGCGC
>DATBCW010000068.1:0-32432 GCA_036270255.1 Chthoniobacterales bacterium
GCCGTCGCCCTGTGGGCGACGCCGGGGGAGTCGCGGCGACGACAACTCTCGCGTCGCCCACAGGGCGACGGCTACAGAAGAGGCGACTTCTCCGCTTTGGGCACAAGGAAACGTTGATAAACGAAGGAAGCGACAATCAGGATGACGGCGACGCCGATGAAAGCGCCGATGCGATAGAGCTGGCTCAGGCTGCTCAGATCGTGGAGGAAAAGTTTGACGAGCGTGACCACGAGCAGCGCGACGCCGGAGTAGCGGACCCAGCGGGTGTGCTTTTTCATGCCGATGAGGAGGAGCGCGAAGGCGTAAAGCGCCCAGGCGATCGAGTAAGTCATATCGCGGGCGAAATTGCCGGTGAAAGAGAAGGTCAGCGTCGGGCCAACCGAGAAATAATCGGCGATCTCGATGTTGAGGAGGAGAAAGGTGAGGAGCGCGCCTAACGAGTAGAGGAGGGTCGGCGACGTGCGCTCAAATGTTGTGGCGCGGGGCGGGCGAAACAGCCAGCCGGCGATGAAGAGGCAGAGGATCGTAATGCCGTAAGCGTAGAAGTACCAGTTCCAGATCGGGGTAGCGGTGCGGCGATGGTATTCGAGCACAGCCGGGTTCAAGGCGAGCCGGACGAAGGCGAGACAAAGCAGACCGACGCCGACATAACGCAGGCCGCGGTTCGGCACGATGCGAAAGAGCCAGATCAGCGCGAGACCTTCGAGCGCCCAACCAAGCGTGATCCATTCGCGATCGAATTGGATCGGGAAGATGAGCGTAATGAAGAAGAGCGCGGCGGCGCCTTGCCACGCGAGGCGCGCATCTCCGGCAGCGGGATCCGCTTGGCGCTTCCGGACGAGAAACCAAACGGCGATGGCATAAGGAGCCACGAAGACCGCGGGCGCGAAGCCGTTTCGCAACGCAGGAAACGCCTTTGTGATGGTGTCGTAAATGAGTGCGAACTGGAGCGGACCGGCCAGTGCGCCGATCGACCACGGCAACGCTTTCCGTTCTTCGGAGGTGAAAAAAGGAAACGCGAAGAAGATGAGGAAAAACGCGGTCTGCCAACCGAGAGCAAGCGTCGCAAAACCAACATTGAAATGCGGGGAACCCTGCCATTGAGATTGAACGAGCGAGCCGAAAACTAGCGCGATCAGCGCGATCCAACTCGTGCGGGCGATGACGGCGAGGCCGAGCAAGAGGACGCAAAGAACAAACGTCGTGATGAAGTACGGCGTAGGGTTGGCAGCCGGCAATCTGGTCATCGCAAGCATGATCAAGACAAACGGGAGGGAGGCGGCGAGCGCGGGAATGTTGCGACGCACATGCGGCGAATCCGGGAAAAAACGTTTGGCGGTGAAAAGCGAGATCGAGAAAAACAAAGTGCCCGATCCGGCGGCGACAATGAGGAAGCGGCCAAGATCGATTTCCGCAGGTCCGATTGAAATCCAGAGAAGCGCGGAGAAAAACGTGAGAACGACCCCGAGTGCGATAGCGAGCGCAGAGCGGCGAATGAGGGCGACGCCAAGCACGACGAAATCGAGAACCAGCAGGCAGAGCCAAACCGCGAATGAGGTTTCGTTTTTCGCGACGCAGCTCCAGATCAGGACGAGCGGCAGCAGCGGCACGAAATTCAGCACGGGCGCTTTTCCTGGTTCGCCTACCGTCATTCGCGGCCAGACGGCGAACCCGGCATGAAGAATCGAGAAGACGACGTAACCGCCAAGCGCCCACCAAAGCGTGGCGGCGGCCAGATAGTTCTCGCTCCAGATCGAGAGAAAAACGAAAACGATTCCCCCGGCGAGCGGCACGAGGAGCGCCGGTCTCGAGTAAAGCAACGCAAGACCCAGCAGACCGGCTTCGGCGAGAAAAATGTAAGTGAAAAGAAACGAGGGGCGGAAGCCCAGGGCCCGATAACTCAAGAGACAGAATCCCCAGGCTAGGGCCGCGAGGGCGAGAGCAACAGCGGCCCGCCCCGTCCATTTCGCGGGAGGATGGAGCCGGCGCGCCCAAGCATAGATCGCGAGAAATTGCGCTTCGAATCCGATGAAGATCGCGAAAGCGATGCTCCGCTTTTGGATCACAAAAAACCTATCGGCCCACGCGAATTCCATGATGATGGTGCCGGCCGCGGCGAGCAGGACGAGGTAATCCCAGCGTTTCCGCAACGCGACCGCGGCAACGCCGATGTTGAGGACGGCGATGTAACCAAAAAGCGCCGTCGGATTATCGACGCCAGTCGACAACAGCACCGGCGTAAGGAAACCGCCGAGCAGCCCCAGGATGACGATGACCTGCGCGTTCATGCGAACGGCGAGGAAGAATGCGACGGCGGTGACAACCGCCATTGAAGCAAAAGCGGGCCCGAGCGCGATCAGCCGATAGAAAACATGGGCGGCGAAAATGTTGCCGTAGAGAACGAGCACGCCGGTCGCGCAAAGGCTTTGGCCGGAGACGCGATAGTTGCGCGTGGCGGTGAACCACCCGGTCGCGATGAGGACAATGCCGACGACAGTGCCGATGGCGACGCGCATCGCGGGCGTGATGAGATTGTTGTCGAACGAATATTTGACGAGAAAGACGATTCCGAGGAAGAGCACAAACCCACCGATCCAGGCGAAGAGCTTCACTCCGAAGAACGCTTCCCAATCGAATGGCTTCGGTGGAATGGGCGGCGGCACAGGAAGAGCAGTCGGTGGTGGTGGCGCGGCGGGTTTTGGTGGAGGGGGCGGAGCAACCGTGGGAATCGGTGCTGCGAGCGTTGTCGTAGGCGCGGCTTTCGGAACCGGCGGCGGAATGTCGGGAACAGCAGCTTTCGTTTCGGGAACCGATACCTCCGGCTCCGCAACCAAGCCCGGGGTTTCCAGGGCGCCGACGCGCTGAACGAGATGCCGCACGGCCGACTTGAGTTTGTGCAGCTGAACCATGCCGATGATCAGCAAGATCAACGGGACAAACATCGCCAGGAGCGCGATACAACCTACGGTTTGGTCCGAGCTCATAACCCAGTCGGCGAATCGATGAATTCCCACGGCAGGTCGAACCGTTCGGAGAGATGCGCAGCGAACGCTTTTACGCCGAACGTTTCTGTCGCGTAATGCCCGCCGAGCAAAAGGTTCAGGCCGAGCTCTTGCGCCGCCACCGCCGCCCAATGCGGCGCTTCGCCCGTGATAAACGTGTCGATGCCATCGCGCGCCACGGCGTAAATTTCGGAGCCCGCGCCGCCGGTTACGAGCCCAATCGATTTTGTTTCGGCCGGCCCCCACGCAAACATTTTTACCGGACCGCCTAACGACTTCTCCAGTTTTGCCGCGAGTTCTTCCCGCGACATTTTCGTCTCCGCCCTGAGGCCGACGAGTTGACCCTTCGCTTCAAAGAACGGCTCCGTGTTTTCGAAACCTAACGACGCGGCGAGCTGGGCGTTATTCCCAAGAACAGAATGAACATCGAGCGGCAGATGGGCGCTGTAGATGGCGAGATCGTTCCGGAAAATCTGTTCGAACATCCTCCGGCGCCCGCCGCTGATGGGTTGAAGTCCGGGCCAGAAGAGTCCGTGATGGACGATGAGCAAATTCACGCCATTCTCGATCGCGAGTTCGATCGTACGCATGGAAGCGTCCACCGCGGCGCCGATCTTCGTAACCGCGCCGGAGTTCTCAACCTGCAGGCCATTCAACGCGTTTTCCCAGTCTGCTATTTCGCGGATGCGCAGGTGCTCGTCCGCATAGGAAACGATTTGGGTGAGGCTGGCCACGCGCGGCATTTTGAATAAGGCGGCGACGGATTGCACGCGAAGAAAGACGGATGAATTGTAAGATCTTAACGGTTGTCTTATCGGCCCAAGCCGAGGCGGAGCACAGCTTCGGGAAACATGGCTGGTCCGAAGCTGGGGCTTCGGAACAAGGATGCCTGGGGTGACAACCACGAGTCCGCCGCCTAGGATTGTCAGCGATGTCACTCGATCAGGACAAGATTTGGTGGTGGCATTCCATCGAGCTGCCTGACGGAACAATTACGCCCGGCGAAAAAACCCTGAGCTATCTCAAGACCGAATGGGAACGCATGGCGCTGCCTGATCTGACCGGGAAAACATTACTCGACATTGGAGCGTGGGACGGCTGGTTTTCTTTCGAAGCTGAAAAGCATGGGGCGGCGCGAGTGGTGGCGCTGGATCAGTTCGTTTGGGCATTGGATTTCTCGGAAGGCGCAAAATACGCTGTGTACGTCGAAGAATGTAAAGCTGCGGGCCGGCCTGCAGCTCCCTGGGGTCCGGCGTGTCCGTTCTGGGAGATTGATACCTTGCCGGGACAACGGGGATTCAAGCGTGCCCATGAAGCGTTCCGAAGCAAGGTCGAGCCTGTCGTCGCGAACTTCATGGAAACCGATGTGTCATCTATCGGCTCGTTCGACATCGTGTTGTTCCTCGGAGTGCTTTATCATCTCCAAGAGCCGCTGACGGCGTTGCGTCGGCTTCGCCAGCTCACGAACGAGTTGGCAGTGGTCGAGACAGAGGCAATTGAGGTTTTCGGTTACGAAGATCGTGCGATGCTCAGATTCACGCCGGGCGCGGAAGTTAATAATGACTCCACTAATTGGTGGTTCCCGAACGAATTGGCCCTAAAAGGATTGCTTGCTACCGCGGGTTTCAGTCATTACGAAACTACCGGGCGAACGTCAGCGCGAAGTGACGGACATTACCGGCTCACGATGCAAGCGCGTCCGTAAACCATCCGGTTTACTTCCCACGTGCCCGGCGAAGAGTCCGCGAACGATTTCGTTTTGGCGAGAAGGCTTGACGAAGTGTTTCCGCGTTGGGACGGTTAAGCTTCGCGGTGCGAACTCAACCAGGAGGAACTGTGGAATATACTGATGCGCCGACTTTAGAACCGCCGGTTACCGCCGACACGATGGCTTGTCCGCTTTGCGGCCACGTTCTGCCAAAAGACGCCGACCACTGCGATCGCTGCGATTGGGTCCGGGTCGATACCGAAACGGCCGAGGGCAAAGCAAGCGACGCGGTTGCCGTGATGTTGAGTGTGATCCCGGGCCTGGGTCATGTTTATAAGGGTTACAAATTTATTGGGCTGCTCTTTTTTATGGGCGCGATCGGAGCGCTGCTCGGGGGTGCCCTCGCGGCGACCGCGACAGCTGGCTTCGGGTTGTTTCTGATTCCGATCTACTGGTTCGCCTGCATGTTTCACGTCTACGGGATCCAGGATCGCGTGGCGCCGACTTCAAAAGAAGACGCGGGCGAAGAGTACTAAGACGCGTTTCGCGAGACCAGTTGCTGTAGCGACGCCGCTTTGAAAAGCCCGGCCTCGCCGCAAGCGGCTGCGTTACGGGTCGGCGTAAAGACGCGCCGCTTAGAGAAACGCGTTCGGACGGCGACAGACCGCCGTCGCTACAACTTTGCCGTGAGCGCGCGATGGATTTCTTCCATGATCTCGCGCAGACCGTAACGGAATTTCCATTCCGGATAATGCGCCTGGAATTTGCGGACGTCGCTGATCCACCAGATGTGGTCGCCGATCCGATTGGCTTCTTCGTATTTCCAGGTTAAACGCCGACCGCTGATCTCCTCGCAAAGGTTGATCGCCTCCAGCATCGAGCAATTGCTGTGGCGGCTGCCGCCGATGTTGTAGACTTCGGCGACTCGCGGCGCGCGGATGAAGGCGGCGAACGCGTCCACCAGATCTGCGCTGTGAATGTTGTCGCGCACTTGTTTCCCGTTGTAACCGAAGACGCGGTACGGTTTCCCGGTCACCGTGCAGATCATGAGGTAGGAGAGAAACCCGTGCAGCTCAGCGCCGGCGTGCGCGGGACCGGTGAGGCAACCGCCGCGAAAACAAACCGTGGGCATGTTGAAGTAGCGGCCGTATTCCTGGACGAGAAGATCGGCCGCCGCTTTCGATGCACCGAAGAGAGAATGCTTCGTGTAATCGATGCTCATCGTTTCGGAAATGCCCGGCTCGTATTCGTGGCCATCGGCAATTTCCCAGCGGAGCGGCAGCTCGCGAAGCGGCAAACGATTCGGCGTGTCGCCGTAAACTTTGTTCGTCGACGTGAAAACGAACGGCGCCTCCGGACAGCAAGCGCGCGCCGCTTCGAGAAGATTCAGGGTGCCGTTCGCGTTCACCGTGAAGTCGGTTTGCGGATCACGCGCCGCCCAATCATGCGACGGTTGCGCGGCCGTATGAATGACCGCGGCAATTTCGCTTCCCTGATCCTTGAAGAGTCCCAGCACTTTCCCGGCATCCCGAATATCGACGTCGTGGTGCTCATAGTCGCGGACCGTCTCACGAAGCTCGTCTCGAGTTTTTTTCGTGGAAGCCTCCGCGCCAAAAAACTGGCTCCGCATGTCGTTATCGATTCCGATGACGCGATAACCTTCGGCGGCGAAGTGCCGCACGCTTTCTGATCCGATTAATCCGGCAGAACCGGTGACGATAATTTTGCGCATGGCCAATTAAGATTCCGCGAGGATCCAGGTGAGTTCCCCATTTACAGGCGCGACTCGCGCGGCGGGGAATTGTTGATCGCCTGCCAGGATCTTGTCGAGGAGCGCCGGGTTCTTGTTCGCGTTCGCGAGAAAACAAATATGCCGGGCCTGATTGATAAGCGGGTAAGTGAACGTGATCCGCCAGGAGTCAACTTTCGGCACGAAATTCGCCACCACTTTGCGCGCTTTTTCTTCGAGCGCCGCGGTTTCCGGAAACAATGATGCGGTATGGCCGTCGTCGCCCACCCCGAGCAGAATCAAGTCATGCCTGTAGATCATTTCGCCGCGCTGGGTCGCGAGAACGTCAAGGCCGTCCTGATATTCCTGCGCCGCGATTTGCGGATCGATTTCGCCGCGCATGCGAGCGATCGATTTTTCCGGCACGGCGCCTGGAACGAAAAGGGATTCGCGGGCCATTCGGAAATTGCTTTGCGGATCGTCGGGTGGCACACAGCGCTCGTCGCCGAAAGTGAAATGGACGAGGTCCCACGGAAGATCGCGCGCGATCCGGGCAAACTCGGTGTAAACCGGGCGGGGCGTGTTCCCGCCGGAAAGCGCGATCCGAAATTGATCGCGTTCCGCCAACGCGACGCGGGCCTGTTGCAAAATAAACTCGGCCGCATCGTGAACGAAATTCTGGGAACGAACGACGTCGCGCTTCATGGCGAGCCGCGCGCTAAATGGCGCAATGCGAGAGGCCGCGCTTCTCGAGATACCGCTGGTGGTAATCCTCCGCGCGATAGAACGGCGGCGCCGGTTCAATGAAGGTCACGATCGGCTTTTTGAACCGGCCGCTTTTTTCCAAACGGCCTTTCGACGCTTCGGCTGCGGCCTGTTGCTCCGGGGAATGATAAAAAATCACGGAGCGATATTGATCGCCGATGTCGGGGCCCTGGCGGTTGAGCGTAGTCGGGTTGTGGTTTGCCCAGAAGATGTCGAGAAGCTGATCGTAACTGACAGTTGCCGGATCGAATTCCACTTCGACGACCTCCGCGTGGCCGGTGGTGTGGCTGCAAACATCTTCGTAAGTCGGATTGTCGGTCTTGCCGCCGGCGTAACCGACGATCGCCTCTTTAACTCCAGGCACCGCGCGGAAGGTCGCTTCTACGCCCCAGAAACAACCCGCGCCGAATGTCGCTTTCTCTGTCGCCATGCGTTCACCATGAAACGGGATTGGAAAACGCGCAAACCAAGCAGGTCATCCCGAGGCTGGCGAAGCGCGCCGAGGGACCTCCCAAGCGATCAATCGCTAACGCGAAATCCCGAGCGGCTACGTCAGATCGAACCCGGCGCATCGCTTGCGTGATGAAAATTTGGCAACTGTGAGGTCCCTCGCCGTCGACGCGGCTCGGGATGACACGCTCGAAACCTACATCACCATCCCGCCATCAACCGTCAAGACTTGCCCCGTGATGTACTTCGCTTCGGGCGACGCGAGATAGGCGACAGCGCCGGCGATGTCGTCAGGCTCGCCGAGTTTTCCGAGTGGAATTTTTTGCAGGATGGCCTGCCGCACTTCGTCGGACAGCACCGTCGTCATGTCGGTCTCGATTAATCCGGGGGCGACGGCATTCACAGTAATGCCGCGGCTGGCGAGCTCGCGCGCGAGCGTTTTCGTCAGACCGATCAACCCGGCTTTGCTCGCGGCGTAGTTGGCCTGGCCGGCGTTGCCGGTTAATCCGGAAATCGAGCTGATGTTGATGATCCGGCCGCTGCGCTGCTTGATCATCGGACGCATCACGGCCTGCGTGAAATTAAAAGCGCCTTTCAGGTTCGTGTTCAGGACGGTGTCCCAATCGTCCATCGACAGGCGCATGCTCAATCCGTCGCGAGTCACGCCCGCATTGTTCACGAGGATGTCGACGCGACCAAACGCTTCGAAAATTTCGGCAGCTGCTTTTTGGACGGCGGCCTGGTCCGCCACATCGACGGCGTAAGCTCTGGCCGCGTCGGCACGGGTCGAGTTGATTTCGTCGGCGGTTTTCTGCGCATTCGCTTCGGTCCGGCTGACGGAAGCGACACGCGCACCTTCTTTCGCGAGACGGAGAGCGATCGCGTGGCCGATCCCGCGGCCGGCCCCCGTAACAACCGCGACCTGGTTCTCGAATCTCATAGACCGCGACGCTAGCACCAACTCAGAAGGTAAACACGCTCAAGAACGCGACCTCTACGGCCAGCGCTTCCTGAATGTTTCGCCCCAGGTGGTCACGCATTTCCTCGAGTCGTCGAATCCGTCGCAGGATGTCCGGGGTTTTCAGCTGCGCCGCCAGGGCTTCAGTTTGCTTGTTCGCCTTTGGCAGCTCGCGTCGCGCGATCCCGGTATTCGCGCGAAGAACGTCCGACCACCAAAGAAAAAGAATTTCCACCAGGCGAGCGCGCTGACGCACATACTGACTTTCGGTGAGCGCCTTGTAGTAATCTTCCCGCTCGTCCAGCCAGGCGCCGTCGGTCGTGTTGCGATACCGACCCTCGTCGCGCTTCAAGGCGGCCGCGTTTTCGTCCTGGATTGCTTCGCGCATTTGCCCGAGCAAACGATGAAATCCGCGCGCAAGCTGGTAAGCCGGCTGAATCCCCTGCCCCTTCGAGCTGGCCGCCTCGCCCAGCAACCGGATGAATTCCGCTTCTTCGCTGGAAAGCGTTCGCTCTTCCTCAGCCGCGAGCGGCACCGACACACAACGCGACAGGATCGTGTCCGGCAAAACTTCGGGCATCGAGCTAAGCAGAATGAGTAACGAGTCGTTAGGCGGTTCCTCGAGCGTCTTGAGAAACGCATTCGCCGCCTGCGGCTGAAGGCGGTCCGCGTCGGAGATGATCGCCACTTTTCGGTGGCCGTTGCTGCTTCGCATTTGGAGCGCATGCTCGAGGGCGCGGACCTGATCGATCACGATCCGGCGGGATTTCGATTCCGGCTCGGCAAGGAAAACGCCCGGCGGTGGCGACGAAAAAACGTCGTCCGATTTCGCGGACGCGACCAGATTTGAAAGATCGCAGGCGAGCCCGCGTTTGCCGCTCCCCGGCGGCCCGGAAATCAGGTAGGCGTGCCCGAGCCGGCCGCGTTCGTGGGCTCGACTCAGGTATTCGAATGCGCCAATGCGAGTGAAAGCCATCGTTAGATTTTCGATTTTCGAATCTCGAATTTCGATTGGACCGAGTTCCAGATCTGGTTCTCGATCGCATCGGGCGATTGCACGGCGTCGATCACGATGAAGCGATTAGGCTCGCGCTTCGCGAGTTCGCGGTAACCCTGGCAAACGCGCTCGTAGAATTCGACCGGTTCTTCTTCCATCCGATCCTTCACAGCTACGGGACGAACCCGACGCAGCATCCGGTTGCGCGCGGTTTCAACGTCGATGTCGAGGATGAACGTGAGATCGGGACGGGTTTCGCCTACGGCGAAGGCGTTCAGAGTCCTGACGATGTCGGGAGAGAGTTTGCGGGCGACGCCCTGGTAAACTGTCGTGGAATCGAAGAATCGATCGGAGATCACGACGGTGCCCTGGTCGAGCGCCGGCTGGATCGTTTCGCGGACGAGCTGAGCACGGCTCGCTTCGAAAAGCAGGACTTCGGTTTCCGGCACCATGGCGAAGCTTTCGGGCGCAAACTGAAGAAGGTCGCGGATCTTTTCGCCGATCGCGGTGCCGCCCGGCTCGCGGGTGACGAGGGTGCGCAGACCGGCTTTCTCGAAACGCGCGGCGAGCCGTTTAACCTGCGTCGATTTTCCGCAGCCTTCCGAGCCTTCGAATGTGATGAACGCGCCGCGGGCCATTTGCCGAGTGTGAAACAAAGCGAGCGCCTTGTCGAATTGTCGGCGCCAGGGAAGGGCGCTTTCCAAACCGCCCCTTAACTGTTGCGGTCGAAGACCGCCACAAACCAACGGCGGACTGGAGACCGCCGCTCCTTGATGCTTGTTCTCGAATCGGCGCTGCTGCTACTAATCGCGTCGTGAAACAATTCTGGCTCGTGAAACAGGAACCGTCCTCTTATTCGTGGACAGACTTCGTCCGCGACGGGAAGACGGCGTGGACCGGTGTGCGGAATTTCACGGCGCGAAATAATTTGCGGGCGATGCGCAAAAGCGACTCGGTCTTTTTCTATCACAGCGTCACGGACAAGGCTGTCCAGGGAATTGCGAACGTCGTGCGCGAAGCCTATCCCGATCCGACGGCCAAAGAAGGCGACTGGAGCGCGGTCGATCTTGCGCCCGAGAAAGCGTTATCGCGTCCGGTCTCGCTCGAGGAGATCAAACGCAATTCGAAGCTGAAAGAGATGGCGCTGCTGCGCCTATCGCGGCTGTCAGTCCAGCCAGTAACCAAGGCGCAGTTCGACGAAATCGTGCGGATGAGCAAGAGAAGCGATTAGGCTTGTTTGCATCCGGGTTGAGACCGAAAATTCCGGCGTGACCGGAGCCAGTGCGACGTCGTTGCCGTCCCTCTTCGCGCTCTCGGCGGAAGCGGAGCGCGCGGCGCTAGTCGTTTCAATCCACGATGTCGCGCCGGCCACCCAGGCGCGCGTTCAGGACATCATCTCGGACCTGGCTCATCGCGGCATCGCGGTTTGTTCGCTTCTCGTCGTGCCAAATTATCATCGTGCGGGTTGCTCCACCGAAGACCGCGGCTTCGTTCGCTGGCTTCAGGATTTGGAAACAAAAGGGCACGAGATCGTGATCCACGGATATTTTCACGAACGACCGCGGCGGAACGGCGAAAGCGTTTCAGAAAAATTGTTCACTCGTTTTTACACGAAGGGCGAAGGCGAATTCTACGATCTCGATTACGATGAAGCTTTTCGCCGAATCACCAAGGCCCGTCAGGAATTCACCGCGGCTGGCCTGACGCCGCGCGGGTTCATCGCGCCGGCCTGGCTGCTCGGGGCACCGGGAGAACGCGCAGCAGCAGACGCGGACTTGGAGTACACGACCCGGTTAACCGGCATTCGCGACCTGCGTTCTGGCGAAAATTATCCGGCGCGGACCCTGGCCTACAGCGTCCGCAGCGGCTGGCGCCGAACCACGAGTCTCGCCTGGAACAATCTCCTCGTGCGCCGACTGGCCGAAGCGCCGCTCGCCCGCGTCAGCATTCATCCGCCCGATCGCGATCATCCGGAAATCTGGCGGCAGGTTTTGCGACTGACGGAGCAGTTGCGCGAAAACCGAAACGCCACGACTTACCGCGACTGGATCGCGGAAAGACGCGCCGGTCGGCCGACCTAACGAATGGTTATGAGCCGCTGCGACCTTCACGTTCATTCGCGTTTCAGCGCGCGCTCGGAAGAATGGCTTTTCCGTCGGTTCGATTTTCCGGATAGCTACAGCGACCCGCGCGAGCTCCATCGCCTGCTCCGCGAACGCGGGATGGATTTCGTTACCGTCACCGACCACGACACGATCGATGGAAATCTCGAGATCGCCGCTCTGCCGGGGACGTTCATCAGCGAAGAAGTGACGACCTACTTTCCCCAGGACCCCTGCAAGATTCACGTCCTCGTTTGGGGAATCACGGAGGCGCAGCACGCGGAGATCGTAGGATTGCGCGACAACATTTTCGAACTGCAAAGTTATCTGCAGCGACAAACGATTGCGCACTCGGTCGCGCATCCGCTTTACAGCATCAACGGCAAGCTGGACGCGTCGCACCTGGAGCGATTGATCCTGCTCTTCAAACATTTCGAGGGTATCAACGGTTTGCGCGACGCATTGCTGAGCGTGCTGGCGCGCGAACTTCTAGCCGGCCTCACCCCGGAAAAAATCGAAGAGCTGGGGAACCGCCACAATCTGCAACCGACGCATCCGGAGCCGTGGCGGAAAATTTTCACCGGCGGTTCGGACGATCACGGCGGGCAATTCGTAGCGGGCGCGTTCACGGAAACGCCGAAAGCGCGGACGGCAGCGGAATTTCTAGGGCACGTTCGCGATGGGAAATGTGAGGCGCGCGGCGAAGGCGGCACGCCGCTCGCGTTGTCGCACGGCTTTTACAACACCGTCTCCTGTTTCATCCGCGACCGGTTCACGGAAAACCTGGGACCGACGGCGCCGCTGCTCGAAACAATGTTTTCGCGCTTCATGGAAGGGCGCGACCCGACTGAATTCACGCTCCGGGAAAAGGCGACCTTCATCGCGCACGGAGTGATGTCTGGAAAAATCTTCGAGCTGGCGAAACCGCGAAATGTTTCGCTCTGGAAAGGGCTCTCCAAATATTTCGCCCATCCGAAAGTCAAAGCGCGTCTGGCGCGCGAGATGAAAGGCGTAGAAGAACCGGAGCGCCGCACCTTCCTGATGGCGAACCTCGTCTGCGAGCAGCTCGCGTTTCGGCTCTTCGAAAAATTCGTCCAGCAAATCCGCAAAGGAAACCTGATCGAAAGCATGCAGGCCTTGAGCGGGATCGCGCCGATTATCATCCTGCTCACGCCTTACATTTACGCGTTCCACAGTCAGGCGCCGTCGCGCCGATGGTTGCGCGATGTTTTTTCGAAAATGACGGGCGGGATTCCGCCAGTCTTGCAAAATCGGAAGCGCGCCTGGTTTACCGACACGCTCGATGACGTGAACGGCGTCGCGAACACGATCCGCAAAATGACAGCGGCCGGCGTGGCGGCGGGAGAAAAATTGATCGTGATGACGTCACGGCGCCGGCTCGAAGTCGACGAAATTCCCATCCAGAATTTCCGGCCGATCGGCGAATTCGAGTTGCCGGAGTACGAGCTGCAACGGCTCAGTTTCCCGCCGATCATGCAGATCCTCGATTACATTCAGCGCGAGCAATTCACGGAGATCATCATCAGCACGCCGGGGCCGATGGGGCTGGTCGGGCTGCTCGCGGCCAAGATGTTGAACCTGCAAACGAGCGGCATCTATCACACCGATATTCCCGAATACGTGCGCATCCTGACCGACGACCGTTTCCTCGAAAGCCTGGCCTGGAGCTACATGCATTGGCTCTATGGGCAGGTCGACACCGTCTTCGTCAATTCCGAGCATTACCGCAAATGCTGGATCGATCGCGGCTTTGCGTCGGAGAAATTGAAGATCCTGCCGCGCGGCTTGGATACCGATCTCTTCACCCCGACCCGGCGCGACGTGACGTTCTGGCCTGGCTCGGGCGTGAACGGCAAAGAGGTGCGATTGCTCTACGTCGGCCGCATTTCGCGCGAAAAAGATCTCGATGTGCTCGCAACCGCGTACAAAAAAGTCCGCGACGCCGGTCATCCGGTGAAACTGTATCTCGTCGGAGACGGCCCATACGCGGAAGCGCTGGCGGAGGCGCTGCCGGACGCCGTCTTTCTCGGTTACCTCAAAGGCGAGAAACTGGCGCGCGCTTATGCTTCCGCCGACGTCTTCGTTTTTCCCAGCACGACCGACACGTTCGGCAACGTGGTCCTCGAAGCGCAAGCGTCCGGATTGCCGGTCATCGTGTCCGATTTAGGCGGCCCGAAGGAATTGGTGGCCGACGGCCGGACCGGTTTTGTGACCAAGGCGCATGACGCGGACGATTTCGCCCGTGCTATCGAAAAGATCAGCAACGATTCCAGTTTGCGGGCCCAAATGGGTCGGGAAGCGCGGCAACAGGTCATCGATCGGAGCTGGCCGGGGGCCTTCCGGAAGTTCTGGCAGGCAACCGAACTATAAATTCCATACGATTTCATAGGTGAGATGCCTCGCCTCCTCACCATTTTGATTGCCGTAGGTCTGTCGCTTTCAGCGATTGCCCGCGCGGACGAAACGGTGCGCCAAGTCCAGGAGGAACTTCGCAAGCGGAACCTCTATTTTGGCAATATCGACGGGCAGAACACCGCCGTTCTGGCCGAGGCGCTGAAACGCTATCAGGCGCGGAAAGGTTTCGCTGTCACTGGGACAGTCGATTCGGACACGGCGACGTCTCTGCACATTCAAGCCGCAACCGTCGCGGCCACCGCGCCGCTGCCCGATATGCCGGTTCTCAAGAGCGATACGGAGAGCGCCTTGCCGGAATCGCAGCGGCTCGCTTTGCAACGAGAGGCGGAAGACAAACCGGACCTGACCCCGATTCCCGCGCCGCCCGCTGAATCGCCGGCTGCGGGTCAGGATCTCACGCCCGACCAAGTCACGAAGTTCGTCCAGGATTATCTGCGCGACGGGGAAACGGCCGATGTAGCGAAGCAGATAAATTATTACGCGTTTCCCGTGCGCTATTTCGATCACGGCACTGTCTCGCAAGATTTCGTGACCAAAGACACGAGCAACTACATCAAACGCTGGCCGGAACGCAAATACACCCTGCTCGGCCCCGTGGCTTTTTTCGCCTCAGACAGCGAGGGCGAAACGAACGTCGAATTCACCATCGCCTTTGACCTTCGCAGCAACGCCCGGTCGACCAAGAACAAGGCCACCGGCCGAACCAAGAATTGGTGGACCCTTCGAGGAAACGGCGACGGAGTGAAAATAGTTGCCATTAAGGAGGCGCGCATCCGCGAATAAATAGATGGAAGAACCGTCTGATACGGGCTTGCGCAACCCGCACCCCCCGTCCTGGAAGGAGGCAGCTGTGATGTTGTAGATTGAAATGAAAGTCCAAACCAAGATCACGGTTTTGCTTCTGGTCGTCGTGACGGTCTTTATGGCCGGTCTCTGGGGCGTCCGGGCATTCGACCAGAAGAAGTTTCGGCGCATCACCGAGGAGCGGTTCAATGAGCGCAACGAAGCGTTCGATCAGTTTCTGAAACAGGACGGCGAACCGCTGGAAACCCTGGCTGAATACGACACGACCTGGGATGACATGGTGACGGCGATCGCGAAAGGCGACACGGGCTGGTTCGATAAAAATGTCAACGCCGCCACCCTGCTCGGATACAAAGCGTACGCGGCCTGGATCTATCGTCCCGACGCCAGTCTGGTCTACTCCGCGAAGGCGCCGGAGAACGCAGCTCCCCCCGCTCCTCTTCCCCTGCCCCGCGAGGCGTTCGAACGGCTTTTCGCCAAGAGTCCCGCCACCCACTTCTTTATTAAGATTGATGACGAAGTGATGGAGCTCCGCGGCGCAACCGTCCACGGCTCGAACGATTACGACCGCCAAGGTCCGCAGAAAGGCTTTTTCTTTGTGGGCCGGCGTTGGAACACACCAGAGCTTGGGGAAATGTCTACGTTTTCGGGAACAAAAATCAGCCTTGTCGCCCCAAACGAGCGGGTTCACAAGATTCGGAGCGACCCGGAGAAAGGGGTTATTGTTTTCTCGCGAACATTACCAGCGTGGGACGGCGCACCGCTGGCCGAACTCATCGTCCGCTACGAGATTCCTTCAGTCGAACAGCTCAATCATCTAAACGAGCGTTTGATCCTCCTGGTCTTCGCCTTTGCGCTGGTGCTTCTCCTCTTAATTCACCTCGCGATGGTCCACTGGGTGAGCCGGCCGCTCCGCAACATCATGGATACGTTGAAGCGGAACGACCCGAAACCGATCGAACAATTGTGCTGGAACCATTCCGAGTTCGGCGAGCTCGCGCGCACGACGCGGAAGTTTTTTGAGCAGCGTGACAATCTCGTCCGCGAAATGGAAGAACGCCGCGTGACGGAAGAAGCGCTTCGGAAAAGCGAAGAGGAGCTGCGGCATTCCCAAAAAATGGAAGCGGTGGGACGGCTGGCCGGCGGCGTCGCCCACGATTTCAACAACTTGCTCACGGCGATCATTGGCTACGCAGAATTGATCGCGACGCGGACCAGCAGCAATTCGCTCGCGAAACAAAACGCCGAGCTGATCCGCAAAGCCGGCGAACAGGCGGCGGCACTCACCCGGCAACTGCTCGCTTTCAGCCGCAAACAAATCCTTCAGCCGAAGGTGATCGATCTGAATTCGCTGGTCGTCGAGATGGAACGATTGCTCCGGCGCGTGATCGGCGAGCGGTTCGATTTGCAATCGCACCCCGACGCGGACAATGGCCGGGTGAAAGCGGACCCGAGCCAACTGGAACAGGTCGTGTTGAACCTCGGCGTGAACGCGCGTGACGCGATGCCGCGCGGCGGCAAGCTGGTTATCCGCACTGAAAACGTCACTTTGGATCGGAAGGAGGCCCAGCAGCTTTCCGCGTCCCTCTCGCCGGGCGAATACGTCATGCTTTCGGTCACCGATACCGGAGCGGGCATGGACGAGGAAACGATGTCCCACATTTTCGAGCCCTTCTTCACCACGAAAGGGCCAGGAAAAGGCACGGGCCTTGGTCTCGCCACGGTTTACGGAATCGTGCGCCAAACTGGCGGCGGCATTTCGGTCGAGAGCGAACTCGGCCAAGGCAGTAGATTCCGGATTTATCTGCCGGTCGAATCGGCCCCGGTCGATTACACGCGGACATCGCTCCAGCCGGTGGAGAAATCCGATAATTTCGAGACGGTGCTCGTGGTCGAGGACGAAGATATCGTTCGCGAGCTCGTTTGCGAAGTGCTCGAGCATCAAGGCTATAACGTTCTTTGTGCCCGCGATGGGGTTGAAGCGCTCCATCTCGCGCAGGATCACGATGATGAAATCCACCTGCTCGTGACGGACGTCATCATGCCCCACATGAATGGCCACGAGCTGGCGCACAAACTCACCGCGCTCCGGCCCGACATGAAAGTCCTTTACGTTTCCGGTTATTCCGACAACGAGATCGGTGATCACGGCACTCTCGATCCGCGTTACGAACTTCTCCAGAAACCCTTCACACCCCAGGTGCTCGCGCGCAAAATCCGCGATGTTCTCCACGAAGGAAAATATGCCTTCACCGCCAAATAATTGGGGCGGGCGCAAGTGCGTCTGCCTCGCCCTTGCCATCGTGTCGTTAGGCGCGGCCGGCGATTCTCTGGCGCAAATGGTGAACACGAAGGCGCCTGAGCCCAAGAAGCCGCAGATGGAAGGATTCGCGACTTGGTACAAGGTGCCGCGGAATTCGCGAACGAAACAGCGGGCCGGCAAGGACGAGCTTACCGCGGCCAACAACCATCTACCTTTCGGCACGAAAGTGCGGGTGACCAACCTCGGGAATGGAAAAAGCGTCGTCGTCCGGATTACTGATCGCGGAGTCTACCGGCGAGGCACCGTGATCGATCTCTGTAAGGAGGCGGCCGAGCAGCTCGATATGTTGCGCGAAGGTTCCACTCGCGTCCGTCTCGAAGCTTTGTCGGACGACAAGGTGCCTGCGTCAAAAACGAAGGCCGCTTCCTGGTAATCAAATTGCCGGCGCAGGCGGAGGCGGGAGCGGTTCCGACGACGGCGGCGGTGGCGGCGGGACGACTACACCGGCCCAAACGTCATACGCGTCGCCGAATTGCCGGATGAACAAAAGTTTGTAGGCAGCCAGCCAGACGAACGCCGGCAACAGCAACACGGTGCTGACGTAAGGCAATCCACCAATGCAGCAGGTCAAGCACGCCACCATCGTGCCGATCACAACGACGCCAATCCCGAGCGCGATGCTGAAAAGCACGAACAAAATAAACGGACCAGGATTGCTTCCGATGAGCTTCGCCACATCGGCAAAAGCTTCGCGCGCCAGACAGCGGCGACGATACATGACTGGCACCATAAAGGTCGAGACCAATCCAAAGAACAGGGAGAAGGCAATCCAGATCAGCGCGATTACGACCAAGCCGATGATGCCGATAATTGTTCCCGGACTGGAGTCGTCGCCCCGCGCTGCGAAAAAGCACAGCCAGATAAACAGCCCGGCGATTGCGAAGATCACGCAGGTGCCGCACAAAATGAGGACGGAAAACAGGAAATAGCTGTTCCCCTCGCGCCGGTATTCGCGCCAAGGCTCGCCAATCGCGCCGCGATTCTTCACCACGCAATCCGTGAAGATGAATCGCCCCCGCGACGTGACCCACATCAAAACTACGGCAAAAATCAGCGCGATCACGACAACCCCGATGACCAACGCGATGATCCACGGCGTGACATTCCAATCGATGTTTCCACTTCGGGTCGCGTGATATTTCCAATCGCCATTGCCTAGCCGGCCGAGCCTGCCGAAGTTTCCGCCGCTCCCGCCCAAGGTTCCGCCGATGAACGCGGCAAATGCGATCGTCAGCCACTTCGCGACATCGAATGGACGAAACAACACCGTCTTCATCCATTCGTAGGCCGCGCGAAACGGCGCGATGATCTCGATTCTCGGCGCGGTCCCGTTCATGGCCACATTTCACGACTTGACGCCGCAAAATTCAAGCTCCCTTTGGTAGGGACGCCGCGCTGCGGCGTCCGCGATTGGGTATTCAATGCGAACTGACCTTGCGCGGACGGCGCAGCGCGCCATCCCTACCCGGAAATCACCGATTCCAAATCGCCGCTCCTTGCGCTTTAATTCACAGCGCAATGCGACTGCGTCACGCTTATCTCGCTCTCTGCGTCGTAGGAACTCTGCTTCCGTATTGGGAATTCGCGCCGTGGATAATGGAACATGGCTTGAACGTTCCGCTGCTCTGTCACGAATTGTTCGCCACTCGCATCGGCGCGTTCTTCGGACTCGACGTTATCGTCTCCGCCGTCGTCCTCTTCGTTTTCATCCTCGCGGAAGGCCGGCGTTCGGCGATGTCGCTTCTTTGGTTGCCGATAATCGCCACTTTGCTTGTCGGCGTTTCCCTCGGCCTCCCGCTCTTCCTTTATCTGCCCCAGCGCAACATCGACGCGACCGCCATTCGTTGACTTGATTTCGTTCGGTCTTATTTTCCCCTGCCGGCACGGCGCCGGTTCGAAATCGTGAAAAGCGTCCTCTTCGTCTGCACAGGAAATATCTGCCGCAGCCCGATGGCAGAAGGCCTTTTTCGTCGTCTGCTCGGCAACCGCAAAGACATCGAAGTCACGTCCGCCGGGGTCCATGCCGTTCGTGGGCAACCGCCAAGCCTCCACGCAGTCCACGTGTGCGAACAGGAAGGCGTCGACATTCGCGGCCTCCGCAGCCAGCCGCTCACCGCCACCCTCATCGATCGCGCGACACACATTTTCGGAATGACCGGCGCGCATCTCGAAACGATCCACAGCTTCTTCCCGCAAGCGGCCGAGAAGACGTTTCTCCTGCGAGAATTCGAAGAGCCCGGGATGACCGTCTGGCGCGATGTGCCCGACCCCATCGGATGCAGCCGCGACGTCTACACCGTCTGCGCCGAGACGATCAAAAACGCTTTACCGCACGTGCTCGCGTTCGTAGAACAAAGCGAACTCGCGGTCCCCGCGAAATCGCGCGGCGGCGGCACTTCATCTTTCACCATGGCAGATCCCGACATTACGGCCGGCTTCGGCGCTTCATCCAGTTCCACCGGCGGACCGCTGAGCAAAGTCGATCCGGAAATTTTCGCCGCGATTCAGGCGGAGGAAAAGCGGCAGCGCGAAAACATCGAGCTGATCGCATCCGAAAATTTCACGAGCCGCGCGGTGATGGAAGCGCAGGGCAGCGTTCTCACCAACAAATACGCGGAAGGTTATCCGAAGAAACGCTGGTACGGCGGTTGTGAAAACGTGGACATTGCCGAGCAACTCGCGATCGATCGCGCGAAACAACTCTTTGGTTGCGAACACGTCAACGTTCAGCCCCACAGCGGCGCGCAAGCGAACATGGCCGTGTATTTCTCCGTTCTAAAACCGGGCGACAAAATCCTCGCCATGAATCTCGCCCACGGCGGCCATCTCACCCACGGGCATCCCGCGAATTTCTCCGGCAAATTCTACCAGGTCTCGCAGTACGGCGTCAGCGCTGAGACCGAGCAGATCGATTACGACGCGTTGCAGAAGCAAGCCGAAGAAGTCCGTCCCGCGATGATCACAGCCGGCGCGTCCGCTTATCCGCGCATCATAGATTTCCCGCGGCTTCGCCAGATCGCTGATTCCGTCGGCGCGCTTTTGTTCATCGACATGGCGCACATCTCCGGCCTCGTCGCCGGCGGCCAGCATCCCAGTCCGATCCCTCACGCCCAGTTCGTCACCACGACCACCCACAAAAGTCTCCGCGGCCCGCGTGGCGGCATCACCATGTGCACCGCGGAACACGCGAAAGCGATCGACGCCACCGTTTTCCCGGGTGTTCAGGGCGGCCCGCTCATGCACGTCATCGCCGCGAAAGCCGTTTGTTTCCACGAAGCGCTCCAGCCCGGATTCCGCGATTATCAGCGCCAGGTCGTCGTGAACGCCAAAGCGCTCGCTGCCGGCCTAACGAAACACGGCTACCGCATCACCTCTGGCGGCACCGACAACCACCTCATGCTCGTCGATCTGCGCCCGAAAGATTTGAACGGCAAAGTCGCCCAGGAAGTTCTCGATCGCGCCGGCATTACCGTAAACAAAAACGGCATTCCCTTCGACACCTATCCCATTTTCAAACCCGGCGGCATCCGCGTCGGCACTCCCGCCGTCACCACGCGCGGCATGCGCGAAGAAGAAATGCTCGATATCGCCGACCTCATCAACGACGCCCTCCAAAACCGCGACGACCAAAACGGCCTCGACCAAATCCGCGGCAAAGTCCGCGAGCTAACACGGCGCTTCCCGCTGCCGAGCTAAGTCGCTTCGATCAGACTCCGAGTATGTATTATTTGATCGGCAGACCGAAGGATATCAGCGACCTTAAGGGCGAACTTCGGCCTCCAATCGCCACTTTGCGCGAAAAAGTTAAGATCGTAGCGATTGATGACGACGGGTTTGAGTATGCCGAAGTATTGCGCCGGCACGGTTTTCAAATCAACGTTCAAAACGACATCACCGATATAACGGCCATCGAGACCTACCCCGTAGTCATCTGTGACATTGCAGGCGTGGGCAGATCGTTTCGATCGCCCTACGAGGGCGCTCACGTTATTGCAGAGATCCGGAAGCGCTATCCGACAAAGTACCTTATCGCCTATACGGGCCAACGCTTTGATGCATCCTACAACCGCTTCTTTGCCCTGTGTGATGCGAGCATGCGTAAGGATTCAGAGTCTCAAGAATGGGTCGAAGCGTTGGACGCCGCAATAAAAGTTTATGTGGATCCTGCGGAAATGTGGAGAAAGGCTCGACAAGTTATTTCGCCTCACGTCACACCGATGCGTCTTACACAACTGGAAGATGATTACGTCAGAGCCGTATTGAAAAATCGCCGACCGTTTCAAAACGAGCAAAAATTGATCGACTTGCCGAACGACGCGAGGGCTGTGTTGTTAGGTATAGCCAGCAATGTTCTTTTTAAATTGATCGGTGGATGACGTTGGATGCTTTCCCCCTACCGACTTCAAGTGGCGGGGCTTTTCCCCCGCGGGACGGCTTCTTAATCAAGTGCCCCACCTACTTCAAGACTATCCTCGCGCGACGGCACGAATTATTCCTCCAATCGTTGGCTTTAGAGGAACGGCCACTGATGGACCCGGTGGGATATACAGCCATGCCATTTTTTTGGCGCGACAAGTGGATTGTGATCTGTGGTGTCCGAGTTGAAGGATATTACGATCGGAAGCGTACAAAAAAAATTATCGGTACGGATTTCAATCCGGTGCTGCCCCTCGATGCCTTCATCGCTCTTGTCCGTGAGCATCGAGCCAATATTGCAGCTCAGAATCCTGCGGTAACAGTGCTGAGTGATATCGAAGCGCAAGAATTTGTCTCTGTGACAATGCACGAGATTCGTCGGCTAAACCTACAAATCAAATCACAAGCCGAGGATATTATTGGTAAGCTGCAGATGGACCAGAAGCCCCACGACATCGCGTACCAGATCCAATCGATTTTCGGGACCAGCACACTAATCACTACTCGGTTGGATGCGTATGATTTCCACGTCAATCCCGAAGTCTTTGCGACTGAACCCCGCCGACCGGTGTCGATCTTCGCGAAATTTGAAAAGGCGAGACATTGTCTAAGCATGCTGGCGCAACGCGCCGGCGTGACCATTCGGGTATTTGGAGACACACGGCTTTCCCTTCGTGGGATTCTCGTTCTGGAACTCGTGCCGGTAATCCTATTAGAAAACGCAATAAAGTATTCGCCTAGGGATCAAGTCATTGACGTGAGCTACGTCAACACGTACGACACGAGTGGCACCAATTACTTAGAGGTTGTTGTTTCTTCTGTGGGCCCGGCTCTCTTACCAGGTGAAGCAGAACGCGTTTTTGATAACAAGTTCCGAGGGGAACATGCAAAGCGTGCAAAGCCCGGTACCGGAACTGGCTTGCATTTCGCAAAACTTGTCTGCGACTTGCACGACATCAAAATAACCGCAACTAGCAACGCCGAACCCTCGTTCGAAGTAGACGAAGTCCCCTACTCGACCTTTAGGATAAAAATTGTCATTCCCTTTCGGACATCTGGAAAACGGGAAGGGTCTAACTGAGGAAGTAATCCAACTCAGCTCGAAGCCGACATTCTTGGGATCATTTCGAAGCGGCACGGTCCCAGACCAATAGGACTAATTCGACACACGAAATGCCAAAGCCGAAAAGCTCCGGCGGTTTGGAAAGCGCCGCTCCTTGATGCTCGCGCTCGGATTGGACGAGCGCGAGAACAGCTTCCAATAGGTCAGCGCGAACCGGTCGTGGCTTTCTCCGCCGACGCGGGCGTCTTCGACGCCTCGCCGTTTCCACTCGTGAATTGGCGGATGAAGTCCTCGAGCGGTTTGGAACCGGCAGCATTTTCTTGGATGTTGATGCCGGCTTTTTCGCTCAGGATGAGGCTGAGCAGGGTTTCGAGAACACTGCCGCTGCCCTGCGGTTCGCCGGATTTGCTTCCGTTGCCGCTACTAATGAAGAGGCGGCTCGGGACGAGAGGTTGGACGCTTTGGGAAAAGCGGTCGGCGAAGACGTTGAGCGCGTAGAGACGCGGGTCCCGGTAGGCCCCGACTTTTTGCAACGTCACGGCGGCTTCGGCGAGACCGACCTGGGCGATCCGCGAGGATTCGCCTTTACCGATCAACTCTTTCGAGCGCGCTTCACCTTCGGCGAGCGTGACCTGTTTCTTCGCCAATTGTTCGGCCTCGGCGAACTCCGCCTGGCCGCGGTTGGCGGCGATCTCGACAGCGATCGCGCTTTGGGTCAGCTCGGTCTGGCGCTGGGCTTTCGCCTGCGCCTCGTTCAGCGCGACTTGTTGCTGCGCGGCTTCCTGTTGCTTCGCGTAGGTGGCGCGTTGTTCGTCGGCCAGGCGACGCATGCGGAGCTGATCGAACAGCGTTTCGATCGGGTCGGCATGGCCGGAGGCGATCTCACGCGATTCGGGGCGGCCGATCAGGACGGCGACGACGTTGATGTCGTATTTTTGGAAGCGAGCGCCGAGTTCCTCGGTCGCGTGCCGCTGGATTTCTTCACGTTTCGTCAGCAGGTCGAGCATGTGCGAAGTCTGCGCGACGTCGCGGAAGTACGCGGTCAGCATTGGATCGAGCGTCTGGGTGATGAGGCGCTTCACGTCACCGAATCGTTGCACCACCGAAGGCGCTTTCTGGTAGTCGATGTGCAGGACGAGAGACAGCGGCAGTCGCGGCTCATAGCCGTCAGCCGTGATCAGGTCGATGCTGGTCAGGTCTTCGTCGTAATGGTGGGCTTCGGTCTGGCCGCTGATCCAGCGCAGGACAAAGTTTATCGTCGGGACGAGCTCGACCTTCACCGCGTATGGGTTCAACGCGTACTTGCCGGGTGTGAGCGCGGAACGCCAGACACCGCGCTGGCCGGGCTCGACTTGTTCGCCGTAACGGAACGATTCGCCGGTGGTGTCGTCGCCGGCGGCACCATGATACGACACGACCACGCCGACGTAACCGATCGGGATCAGCGTCTTGGCTTTGATCTCGACCGTGCCGAACCAGCGGTTGATGAAGAACGTGCCGTCGGTCAGCACCTGGAGCTGTTTACCGCGTTTGCCTCCGAGTTGGAGAAACGCTTCCGGATCCTGGAAGTAATTGTGATCCTTTCCGGGAATCGCTTTCACTTCTGGCGCGATGATTTCTCCCGAGCCAATTGTCGGACCATCCTGGATGCTGACGACGCCGATCGTGTCGGTACTCGGATTGAAGTCGGGCGAGGCCGCGGCCAATGACGGCGGCGATCCCGCTTCGCTCGCGCTCGTGTCGGCGAGATGCGCAATGAAACGGCTTTGACCCGCGCCGATGACGACCGGATCAAATGCATGCAACGAAGCCAGCTGCGCCTTCCAGGATTCGTAACGATCCGCCGACTCGCGCACCGGCCCGGAGAAGACGCGCTCTTCGGTGATGACGACGAACAATGCGAGGTTAACCGCGTAAACGCCTTCACGCAGAATACCGCGTTGGCGTCCGCGTTGACCTTGCGCTTCAAGGAAACGGACCGCGTCCTGGAAATGATTCGAATCGACGGTGCGGCCGAGCGTTTGGACGGGCTCGAGCGGCACACCGTCACGCGCGTAGACGTAAGCCATCTTGCCTTCGGCGACGACGACGAGCGGTTCCTTATGAATGCGGTATTGCCACGGATACAATCCGAAGTGAATCCCGCCGCGCAGGAAGCGAGCTTGATAACCGGCCTCGCCATTGCGCGCAATGATTTGGCCTTCCCGGAGCGAACCTTTGCCGCTCCAGATTTTTTCGATTACGCCGACCTGGGTATGCGGAATGTAAACAATTCCGAGCAAACGCGGCAGGCACAGCAACAGGATTAGAACTGCGATTCCCGCTACCCCTAAAACCCACGGGGCTTCGGGAAGTGCGAGAGCGAGGATATTCATATTTTGTTACTCCTTTTTTATCTTCATCGCTTTCGACAGCGCGCCGCGGCGGACGCTGAATTCGTTCAACGGATTTTTCCCAATAATTCTTCGGAGTGGGCACGGCGGTTGTTGGCGAAATTGCTGACGCAAGATGTCGGTTTTTCTAAGAAGCGGACGCTGCGCGGCTTCCGTATCGTGGCATACAGATTGAAAGCTGTAGCGACGGCGCTCTGTCGCCGTACCAACGCGTTTCTTGCACTAAAGGCGTTCTGACGGCGACCGAGCGACGGCGCTACAGCAAGACCTGCATTTTGCGCTTACGTAATTGCGAGCGATCTGCCTAAATCTCGGTGCGCGATGAGCATGACTTCTGAAACACAACAGGCGAATCCGCTCCGGGAAGGATTGGCGACGCGGACGGTGCCGCAAGCTTGCAGCGTCGTGATCTTTGGCGCGACGGGCGACCTGACGATGCGGAAACTAATTCCGGCGCTTTACAATATTGCCGCTGATGGAGAACTGCCGCCCCAGGTCGCGGTCATCGGTTTCGCCCGGCGGCCGAAGACGGATGAAGAGTTTCGGAAGGAGCAGGAGGAATCGACGAAAAAGTTTTCGCGCCAGCAAGTGCGCGATGAAATCTGGGACGGGTTCGCGCAGGCGCTCTTCTATCACCAGAGCGAATTTCACGACGCGGCGGGCTACAAAAGTTTGGCGGAACGACTCGACAAGATCGATAAGGAACGCGGCACTGGCGGAAACCGATTGTTTTACCTCGCCGTCGCGCCGGATCAGTTTGAAGCAATCCTGAAGAATCTGAAGGAGGCGGGGTTGAACAAACCGCGCGACGGCGGCTGGGCGCGCGTAATCGTGGAGAAACCGTTTGGGACCGATCTGGCCACGGCGCGAGAATTAAACCGAGTTGTCCGGACTGCGTTCGCCGAAAACCAAACCTACCGGATCGATCATTTTCTCGGGAAAGAAACAGCCCAAAACATTTTGGTGCTGCGTTTTGCAAACGCGATCTTCGAACCGATCTGGAACGGACGTTACGTGGATCACATTCAGATCACGGCGGCGGAGACGCTCGGGGTGGAAGGACGCGCTGGTTATTACGAAGGCGCGGGCGCGCTTCGCGATATGGTGCAGAACCATTTGCTCCAACTTCTTTGCCTCGTCGCGATGGAACCACCGACCGATCTCGGCGCTGACAGTATTCGCGACGAAAAAGTCAAAATTGTTCGCTCGCTCCGCCGAATGAGCGCGGAAGAAATCGGGCGCAACGTGATCCGCGGCCAGTACTCAGAGGGCGCGATCAATGGACAAGCTGTGCCCGGTTATCGCAGCGAGAAGAACGTGAATCCGGAATCGAAGACCGAGACGTTCGTCGCGTTGAAGGTCCGCGTGGATGACTGGCGCCTGGCCGATGTTCCCATTTACATCCGCGTCGGGAAACGCCTGCCGAAATCCGGCACGGAAATCTCAGTCCATTTCAAGAAGGCGCCCGCTGTTCTTTTCAATCGCGAGTCCGTCTCGCTCGATCAAAACGTGCTCGTGATCCGGATTCAGCCGGACGAAGGCATTTCGCTGCGGATGCAGGCGAAAGTTCCGGGGACAAGTTTTCGAATCGAGCCGGTGAAGATGGATTTCCATTACGGAACCTCGTTCGGCAAGGCGAGCCCGGAAGCGTACGAGCGGCTGCTGCTCGACGCGATGAGCGGCGACGCGACGCTTTTCGCCCGACACGACGAAGTCGAAGAAGCGTGGGCATTCGTCGATCCCATCGAAGAAGCGTGGACTGCAAAAGAAGACCAACCCGCCCTGTTTATGTATCCCGCCGGTTCTTGGGGCCCGGAGGAAGCCGACGAACTTTTGGCCCGGGATGGTCGTGCCTGGCGCCGATTATGAATTCCAAAATATGAAATCCCTCAAAGTTTCCACCCTGATCGTCGGGCTTACGTTATCGATCGTCGCTTCGCCCCGCACCGCCTTGGCTGCCTCGCCTTTCAAGAAGGTAAGCAGCGGAATCCTCCACGTTCCATCTGGAGTCATCTTTCCGCCGCGCGTCGGCGCCTTTCGCTTTATTACGACGAAGCTTTACGGCTCGGCCGGACGCGACGCGGGCGCAGGGTACAACGTCGGCTCGGCCATCCGCGGCGACGTTTACGTTTATCCGCTCGGAACCTACGCCAAGGATTTCAATGGTGAGCTGCGCGTGCAGCAGAGTGCCATCAAGCAAGCAAACCAGGCGGTGAAGATCGTGTCACAGGGCCGTTTCCAAATGAACCAGGGTGGCCGCGCCATTAGTGGGATGCTGGTTCAGTACGAACTGACACGTTCACTTTGGGGAGAAAAGTCGCACCGATGCGGCTCGCAACTTTATCTCTTCCGCGACGGCCCGTGGCTGATCCAGGGCCGATTCTCCTACCCGATCGAGCACGGCGGAACAGCCGAAAAACAGATTGGCGAGTTTTTCCGGCTCTGGCAATGGCAGGCCCAAGGCAACGTCGTGCAGTTGAAACGATCGACCAGCGATGGCTCCCGCGGCTGAAAACGTCTCGTTAGGTTTGCCGGTCCAGATCGCGGCGATCGGGCGTGAGTTGAAACGGCTTTGGGCGGAAGGCGGCGGGGCAAAGACGCGCGCGTCGTTGATTAACCTGGCGGTTTACAGCGAAGCGCCGGGATCGTTGCCTAAAAACACCCAGATCGTTTCCGAAATCACGGAGGACCACGCCTGTCGCGCGATCGTGATCGCGGCGAACCCGGCGTCGAAGGAAGATCGCGTCGAGGCTTGGATCAATGTGCATTGCCACGTGAGCCGGGCCGGGAGCAAACAGGTCTGCTCGGAACAACTTTCGTTTTTATTGGAAGGGCCGTGCGCGCGGCTGTTGCCGAACATCGTTTTTTCGCAGCTCGATTCCGACCTGCCGCTCGTTCTCTGGTGGCAGGGAGAATTCTCCGAACCGATGGACGCTCAGTTGTGGGCCTGGGTCGACCGCATGATCTACGACAGCCAGACATGGGGCGATTTTCGCGCCCAGATGCAGCGCGTCGAGACGGCTCAAGCGGAAGCGAAACAGCGCATCGTCCTTTGCGATCTCAACTGGACCCGTCTCGTCCAGATCCGGCTGGCGCTCGCGCAATTTTTCGATCATCCAGCGAGTCACTGTCGCTTCGATGAGATCGGGAGCGTCGAGATTGAATTTGCGCCAGGCTTTCGCTCAACCGCTTTGCTCCTGGCTGGATGGTTCGCCGGCCAGCTGCAATGGAGCGACGCCCAACAATCGGGCCAGGACGGGCTGAGTTTCCGCGGCGAAAAAGGCAACGAAATCAAAGTCTCATTGAAAGAAAAGGCGGGCGAATCGATCGGCCGTTGCGCGGTGCGCTGCGGATCGGCCGAGTTCGTGGTGGCGCACGCAGAAAACGCCGATCTGCTCGATGTGGCCGCCGGCCAGCGCAAATGCCGGATGCCCGCCGGCCGAAACGATGTCGTGCGTTTGATGAGCGAAGAACTGATGCGCGGCGGGCCGCATCGCGTTTATCTCCGCGCAATGAATTGCGTGAGGGAGTTCCTGTAGTGACGCCGCTCTGTCGGCGTACGAACGCGTTGACCGTAGCCGGGCGAATTTACGGCGACAGAGCGCCGTCGCTACAACATCCGCTCAAAAATCTCACGCAACTGGAGCGCGCTTTCTTCGATCGAGAATTTTTCGCGCGCGATTTCGCGCCCACGATCTCCCAGGCTTCGGGCGCGTTGTGGATCGTCGATGAGCCGCTCGATAGCAGTGGCGGTCGCGGCTGGATCGCGTTCCGGCACAAGCTCGCCGTTCACTCCGTCTTCAACCATTTCAGGAATTCCGCCGAGCGGCGTCGAGACCACTGGGAGCCCGGCGGCCATCGCTTCCATGATCACAGTCGGCAAATTGTCCATCCCGCCATCAGCTTCGCGGGTGCAAGGCAACGCAAAAACCGTCGCGTGCGCTAACTGGGCCGCGATCTCGGCCTGGGTTTGCGGCCCGGTGAGCAAGACGCACTTTTCCAAACCCTTCGCGGCAATCTGCCCTCTCAAGGATTCCTCGAGCGGTCCTTCTCCGATGATACGGCAGGCGAATCGACGGCCGCGCGCCTGAAGCAGCGCACAGGCGCCGATCAAATCGCTAAATCCTTTTTTCTCGATCAGGCGGCCGATCGAAATGATCTGCGGCGGTTCGCCGGCGAAATCGGTCGGAGTAAATCGGGAGAGGTCCACGCCGTTATAAACCCGATGAATCTTCCCGCCGCTTTCAGGGAACCGCTCCTGCAAAAGGCTCACCGCATAATCACTCACGGTCACTACCGCAGCCGCATGCTCGATCAGCTTCGCCAGCGACACGACGAAAGTGCGCGGTGCGAAAATATCGTTGGCGTGAGCAGTGAAGCTGTAGCGGATGCCGAAGAACTCACCGATCCAATACGCCGTCCGCGCCGCCATCCCGGCGAAGTGAGCGTGAATGTGTTTCAGTCCTTTTTCCCGGAGACGCATACCAATGAAAATGGCCTGGTAGAGCCGCAAGAAATCCGATTGCCGCCCCCACTCTTTCACGGTCGCGCGGACTCGATCTGCGACCGCCTTGGTTTTCAGGATCTGGTCGACTTCCGCGACAAGCGGCTTTTCCTCCGGCAAATAATGGACGCGGTCGACGAGGCTTTTGTCCCAAGCCTCCTGCGGTTCGCCGACCGGCCAGCGAATCGAGAAAACGTGGACACTTGTCCCCTGCCGCTCCAGCTCGGCCACCTCCCGATAACAGAAGGTTTGGCCGAAGGAAGGGAATCGCTCGAACAGATAAGCGACCTGAGGCATGGGCGAAGAGTGGATGCCGGAACCAGCCCGCGCAACTTCTCTCAATGTGGGAGGGGCCTTTGCGCCCCGACCGACCGCGGCAGAAATACAGAATCGGGGCGCAAAGGCCCCTCCCACATTGCTTTGCCGCCGCTGGCGTTTACGAGAGCACGACTCCTGCTTTAAAGCGGCCATGCGCGAGCGGGATTTCTTTGCCTACTGCACGACGCTGAAGCTCTTGGAGCTGAAGGCGATCGGCGAGCTCTCCCGCGTCCGCCATCTTGGCGAAGGCGAGACGATTTATTCCACGGGCGATCCTGGCGACGCCCTCTTCATCATCAATCGCGGCGTCGTGGAAGTGATTCAGCCTTCCGCTCAGAAAGCGCCCGCAACCTATCTTTCCCGCGGCGACGTCCTCGGCGACGTCGAGACGTTGTCCGGCCTTCCGCGCAAACACGTGGCCCGCGCTTGCGAGCCGGTCAGCGTCCAATGTTTTCCGGTCAAACATTTCCCGGAATTGATCAGACGCGTGCCGTCATTCTTCCACTTTCTCAGCGGCCAATTGGCGTCGCGTCTCGCCCAAGCACGCGACCTCGCGATGACGCAGAGCCATTGCCTCGAGCTGAGCGGAAATCTGGCCCACTTCGATCTCATCACAGTTTACCAGACGATCGCCAATTCGTCGCAAACCGGGCAGCTCCGGATTTCGAGCCCGAGCGGCGAACTCGTCTCAGCCTTCTTTTTCGAGCAAGGCCAGCCGCGCTGCGGTCAATTCGAGCATCTCACCGGAGAAGAAGCGTTCTGGCAGCTTTTCGTGAATGAACAACTCACGGGGACGTTCGCTTTTTCGACGACCGGGTTGCCTGAGAAAGACTGGATCCAGTCGGATCGGATCACGAAAAACGCGAGCGAGATGCTGATCAACGCGTTGCAAGGCCGGGACGAATTTGCCGAGTTGAAGCAAAAGTTCGCCGGAGGCGCCGCAACGTTGGAGCGAAATAAGGCGAACCTGAGCTGGCCGGCCGACGCTCCACCGGATTCGTTGACAGTGGCCCAGCAGATTTGGAATTTTTCCGGGAAAGAGCCTGTAACTGTCGATCAAATTTTCCACCACTGCGCTGTCTGTGAGTTGAAAGTCTACCAGGTCGTCGATGAGCTGGTTCGATCGCGCCATTTCGTCTGGTCGCATGAGGCAACGGCTGCGAAAGTCGCTTAACGTCGTATCCGGAATGAAATCGATTTGTCTAGTTCTCGTCCTGTCCCTAAGCCTGACCGGTTGCTCGATGTTTTCGAAAAGCGGGCGGGATCAGCGCGCCTATCGCAAATACATCAAACAATCCCAAGCCGCGCGAGACAAGCGCGGCAAACAGCTGATTGCGCATCAGCGCGCTGAGATGCCGTCGCTTCGCAAAACGCCTCCGGTATCAGAACCCCAGACAACCGTCTCAACGTCACCAGATCAGTAGCCGGAATTCTTGCCTCGTGTGAGCATGTCATCCCGAGGCCGGCGCAGCACGCCGAGGGACTTCTCACGCGCTCAATCGCTTCCGCGAAACAATCCAGCCACTCCGTCATCAGACGCTTGGTCTTTGCGGTAGCCACAAATTCCAACTGCGAGGTCCCTCGGCGCGCTACGCTAGCCTCGGGATGACTGCGTACTTCCCTTCACCCAAACATTCACGATTCGCGCTCGATCGGGGTCGGTTTCCCGTCAGGTCCCAGCGCGACGTAGGTGAACACGCCGCGCGTCACCAAAACTTCCTCGCCCGACATATAGCGCTGCACCCAGACCTCCACCGGGATCACCATTGAAGTGCGCCCGATCTTTTCCACCCAGGCATAGCACGCCACGCGGTCGCCCACGTGGACGGGTCGCAGAAACGACATCCCCTCGATCGCCACCGTCACTACTCGCGTCTTCGCGGCTTTCGCGGCCAGAATTCCGCTGCCCAAATCCATCTGCGAAATGATCCAGCCACCGAAAATATCGCCGCTCGGATTGGTATCGGCCGGCATCGCGATTGTCCGGATGACCAATTCGCCTTTGGGTTGTTCCGCCATCGTGCCGAGGATAGCGAAGCGCGCTCAGAGGATCAACATGCAGTCGCCGTAACTGTAAAAGCGATAACGCTCGCGGATCGCCTCCGCGTATGCCTTGAGGATGAACTCTCGCCCGGCGAAAGCGCTCACCAGCATCAGCAAGGTTGAGCGAGGCAGATGAAAATTCGTCAGGAGCGCGTCGACCTGCCGAATCGCCTTCGGCGGATGAATAAAAATCTCGGTGGCGCCCTCTTGTGCGATCAGGTTGTCCTGGTCATCACGCGACGCGGATTCAAGAACACGGACGGTCGTTGTTCCGACTGCAACGATCCGCTGGGCCCCGTTAATCGCCGCCGCGGCCGTTTCGGAAATAGAAAATGTTTCGCGATGCATCCGATGCGCCGAAATGTCTTCCGACTTCACCGGTTGAAACGTCCCGGCCCCGACGTGCAGAGTGACGAAGGTG
>DATBCW010000069.1:0-15461 GCA_036270255.1 Chthoniobacterales bacterium
TTTGATAACGAAGGTGCACGGTCGCCGGGTGCGCGCGAAACCCCGGGTCGTGATCGCGGTTCCGTCCGGCATCACGGAAGTCGAGAAGCGCGCGGTTCGCGAATCGGCGACGCACGCCGGTGCGCGCGAAGTTTATTTGATCGAAGAGCCAATGGCAGCCGCGATCGGCGTCGGATTGCCAGTGCAGGACCCGGCGGGCAACATGATCATCGACATCGGCGGCGGCACGACCGAGGTGGCGCTGATTTCGCTTTCCGGGATCGTGTTCAGCCGCAGCGTGCGAGTGGCTGGTGACGAATTGGACGAAGCGATCGTCCAGTACATGAAGCGCGCTTACAATCTCATGATCGGCGAGCGGACCGCGGAAGAAATCAAAATCAAAATCGGTTCCGCGTATCCGAGCGAAAAGGAAACAAGCGTGGAAGTGAAGGGCCGCGACCTAGTGGCCGGCCTGCCGAAGACATTGATGATCACGTCGCAGGAAGTGCGCGAAGCTTTGCTCGAGCCGATCTCGACGATCGTCGATTCTGTTCGCATCACGCTCGAACGTTGCCCGCCGGAATTGTCGGCTGATCTGGTCGATCGCGGCCTCGTCCTGGCGGGCGGCGGCGCGTTGCTCCGCGGGTTCGATAAACTTTTGAGCGAAGAAACCGGTTTGCCTGTCCACGTCGCCGAAGATCCACTTAGCGCAGTCGCGGAAGGAACCGGCAAATGCCTCAATGAACTCAAATTTTTGCGTCAGGTGGCCTCAAGCGATCGCAACTGGCGCTAGTCATTTTCGATTTTCGATTTTCGATTTTCGATTGAGCAGTTCGAAAATCGAATCGCGGTTCGCGGCAAATCCATGAATCGCACGAGCATCATCACGCTCGCCGTTCTCGGAGCGATCCTGGCGTACTTCCTGACTTTTGGCGCGGAAGGAACGCGGAAGTTGCAGGCGGGATTTTACAAAGTTATCTCGCCGTTTCTCACGAGCGGATCGGGGATCAAGAAGCAACTGACGTCAGTGACCGGCGGGTTGCAGACCTTGGAGGAACTCGAGAAGGACAACGCGTCCTTGAAGGTGGAGAACCGCTCGCTGAAAGCGACGAACCAATCGTTGCGCGACGTGGAGCACGAAGTAAATCGGCTCCGGCGTGCGCTGGCGTATCGGGAGCGCGCGCCTTTCCGCCTGGTGCCGGCCGAACTCGTGGCGCGGGACTCGTCGACTTGGTGGCGCACGATCTCGATCAATCGCGGAAAAGCCGACGGGATCGAGCCGGACCAAGCCGTGGTGACGGACGAAGGCGTGGTCGGCAAGACGGCCACGGTGGGTGACAACATCACCATCGTTCTTTTGATCTCCGACGAGAATTGCAAGGTCGCGTGTACGATCGAAGGAAGTCGCGAGCAGGGGATCGTTTCCGGTGAACGCGTGACCGGTTCGATCACACCGATGCTCGATCTTAATTTTCTTTCAAAGCAGGCGAACCTTCCAACCGGCGCGAAAGTTTACACTTCCGGCGTGGGCGGCGTTTTTCCGTCGGGCTTGCTGGTCGGTGTGGTCCAAAGTTTCAAGGTGCGCGAATTGGACAGCCAGGCGCGGGTCGCGCCGGCGGTGGATTTGGCGCACCTCGAGGATGTGTTTGTGGTGACAGGGAGAAAATGACCGCGATGAATAAATCCGCATGATTTTCTTCGTCGTTCTCCTCATCCTCACTTTTCTCGCGCAGATCGCGGAGTTTTTTATTCCGCCGCTCGACTGGATGTTCGACGCGCGGATTTACATCGTGCCGATAATCGTTTTTTACGGCGCGATGTCGTTGCCGTTTCCTTTGGTGATGGGCCAGGCGTTTTTCGCCGGCTTCATGCTGGATGCGCTCACGGCGCAGGTGCTCAATAATCCGCCCCGGGTTGAAATCTCACTCGGATGGTCAATACTGCTCTATGCCGTTCTGGCGGCCATTATGCATGGACTGCGGCCGTTGTTCATCAGGGGGCGTTGGGAAGTGCATTGCGTAATGAGTGGTGTCTGCACCTCCGCCATCATTCTCGCGCAATACTTGATGATTTCCTTCCGCCGCGGCTCGCTTTTTTTCACCCGGGAAGCGTGGTGGCAAATCATCGGGCCGGGGATCATCGCCATGATCATGGCGCCGCTGGCTTTCTGGATTTTGCATTACCTCGCTGGCCTAACGAGAAATCCGTATCGTCCCGACCGGGACGCCTTTGACGCGTACGAGGCTCTCAAATGAACCAAACACGTTTTAGCGCTCGCTGGCGCCTGCAACTTCTCGCGCTCCTTTTCCTGGCCGGACTGGGCGCGCTTCTGGGGAGACTTTGGTACGTGCAGGTCGCGCACGGCCAGGAATGGACCAACAAAATCCGCGGCAGCTCGGAAGCGACAGTGCGGATTCCGTCGGTCCGCGGCGAGATTCGCGATCGCAACGGAACGACGCTGGTCCAAAACCGCGCCAGCTACGAAGTCGACTTTTATTTGCCGGAAATGGTGAAGGGCTATCGGGAACGCGTCGGGAAGCCGCCCATGACCGAATACCGCAGCACCATCAACGGGATGCCGAAAGATCTGCAGGAACCCGACATCGTGAAGATCGTGAACAGCGGGATCGTTCCGCGACTCGACGATCTCGATCTCGCGCGCGACTACAATTCCGTCCAGCTCCAGCGCCATTTCCGCACGAACACGGAAGTCCCGTATTCGTATTTGAAGGACATCGATTTCGATACGATGGCGAAATTTTCCGAACACGACGTCGGGCTGCCGGGCGTGGATATCTCGATCAAGCCCGTCCGCTCATATGTGTATGGTGCGCTCGCGTCGCACCTGCTCGGTTACGTCGGGCCGCCGGACGACACGAACAAGGAGGAAGCGAAGAAGTTCACGTTTTATCAATCCGACGTGGAAGGAAAATCCAACGTTGAAAAGGCGATGGATGAATATTTGAAGGGTAAACCCGGCATTCGTTACATGCGACGGAATGCGAAGGGCCAGATCGATGGCGTCCTGCGCGAAGTGCCGCCGACCGCGGGCGCGAACGTGAACCTAACGATCGACGCGCGCATCCAGACGATCGCGGAGGAAGCGCTGCGAGCCGTGGGTCGGGCGGCCGCGGTGGTGGTCGACCCGAATAATGGGAACATCCTCGCGATGGCCTCGGTGCCGTCGTTCGATCCGAATACATTTATCCCGAGCATCAAGGCAAAGGATTGGGAAGCGCTCCGGAAAGATGAGGCGACGCCAATGGTGAATCGTGCGGTGAGCGCATTCCCACCCGGATCGACCTTCAAGCTGGTGACGACGCTGGCCGGATTACGAAAAGGTCTTGCGAGCAAAACTTTCAATTGCGGCGGTGGCGTCAGTTACGGCGACCATTTTTTCCATTGCTGGATCGGAGAAAAGGGCGGCAGCCACGGCGTGCTCGGCATCGCGGACGCGATCAAGGTTTCTTGCAATTCGTTCTTCTACCAGTTTGGCAACGCGGCCGGGATCGAAGCGATCGATGAGACGGGCGATGAACTGGGCCTGGGCAAAGCTTCCGGGATCGAAATCACGAGCGAATCCCCGGGCGTGTTGCCGGGCCCAGATTGGATGCGCATTCATTATCCGCGCGAGCGTTGGTCGCAGGCGTACACCGCGAACGTTTCAATCGGCCAGGGCTACGACCTGGTCACGCCGCTCCAGTTGGCGATGGTGTATGCGACTGTCGCGAACGGCGGCGTCTCTTATTTTCCGAAGCTCGTCCAAAGCGTGACGACTCTCGATGGCAAACCCCTCCTCAATGAAAAAGGCGAGCCGGTGGTGAATCCCGCCCCGAAAATTCGGCACGATCTGCGTTTCGATTTCCCGCAGCAACAAATCCAACTGGCGCGCAAGGGCCTGTGGAAAGTTGTAAATGAAGACGGCGGCACCGCCCATGTGGCGCGCTTGAACGGCGTCCAGGTCGCCGGCAAAACCGGAACCGCGCAGGCGATGACCGAAGGCAAGAAGGACACTATCGCGTGGTTCGCGTGCTTCGCGCCGTTTGACGCACCGAAGTACACGATCGTCGTGATGGTGCAGGGCGGCGAACACGGCGGCTCCGTGGCGGCCCCAATCGCGACGCGAATTCTCGAGCGTTGCCTGGCGATGGACCAGGGCAATTTCCAGCAGCAAGTCGCCTGGATGCCGCCCGCTCACAAAGCGAACCCGTTCCAAATGATTCCCGCGGTCACATTCAAAGATTCCGGACCGAAGCTCGATGCAGCTGACCAGGAGAATCTCGACGGCGACAGCAACACGGAAATGGCGAACACGAGCGCCGATCCGTCAGTCGAACCCGAAGCCGACGCCGCCGGCAAAGTGGAGAAGAAAGTGATGCGACCTGTCGTGGTCGCCACGCCGCCGCCTCGCAAGCCCAACTTTTTTGAAAGACTTTTTGGTGTCCGCCCGAAGCCGACGCCAGCACCCGCGCCACCGCCGAAAACCCAACAAAAACCGGTGCGCAGATGATGATGAAAACCTTTGATCGAACCTTAGCGCTCCCTCCCTTCGCTTCGTTCCTGATCGCAGCCAATCTCCCCGCTTATGATGGACAAAGTACGACGGATGTTAGGGCTCGCCGGGCCCAAGACCGGCAACAAATTAGTGATCAGCGTCGAGAAACTCGAGCGACGTGTAGCCTTGCTCGAGAACGGACGGCTCGAAGAATATAGCGTCGAGCGCAACACCTCCCGGAACATCGTCGGCAGCGTCTACAAGGGAAAAGTTAAGAACATCGAGATGGGGTTGAAGGCGATGTTCGTCGACATCGGCTTCGAGAAAAATGCGTTCCTCCATTTCTGGGACGCGATCCCGGCCGCGCTCGACAGCGGCATCGAGGAAATCGATCGCCCGAAAGGACGCCAGCCGAAGAAGCGGATCACGGCGAAAGATATTCCGAGCATATACCCGGTCGGTGCCGACGTGATTGTGCAGGTGACGAAGGGCCCGATCGGGACGAAAGGGCCGCGGGTCACGACGAATCTCAGCTTCGCCGGGCGCTATCTGGTGTTCATGCCCTACAGCGATCGCAGCGGCATCTCGCGTAAAATCGAGGACCCGAAAGAACGCGAACGGCTCCGGAAAATTTTGCGGGGCCTGGAAATTCCGGAAGGCGTTGGCGTGATTATCCGCACGGTGGGAGACGGCCAGCGGGCGCGGTATTTCGTGCGCGACCTGAGCGTGCTCGTCGAGCAATGGGCGCGGGTGGAAGAGTTGATTAGGGACGAGCCGGCGCCCTGCCGGCTCTTTGAAGAGCCGGACCTGGTGGAACGGACGGTGCGCGATTTCTTGACGGACGAGATCGATGAGGTGGTGTGCGACGACCAGAATGCGATCGATCGGATGAACGCAATGGTGGGCCAAATTTCGCGACGGGCCCGGAGCCGGATCAAGCTTTACGACGGGGCCACGCCGATCTTCGAAACGTTCGGGATCCAAAAACAAATCGACGACGCGTTTCACCGCCAGGTTTGGCTGAGATGCGGCGGTTACATTGTGATCGACGAAACCGAAGCGCTGGTCGCCATTGACGTGAATACCGGCCGGAACAAGGGCGGACGCGACGTCGAGAAAACGATTTTGCAGACGAACCTGGAAGCAGCTGACGAAATTGCGCGGCAGCTGCGGTTGCGGAACATCGGCGGCCTGATCATCGGCGACTTCATCGACATGAAGAGCCGCAAAGATCAGCAGGCGGTCTTTTCATTGATGAAGGAACGCCTCAAGCGGGACAAGGCGAAGACCCACGTCCTGCCGCTTTCCGCGCTCGGTCTGATGGAAATGACGCGGCAGCGCGCTCAGGAAAGTTTGAGCGATTCGATCTACGAAAATTGCCCGTACTGCCAGGGCCGCGGGGTGGTGAAAACCTCGATGACCACCAGCGTGGAACTGCACCGGACGCTGAATACAATGATGCGGAAATATCAGGAGAGCGTTCACGAATTCCGAGTCATTTTGAACCCGGACGTGTTAAAAAGATTGAAGGAGGAGGACGAGGAGTTTTTGATCGAACTGGAGCGGCGATATGCGGGGCGGTTGCTCTTCCGGGGAGACCCGGCTTATCACCACGAAAAATTCGTGATCACCGATGCCCAGACAGGGGCGGAACTAAAGCCTTGACACCCCTGAAAAAACCCCGATTCAGTGCTTGCAAATAAAACTTCCTAATGGCAAGATCGCGGACATCCAGGGAGACCCCCAGGTGCGTTCTTTAAGAAGTGTAGTGAAAGCTGCATAAAAAGACTTAACCAACAAAGGAGAAAACAACATGAAAAAACTAACACTTAGCTTGTGCGCGGCGATCGCGATGGCGTCGGCCGCCTATGCCGGCGAGACCTACTCAAAGGAATCGAAGAGCGTCGCCCCACCGCCATGCCCACAGTGGTATGCGGACAACGAATTTAACGTCACCCTGAGCGGTGCTTACGTCTGGACCGGCAACAGCTGGCGCGACGACCAATATTTGTCAGTGGACCACGCTTGGGGTGGTGCGATTGACGCAAAATATTTTGTCCATCGCTACTTCGGTTTCGGCGTGCAGGCCTGGGGCGCTGAAGCGAACACGAACGAACTCTTCACCGTCGGCGGAAGCCGCGGACGTGGCGACGAGGATTCCCACCTTGTCGGCGGAGTTCTCGGCACCTTCACCCTGCGCTTCCCGATCGCGTGCTCGCGCTTTGCCCCGTATTTCTGGGCGGGCGGTGGTGGCGTCTTCGGCGGTGGCCGAAACCACGACTTCTTCCTCGATCCGAATGTGGTCGGGGGCGTCGTCCGGAGAGAGTTTGACGACAGCCGTGCGCGTTTGGCCGGTCAAGTTGGTGGCGGTTTTGAAGTTCGCTTCACCCCGCATATCGGCTGGACCAACGACGTGAGCTGGAACATCGTCTCGGGCGCCGATAACAACTTCGGAATTGCCCGCACCGGCATCAACTTCGCGTTCTAAAACAACGCCGTATAATTCTAAACGCCGGGAACACCGTGAGTGTTCCCGGCGTTTTTTTTGTACTCGTGCTCCCGATCATGATCTTGCTCATGATCCTTTCTGCTGAAGCGCGTTAGCTCGAAAGATCAGGAACACGAGCATGAATTCACAAACATCGTCTTAATTTTCCGCTCACTCGCGCGTTAACTCGGTGAAAGGAAAATGCAAAGCATCGGAGCCGAGGCGGGGAAGATGAACGGCCAGCAAATGGATGCGCTGCTCCGGCGCTTTGAACGCCCACTCTTGCAATACGCGACTCGAATTTTAGGCGACAGCGACCGGGCCCGCGACGTAGTCCAGGAAACATTCGTAAAGCTCCAAAATGAAAAGCGGGAGCAGCTCGACGAGGCGCCGGCGAAATGGCTCTTCACCGTCTGTCGCAACGGCGCCCTCAACATTTGCCGAAAAGAAAAGCGGATGACGTATCTCGACAACGAGTTGCTCGAGACCCGGCCGAGCGAGCAGCCGGCGCCGTTCGAAACCCTCGAACAAAAGGAAGCGAGCGGGTTCCTCCTGAAAATCCTCGGCACCCTGCCGCCGCGGCAGCAGGAGCTGCTTCAGTTAAAATTTCAAAACGACCTCAGCTACCAGGAGATCAGTGAGATTACGCAGCTTTCGGTCTCCAACGTCGGCGTGACGATCCACAACGCGCTCAAAACTCTGCGGCAACGTTACGGGCAAGCCTCCCGGGATTTTCTGCCGTTCACACCTCGAACAGTCTCATGAAAGTAAACCTCGATGATCCCAACCTGACGGCGTTCGCGCTCGGCGAGCTCGACCCGGACGAACACGCGAAAATGGCGAACGCCATCGCCGATTCGCCGGAAGCGCAAAGCTACGTCGCGGAGACGCAACAGTGCGCCCGGCTCTTGCGAGCGGAATATGAAACGGACCGCCAACAACCGGCAGACGCGGTTCCGGAGAAGCGCCGGCAGTTGACGAGCGTCATTTGGACGGAGGAACAGCGCCGTTCGTCGACGCGCTACCAATGGGGATCGCTCGCGGCGGTGCTGGCAATGTTTGCGGTGATCGCGGCGGTGGCGATTACGACGATTCAACGCGAAAGCGGAAAACTTCCAAAGCGGATCGCGGACGACCGAAAATCAGCACCGGCGGCGCCCGTCGAGGCAATTCCTGAACCGACGGTGGAGATGGATATTGCGCAGCAACCGGTCCTTCCGTTAGAGGTGCCGCCCGCGGTTGCACCCACAACGGCGCCGGAATTTATCGAAGAGAAGCCGAGCGCCGGCCTCTCGGCCGCCGGCAAGAACAGAAAGCTCAATCCTGCGGCTCCGCCGGCTCCAATGCCGATGGCGAAATCGATGGCGAGCAATGCCTATGGCTACAGCTCGGGTGCAGGAGAGACGAGGGAGACAGAACCGCCCTCCCGTTACCGCCAGGATTTCGACACGGCGACCTACGACAAGGTGGAGGAGAACCCGTTCCTCCCCGCGGCGACCAATCCGCTCTCGACGTTCTCGATCGATGTCGACACCGCGTCGTATGCGAACGTTCGCCGCTTCATCAACTCCGGTTCGCTCCCGCCGAAAGACGCGGTGCGAGTCGAGGAGATGATTAACTATTTCGCCTACGACTACCGCGAACCGGAGGGCGACAAGCCGTTCTCGATCGATCTCGACGCGACCAGCTGTCCGTGGGAATCGAGTCATCGGTTATTGCGAATCGGGTTGAAAGGGCGGGAAGTTGCGAACGAGAAACGTCCAGCGAGTAATCTCGTGTTTCTCCTCGACGTCTCTGGCTCAATGACGCCGGCGGAACGCCTGCCGCTCGTGAAACAGGCGATGCGCCTGCTCGTGGATAAGCTCACCGAGAACGACCGGGTGGCGATCGTGATCTACGCGGGCGGTTCCGGATTGGCCCTGAAATCGACGCCTGGAAATGAGAAGGAAAAAATTCTCCAGGCGCTAGAGGAACTGCAAGCGGGCGGGTCGACCAATGGCGCGGAAGGAATCGAGCTCGCCTACAAGATCGCGGCCGAGAATTTCATCAAGGGCGGCGTGAACCGCGTGATCCTGGCGACGGACGGCGATTTCAATATCGGCGTGACGAACCAGGGCGATTTGATTCGATTGATCGAGGCGAAGGCGAAAACGGGAGTGTTCCTGAGCGTGCTCGGCGTCGGCACCGATAACCTGAAGGATTCGACGATGCAGAAGCTGGCCGACAAGGGGAACGGGAATTACGCCTATCTCGATTCTGTGGAGGAAGCGCGCAAGGTTCTCGTCCATCAGATCAACGGCACACTGATGACGATCGCCAAGGACGTGAAGATCCAGGTCGAATTTAATCCGGCGCGGGTCGCGTCTTATCGCTTGATCGGCTACGAGAAGCGGCTCCTGCGGAAGGAGGATTTCAACAACGACAAGGTCGACGCGGGCGAAATCGGCGCGGGACACACGGTGACGGCGCTCTACGAAATCGTGCCTGCGAACGCGGACGCCACGAACCCGGCGGCGAGCGTTCCGCCAGTCGATCCGTTGAAATATCAGACGGCGACTAGTCCTACGGCGCGGGCGAACTTCGACGTAATCGCGTCGCCAGAAATGGTGACGGTGAAGCTGCGCCACAAGAAACCGGACGGCGACGTGAGCGAGCTGACCGAGAAGGCGTTCACGGACAACGGCTCGAAATTCGAGAATGCCGCACCGGACCTGAAGTTCGCCGCGGCGGTGGCTGAGTTCGGAATGCTGCTGCGCGATTCGCAATTCAAGGGGAAGGGGACCATGGGCGCGGTGATCGAGTGGGCCCAGGAAGGCAAGGGGCGGGACGCGGCCGGGTACCGGGCTGGTTTCATCGAGATGGCGCGGAAAGCGGAGAAGTTGAAATCGCGCGAAGGCTAATTTTCTCCTCGGGAGGGACGTGCTTCTGCGCGTCCCATTTTTCTTGCTGGGCGGACCTCGAGAAACGGGACGCGCAGAAGCGCATCTGTCCAAAAAAGACAGTTGCGTTATATTGTTACATTGGTAACAGTGTAACATGACAAGGTTAAAGAAGCCCGCTCCCAAGCGCGTCGAGCGGGTCCAGATCGGAGCGCGGATGGAGAAAAGCCTCGTAAAAGTGTTGCGGGGCCTGGCGGATTATTTGGATTTGTCTCTTGGCGATTTGCTGGAGGGAATCACTCTCCATGCTCTGGAAGGCAAAGCGCCCTTCTCGGCCGAAACTTTGGCGCACGTAAAACGATTCAAAACGGTCCACGGCCTGACGTTGACGGCGAAAGACAGCCACAACCTGGTTGAAGAACCGCGATGAAAGACGCTTCGCACAGCGAAGCGGCTACAGAAGAAGCTTTAGCGGAAGAATTGCGCTCCTTGGAAACGGGCGCGCTTGATTTGGCGAAGTTTCCTCATTCCGAGCATGTCCGGCTCGGATACGAGATGCTGGGTCGGTATGTTTTCGCTGACGCGCTCGCTCGTTTCTCACGCGGCTTGAAGTTGCTGGCAACGAAGGCGGGAAAGCCGCAGGTCTATCACGAAACCATCACCGTCGCTTTCCTGGCGCTGATCAACGAGCGGCGCGCGCGCGGCGCGACTCAGAGCTGGAGAGAATTCGAAGCTGCCAATCCGGACCTGTTCGAAAAGCGTTGCCTGGAAAAGTGGTACGGCGCCGAACAGCTGGCGACCGACCTGGCGCGCCAGACGTTTTGTCTGCCTACACTTCTTCGAGCGCCGCGGGTTCAACCGCGGGTTTGACGCGCATGGCGAGGAACGCGCCGAAAAGGAGCAGGCCGGCGCTCCACAGTTGAGCATGGGTGAGCCGCTCTCCGAAAAAAATCGCGGAAAGCCCGAGGGCGCCGGCAGGGCAAATCAGTTGCAACGTTTGCGACAAGGCGACGCCGACCTTTCGGATCGCGACGTAATACAAAACGTGGGCCAGGCTGATACACGTCACCGCCGAGATAATCAGGATCAGGCTTACCCTGGCGTCGACGCGCAGAGGGGTTTCGATTTTTCCGAAGAGGATGGTCAACGGCAAGAGCAGGAGTGAAGTGATGAAACTAATCACGCCGAAACTCCGGATCGGACCGAGCCGTGCCGACGGCCGCTTCACGAGCACACTGTAGAGCGCCCAGCAAAAACTTGCGGTTAGCGCAATGGCGAAACCGCGCAACGGGACGGCGCCTGTCTGCCAGCCTTCCTGGAAACGCACCACGCCGACCGCTCCGATCAGTCCGAGGGCGGTTCCGACTTGAAATTGCCATTGCCGAATGATGCCGCGTTCCTCCGGAAAAAAGATCAGCGCAAGCAGGGCGGTGAAGATCACGGACGAACGCCCAAAGATCGCGTAAACCCCCGGACCCATGTGATAGAGCGCGACGGTCTGGGTGATTTGGTGGACGACATTGGGAAGAGACGGGATGAGGCAGGCGAAAAAAACGGATGCATCGAGACGCGTCCCGCCGCTGCGGAAGCGGAGGAGCACGAACGGCAGGACGGCCAGAAACGCGACCAGGTAACGATAGAAATTCTGCGACCAGGGCTCGTAGTAGGGGATGAGGTAGAATTGGAAGAGCGACGGGGTCGACCAGATGACGACCGTGGCGAAGACGGCGAGATAACCGGCGGAGAATCGATTTCGTGTCATTGCCTGGCGCAGTTGAGAATGGCGGGCTCCATCGAAACAGAGTAGCGCTGGCTTGCAATCGTTTTGCGGCTACCTCTAATAGAGGAGACACATGAATATTTACAAAATCGGGACCGTGGCGGGCCTGGTGATCGCGCTGATTGCGTATCCGGGGAACAATTTATGGGCGGCGAAGAAGCATGCGCCGGCCGCGCAAGCGCAGGGCAATACCCGGGCGAATCCAAAGGATCCCGGCGGTCACGACGCGGCCGGGGTCGAGTTCGCCAAGAAAAAAGAATACGACAAGGCGGTGGATGAATTCACCAAAGCGATCCAGGCGGAGCCGAACGATCCGAAGAATTATTTCAACCGGGCGACGGCCTACCGCGGCATGAACAAATTCACGGAGGCCTATAACGATTACTCGAAGGCGATCGAGCTCTCGCCGCAGATGGTCACTGCTTTCATTGGACGTGGCGAAGTGTTGCTCCAGCAGAAGCAGAACGACAATGCCCTGGCCGATTTTGACAAGGCCCTCCAGATCGACCCGAACAACGCCGGTGCGCATCGGTTTCGCGGGTTCGTTTACATTTCGAAGAACGAATGGCAAAAGGCGATTGACGATTATTCCGTCGTCGTCCAAAAGGTGCCGGCGGATGGCGACTCGTGGGAACGGCGCGCCTTTGCCCATCGGAACCTAAAACAATACAAGGAAGCGATCGCCGACTACACGAAGGCGATCGCGGTTGATCCGAAAGATGCGGACGGATACCGCCGGCGGGCCCAGGCTTATATTTTGGCGGGCGACAATGTAAAGGCCGCCGAGGATTTCAAGGCGATCCTCAAGATCAAGCCGGACGACCTCGATGCCCAGAGCCGGTTGAAAGCGCTGGAGACTCGCAGTGCCAACCCGACTCCGGCTGCTGCGCTGACGCCATATACCAGGGCGCCGTCACCCGCGCCGACGACCAAGCCGGCAACGTCGCCAGCGGCGCCGCCCCCGGCAGCATCGCCTCGTTAGGCCAGGTTCGGGCGCCAATTTTTCGCGGCGATTATGCTTCCCGGGCGGTTGCTGATTGCTTTAAAACAACCACTCGCCCACACCACAGTCGAAGGATCATTATGAACAACGCGAAGAATCTGTTTACCAGGCTGGCCGTCGGCCTCCTGATTCTGGGGACGACGGGTTTCATGCAAGGCGCCAGTCCCGAGGCCGCGGCTCACGCTAATAAGGGCAAAGATCTGGTAGCGGCGGGAAAGCTCGACGAAGCCATTGCCGAATACAACAAGGCGATCGAGATCAGTCCGAAGGACGAGGTTCTCTATCGAAATCGCGGGGTGGTTTTTCGCACGGCTAACAAATTGCCCGAGGCCCTGGCCGATTTCACGAAGGCCATCGAGCTCGCGCCAAAGAATGAGCTCGGATACATCGAGCGCGGCCAGCTCCAGATGATGCAAAACCAGTACGACGCGGCGCTCGCGGATTACAACAAAGCGATTGAGGTCAATCCCAACAGCGTAATCGGCTACGACCGGCGGGGTTTCGCCTATTACAAACTGGCGAAGCATGACGAGGCGATTCAGGACTACACCACGAGCATCGAGAAAAAGGCGGATAATCCCACCACCTACAGCCGCCGGGCGGACGCTTACGTGGCGAAGAACCAATTCGACAAAGCGTTGCCCGATCTCGAAATGGCCCTGAAACTGAAACCGGGCGATTTCGACACGGAGCAACGGCTCCAGTTCGTCCGGGCGAAATTGGCGCCGCCCAAGGTCGTGACTGCGCCGCCGCCTACTCCCAAGCCGACTCCCGAGCCGCCCTTGCTGTCGATGCAGATGATGATCGGAATAGGGGCCGGCGTGGTCATTATCATCGTGATTCTGATCATCGTTATTTCGCGCAAAAAGAGCCGCGGGTATTAGCGACGAGACGCGCCGGCCGCCAAGAAATTTCTTTGACACCCGGAAGGCGGCTGTTAGCTTGCCGACGCTTTTTTCGGAGAACGAGAGGAGTCCCAAGGTCGTTCGGAACGGAAGTTTAACGGCTCTGGGACTTTTACTTCTACAGGAAGAGCAACCGGTTCGTTCCGCGGAAGCGGGGCGAGCGAGCAGTGACAGGGAGCGGCCCATGTAGCTCAGTTGGTAGAGCACGTCCTTGGTAAGGACGAGGTCACCGGTTCAATCCCGGTCATGGGCTCCAGAAACGAGCTCGCAGCCGGCGCAGAAAACAAAAAGACGCAGTTAGTTTTTAAAAGAGGAAAATCAGATGGCTAAGGAAGCATTTAAACGCGATAAGCCGCACGTTAACGTCGGCACAATCGGTCACGTCGACCACGGCAAGACCACCCTGACCGCCGCGATCACCACCGTGCTCTCGAAGAAGGGCCAGGCTGAAGCGCGCGCTTACGATTCGATCGACAACGCGCCGGAAGAAAAAGAGCGCGGCATTACGATCAACACCGCGCACGTGGAATACCAGAGCGACAAGCGCCATTACGCGCACGTCGATTGCCCCGGTCACGCTGACTACGTCAAGAACATGATCACCGGCGCCGCGCAAATGGACGGCGCGATCCTCGTCGTTTCAGCCGCCGACGGCCCGATGCCGCAGACCCGTGAGCACATCCTGCTCGCGCGCCAGGTCGGCGTCCCGGCGATCGTTGTGTTCCTGAACAAAACCGACATGGTGGACGATCCCGAGCTTCTCGATCTCGTTGAGATGGAAGTGCGCGATCTACTCACTCAATACGAATTTCCCGGAGACAAAATTCCGATCGTCAAAGGCAGCGCCGCGAAAGCGCTTGCCGCCGGCGACCCCGCCAGTCCGGACGCGAAGTGCATTCTCGATCTCATCGCGGCGGTGGACGATTACATCCCCGTCCCGGATCGGCCCATCGATCTGCCGTTCCTGATGCCGGTGGAAGACGTGTTCAACATTGAAGGCCGCGGCACCGTCGCGACCGGTCGTGCCGAGCGCGGAATCCTCAAGAAGATGGAGGAAGTCGAAATCGTCGGTCTCAAGGACACGCAGAAGACGACGGCGACCGACATCGAAATGTTCCGCAAGCTTCTCGACGAAGCGCGCGCGGGCGACAACGTCGGCGTGCTCCTGCGTGGCGTGAAGAAGGAAGACGTCATGCGCGGCCAGGTCATCGCCAAGCCCGGCAGCATTACGCCGCACAAGAAATTCAAGGCGGAAGTCTACGTCCTGAGCAAGGAGGAAGGCGGCCGTCATACGCCGTTCTTCACGAATTACCGGCCGCAATTTTATTTCCGCACGACTGACGTGACCGGAACCGTCAAGCTCGCCGAAGGCGTCGAGATGGTGATGCCGGGCGACAACGTTTCGGTCGAGGTGGAATTGATCACGCCGATTGCGATGGAGAAGACCATCCGGTTCGCGATCCGTGAAGGCGGCAAAACCGTCGGCGCCGGTCGCGTTGCGGAGATCCTGGACTAGATTGATTGCGGATGCGGGTTTTGGATTGCGGAAGGCAATCGAAAATCGAGAATCGAAAATCCAAAATTGGAATAGGTCAGTAGCTCAATTGGTAGAGTAGCGGTCTCCAAAACCGTCGGTTGGGGGTTCGAGTCCCTCCTGACCTGGTTTTTTTTGAAACGTTCCCGATGATCACAAAAACGAAAAACTTTTTCAGCGAAGTTCGCGCCGAGCTCGGAAAAGCGTCCTGGCCCTGGGAATCGAAGGACAAGGGAATCCGCCGTTATAAGGAGCTGACCGATTCCACGATGGTCGTGATCATCGCGATGCTCCTGCTCGGCGGTTTCGTCGCAGCCTTCGATTTCGTGATCATCAATTTCATCCATTTCTTTACCCGACTTCACTGATATGCCTCAGGTCCTCGCTCCCAAAGATCA
>DATBCW010000070.1:0-15415 GCA_036270255.1 Chthoniobacterales bacterium
TGCCAGGAAAATTCGTGATTGTCCCACATCGCGACGAACGGCCAGCGCGCGCGCGCGTCCTGCAAATCGGGATCGGCCAGGTAGCCCTTGTAGACAACGCGATAGCCTTCAAGCGTCAGTGGGAAATGAAAATGCCCGACCTTCCCGCCGTCTGGAATGCGCGCGACTTCGTAAATCGTGCGGTCGTAACGCGTTTTCACTTCGTCGGGATATTCGACGACCTCGTAGATGAAATCGCCAAGGTGCAGAATAAAACCGAGCTGCTCAGCCGCGGGCGCGCGTTCATCCTCGTAAATCATCCGGCGGTAGGCGTTGAGCGTGCCCTCGTTGACATCTTGACAGCTCACAAAAGCGAAGTTCACCGTGCGCGGATCGTCGGGCGATGGCGCCGTGATCGTGCGGCCGACCCGACTGCCGTTTCCATCCTGGTCAGTAAATCGATACCAGTAAGTGCGCGCTGGCTTGAGTCCGCCGATTAAAACGCGCGCAGTCCAGTCCGCGGCGCTTGAGACTGGTGCATTTGCGTGCGCTATGACTCGGCGGAACGCCTCATCCTCGGCTACCTCGACCGTTAGGTGGTCGGATGTTACCTCGTCGAACGGACGCCTCGTCCACAGGATGACGCTGTGCGGGTCGGGATCGCCCGAGGCGACACCTTGAGGGTAAAGATCACGCCGCTCATGCCAGTTGACGCGCGAACCCTGGACTGGTCCGACCCAGGCGAGCGACGCACCCATCGCCGCGGCGGATTTGAGAAAGGATCGGCGGCTAATCTTCATCGATGACGAGAATTACACACTGCGGCTGCATCGCGCAATTAGCGACGGGCGGGAGCTGAAACAAGGAGGGGCGCTTTCCAAACCGCCCTCTGTATTCGGTCGGCGGTTTGTAAACCGCCGCTCCTTGGCTACTGCACCACGAGGAGAAGCAGCAATTGCCCATCGCCTACCTGTGGGCCTTTCACGATGATCGGGCGCTCTTTGCTCAGCTTCGCTTCCCACTCCAGGAGAAGATTGTTCTCCTGGAAAAGTTTCAGGTTTACCCGGTAACCTGTTTTGTCATTCCCTTCCTTGGAATCGATGTGGAGCGAAAAATATTTGCTCCGGGCCAGCCAATCCTCCGAGCCAGTCACGAGAACTTTCCGCGATTGGCCGATGACCTTGTACTGATTGTAACCGAACCAATCCTTTAGCGTTTCCTCCAGGTAGGTCAGCTCAGGCGAGGGAGGCTCCGGTTTGGCCGCGTTCTCGGCGATGACCAATCCGCTCCAGACGGTCTGTGAAGCGTGGCCCGATTGCGCGGCGCCCAGGATCAGCGCCAGCGAAAGGCCGAGCAGCAGAACGGAGCGCCGTTGCATAAGCAGAAAAATTATTTTGCTGCGAATTCCGATGGGAGCGACTGCAAGCCTTCGACCCAAAGGACTGTCACTTTGTCTTCCTTCGACTCGAACATCGTAATCGTCGCGTTCGGGCTAACCGCCGGGTCAACCCGCGCATTCAGGATTTGGGACAGATACTGCGACTGATCGGTCGCCGGGTTTTCCCGCATCACGAAAAACGTGACCCCAGTGAAAATGGCAAGCGCGGTGGCGCCGACCCACGCCATTCGTCCGATCGGCCACCACACTCGACCGCCACCGGCACTTGGACTTGTGGGAACAGCCGACTCGCTGGCGATGCGCTCTCGCAATTGATGATGAAAAAATTCCTCGTTTCCCATCGCCCGACAGGGGAGGTGCTCCTTCAAAAACGTCCCGAGCTTCTGAGCATCATGCTTTTCCGCTTCGGCGGCCGCCTTGTCGGGCAGGGACGCCTCAAACTCGATCAACTCGTGGCCGCTGAGCTCGCCGTCGATCCAAGCGGTCCATTTTTCTTCAAACGTTTTCATAGAGGTCCCTCAGGAGGTTTTGCAGTTTTTTCCGAGCGTAAAAAAGGCGCGACATCACCGTGCCGATGGAACACCCGAGAGCTTCCGCGATCTCGTGGTATTGCATGTCTTCGGTTTCCTTCATCAAAATCACCGCGCGATGTTCCGGCGAAAGCTGCTGGATCGCGGCATCGATTCGGCCGCGAATTTCCTGGCGCTCCATCCGTTGATGCGGGAGCGCGTCCGCCTTTGGCACCGTCCGCGACGCCGGGTCGATTTCCTTCAACTGGATCGCGTCATCGAATTCGGCGCCGCTCCCTTTGACCTGTTTTTTCCGCAACCAATCGATGGTGACGTTGGTTACAATCCGGTAGATCCAGGTGTAAAACGACGACTGGCCGCGGAATCGCCCGATCGATTTCCAGGCCTTCAGGAAACTATCCTGGGCGAGGTCCCAGGCGTCCTGCTCGTTATGCACCATGTTATAAATCATTCCAAAAATCCTTGTTCGGTAGCGGGTCACCAGCTCGTCAAATGCCTCGGAATCACCCTTCTGGCAGCGTTTCACCAGATCGAGTTCCGGGACATCGGCCTGAGCCGGAGTCGCTTCCGTATGCATATTTGGACGGGAAACCCGCTAATTCATTCAACCCGGCCCTAGAGAGAGCCGTAGCGCCGGAGCCATTCGCCGCGATACTGGCCCATCAGGGAGATAATGCCGTCGCGGACCTCGAAGAGACGCTGTTGAAGGACGGAATGTTGCTGCGGCGTGATGAGTTTCTCCGTCAACAGCTGAGCCCCGGCTTCCATCGACACCGTGATCGCCTTCAACGCCCGCTTCAGATAGGCGATCGTCATTCCGATTTCGTCCACGTCGTCATCGCTTAAGGCCGCTGCCAGTTTGGCGCTGGCCAACGCCGAATGCGTCGCCAATTTCACTGCGGCCGGCTCATTTTGGAGCGCCGCCTGGTCGTCGAAAAGTTGATCGATCCAGACCGTCAGGGCGAACGCCGCCCGATAAAGGGTGTGATCCTCAAACCCGTCGGTAAAACTCGGCGGCTCCTGTTGCTCGCCGGTCTCTTCCCGCGAATTCGATTCCTCCGCCAGCATCGCGTCGACTTCGTCGCTCCAGGAATCGTTCTCTTCCTCACTGAGCAGCTGGGTCCAGCCCATTTCGCGCGCGATGATCTGGTCGCGTTGGGGATGATCGAGATACTTCTCGAGCAGCTCCATGTATTTCTCCGTTTTATGATCCTGCTGCTGGAGAAAGCGCTCCCACTCGTATTCGTCCCAAACCCGATCCGGCTCTGGCTCGTAGGCGGACATATGGAAGTAGTTAGGCCTATTTGCGCAGCCGCGCAAAAATTTTTCATTGAAGGGACGGGCGCTGTCCCGTCCTCGCTATTCTTGGGACGACACAGCGGTCGTCCCTCCACGGAGTACCATCGCCAAGGCATAGAACGCGATCACAAACCAGAGCAGGGCGTGATAACCCAGTAACATGCTCAGGTATTCCAGCATGCCGCCGGTCATGATTCCGAGAAGATTTGAGGCGAACGCGATGTCGGCGGTTTCCGTATCGCGAAACGAGTTGGAGAAAATCACGTTGGCGAGGAAGACGGGCGCGAATATCAGCACGCTCGCGATCGCGTATCGCGCGAATACATTCGCGAACAACAAAGTCTCCGGCCTAACGACCAGATTGAGCGCGAGCATTCCAAAAAGGAGGAGGTAGAAAATCCAGATCCGCCTAACGCGAAACCAGACGTTGACCCGCACGGCGATGAGAACGCTCGCGAGGATCGCGAAAAAGACGAGTGAGTTCACAATCCACGTGCTGCCGAACAAAAGCGCGAACACGATGAGGGCCTTCACTTCCAGAAGCGCAAAAGCAGCCCCGAGAAAGAACATGTGCCAGTCGAATCGGCGCAGAACGCTTCGCGGCGCGATCAGCCAAACCCCGGCCAGAGAAATCGCCGCCGCCACCGCGAGGCCGCGCAAATAGAGAGCCGGGAAAGAGGGACGCGGCAGATAAACAAATGGCCAGTCATCCGTCGCCGGTGGGATCGCGCTCGTTCCCATTAAGCCTTCGCCCGTCACGCGCAATCGGGATGCGCCCGTGGTCAGCGTTTCACGATAAGGACTCGAATTCGCAGCGCCCGATGCGGCGAGCCGCGGGCCGTTGATGATGACCGCGCCACGGCCTTGCCCGCCATACGTCGAGACAAATGAGTCGCGGCCAAAGGTCCGGCTGACCATTCCCGCGAGCTTCTCGATCAGCCATGGCTCGCGGTAATAATTGTAGAGCACAAGAACGCCGTCGGGCGTGAGCGCTGCGCGAGCGGCATCTAGTGAGTCCTGCGTGAACAGGAAGCTTTCCAAGCGCAGATTCGCGATGCTCGAAGTCAGCGTGAGCGAATCGGGAAGCGCGAAAATGATGAGATCGTATTTCTCTTTCGTGTTTCGCAAGAACACGCGGCCGTCATTGTTCACCAATCGCACCCGCGGATCGGAATACGGTCGGTCGGGATGCAGGTCGGCGCCGAGTCTTTGAATCACAGGATCGATTTCGACCGCCGTGATCTGTTGAACGCCGTGGGCGAGGGCGGTCGCCGTGTCGGAGCCGGTGCCGGCGCCGAGAATAAGCGCGTGCTGAAACTTCGCGTCGGGGAACAGTTCATAGACCCGGCGATAGAACGGCTCCTTCGACTGCCACGGGATCATGCTCTGGTGACCGATGCTGTTGACGTCCAGCTCGTAACCGCTCGGCTGCGCGGGCGTCAGCGTGATCTTGTAATAGGGCGACCAATAGCTATTGCGCTGGAGCAAGAACGCGATCGCGGCCGCGACGACGAGAGGCAGCGCCGTTGTCAAAACGCTCCGGCGTTGGCCTAACGACACGATGAGCAAACCGAGCGCGCCAAACCAAACGACCGGCGGCAGCGAGAAAAGCCCGATCAAAAAAAACGCCGCTGTTCCCGCCAGGCTGCCCAAAATGTCGAAGGTGTAAGCCGTGAGCGGCTCCGTTTTCGTAAAGAGCAACCCGAGCGAGCGGGCGAGGGGAATGAACGCCGCGGCGACAAACGTGAAGATCAGCGGCAGGAGAATAAAACTTTCCGCCCGCGCGAATCCGGTCGTGCCCGACCCAAAATAGAGAACATCCGTGCTCGAAATATTCAGCTCGAACCGGTTCACCGCGACGACCACGACCAGGGCGAGCACGAGCAACGGAAACGGCGGGAACCGAAACGTCGTCCGCCGCGCCGCTAAAATTCCCAGGCCCATGCCGAGGAACGACGCGAGCAGAATGAAATTCGTGAAATAACTGAGATACCGGACGTACGCCGGAATCCACCGAATGCAGAGCAGCTCGAAGAAAAGCAGCGTGAACGACACCAGAAAAATGCGCGTCCGGATTCCTGTGATCCACAGCCGTTCGTCGTTGTTCTCGCCCATCGCGCGACAAAGCGAGCGTGCCCACCGTCGCTTGTCGAGCCGCATCTCAAGTCGCGTGCAATAAAAACGACGCCTCGACAAAGCGAGGCGGCTACGGCGTCAGGACTGCGGCCCCGCAGCCGATCATTCGAGATTGGGCGTTGGGCGTTCGGTGTTCGACGTTTTCTGCCGCTTCTCTCTCAACCGCGTTCTCTCCTCCGCCGAAAGAAACGCCGTCTCCAGCGCGTTGATCTGTGCTTGGCGAATCTGCTCGCGGGTTAATCCGGCGGCGGACGCGGCGATTTCGAATTCGTGCGGAAGATCGATCCCGCTTACACCCGGATCGTCGGTGTTGATCGAGCAGACGAGGCCGCGCGTCATCATCTCGCGCAACGGATGACTCGCGAGATTCGGGACCGTGCTGGTGTGGACGTTACTCGTTAGGTTCGCTTCGATCGGGACGCGATTTTCGGCGAGATAATCGGCGAGATTCGGATCTTCGAGGGCTCGTGCCCCATGCCCAATCCGTTCCGCGCCGAGAAGTTTGATCGCGTCCCAAACGCTTTGCGCTCCGCCCGCTTCACCTGCGTGAACGGTGATCCGCCAGCCGGCGTCGCGGCCTTTCTTGAAATGATCGACAAAAAGCGGGGCCGGATAATTCGCTTCATCCCCCGCCAGATCGAGCGCAACGAAATGCTCGCGGTGCGCAAGCAACGCATCGAGTTCCTTGTGACAAATCTCCGCGCCGTAAGTCCGGCTCAGGATTCCAATCAGGTTCACGCGCACGCCTGTCGCCTCCACGCCTTCCGCGATCCCCGCCACCGTGCCTTCGATCACTTCCGCCATGTCGAGCTGATGTGGCTCCGCCATGAAATACGGACTGAACCGCAGCTCGAGGTAATCAATTCCTTCCCCGTGCGCGTCCTCGACATTCTCCCGCGCGACCCGCCGGCAGGCCTCGCCGTCCACGAGCACCCGCGTCGCCCAAAGCAATTTCGCGATGAACGCCATTAACCCCGGCTGCGGTTGCGTCACCTGCACATGCGGCCTGATCTCCTCCACCGTCTTTCCAGGCAGCTCGATATTATTCTGCCGCGCCAGATCGATGATCGTCTCCAGTCGCACACTTCCATCGAGATGCCGATGCAGGTCGATGAAGGGAAGAGTGGGATCGATGTGCGGAGCTTCGGGCATTTGTGAAGTCCATGCGATAAAATGCACCCGGTGCAAGTGCGAATTTGCTGTAACCGTTGCCGACCTGCTTCGCGCCCTGTTCCACTGGATCTAAGCGCTAATTGGCTTTGACGCGTTGCGAATAAAGCTAGTAACTTCCTAATCGTTCCGATGCAGAGACTCCCAGATTCACGCTCCTCCGCCTGTGCAAAAGAATAACCCATTCGAGTGCAGCAGCCGTCCAGTGCTCTCGAAACATTCTACCCCTCACACGGAGTTCGATTCCCGGCTGAGCAGAATCTTTCCGAATTCTGACAGCATTCAAAATTCTTGGGATAGGTGCAACCGCCTTTGGCAAAAGGTGTTCTAAACACTTTTATGGGTGAGATGCCGAACGTTGAGTCTCCAGCCGTTACTGCTGAAACGAGACACATCAAATATGCGTTCGTCGACATTGTGCGATTTTCGACAGGCCGCAGCGTTGAGGCACAGAATGATATCGTCGACACTCTGAATGCAGCATGCAAAGTTGCGTGTCGCTCAATAATCCCAAACGGGGAAGTTATCTATGTCCCGACGGGCGATGGGATCTGCGTTGCCATTATTGAGGGGCGCGCTAGATATGATGCCCACCTGCTTTTCGCGCAGAGTATGCTTGAGCAACTGGCGCTCCATAATACCAGTGCGGATAACATGCGGCAGTTCGAAGTCCGAATCGGGCTCAGCGAAAACGTCGATAGCATCGTCCAAGACATCAACGGCAACCGCAACGTGGCCGGGATGGGAGTGACGCTCGCCCAGCGCATCATGAGTCTTGCTGACGGTGGTCAAGTGCTACTATCCCGCGCTGTGTACGAAACGCTGCACGTCCGAGAACGCTACATGAATAGCTTCGTGCACTTCACAGCAGTCATTAAACACGGAGCGAGATTGGATGTTTATCAGTTTGTCGAATCCAACCAGAAAGGCCTAGATAATGGCGTTCCTGACATATTTCGGCACAGAGAGCCAATTGAAGATCGATTGGACACGTGTCTTGGCGAAAGCCCGTCGACTGCTGACCAGATGCGATGTATTCGCCAAGCGATTGAAGGATGGGAGGCTGAAATCGATAACCGGCTGTTTGAGCTCAGTGCCCAGCTCGACGATGCCCAGCGAGAGCTTTTGAGCAAGACTCAAAAAGCGTGGGTTCGGTACAAAAACGCGGAGCTAAGATTTGGCGAAGCATTTTATTCAAAAATGCGCGGAACGATGTGGCGGCCGATTCGTGCCGATCTGCCGCATGCGCTTCTGAAAGAGAGGGGTGGATCGCTCGGTGCTTATCGCGACTCGGTTAGCGAGCAATTCGATCCGAGCCAAGGTCAGTCAGGAGATTAGGGGAGGCAGTAAGGCAGGGCCCCGGCCTGTGACTGTGAGCAGATTGTTCCCTGTAATTGCGGAACCTTTCACTGATTCGGGAATCCATGGACAGCGGACCCCACTCACCCCATAACCACGTTTCTGATCCCAACGGAGCTGTTTTCTTCGCGTCGGGCTTAAGGCGCACAACAAGAGGAAACAGCTATGAAAACAGGAATGATCATTTGCCTGGCGATCGCCGCCAGTGTTGCAGCCATCAATCCGACTACCTTCGCCAAGGAAAAAAGTACGGATACCAAAACCGTAGCGGGTAAGAAGATCGAGGACGCGGGAACCGTAAAGAAAAGTAGCGTGGGCGTGTGTGCTATGGAGGGCGCCAAATGGGATCTTCTTTCCAACGTCGGCCAGCCGATTCACCTCGCGGCCGCAAATGCGCAGGTCGCAAAAGCGTTGGATAAAGCCGCCGATAGTCACGAGACGGTCCGCGTGGAAGGAACCCAAGAGGCTGGAGTGGAATGTCCGCACCTGAAGGTGACGAAAGTGACCCCGGACGAGAAGAAGAAGTAAAAATTGGAGTAGACCTCCAAATTCTGGCGGAACGGCCGCGCGATCAGAATCACGCGGTGAAGAAGAGGCAAGGATGTCGGCAAGACCAAAGTAGTCATCTCGGCTGATGGCAAAAGCCGCACGGCCACGGAGACTGATATGGACAAAGACAGCAGGGAAGCGACGACCACGGCCGCTTACGATAAGGAGTAGAACTTCGTCAGCTCGATCGTGAGCCGGTCAGCGCCGCGCGCTGACCGGTTTGTTTGCAAGCGAATAAACGCGAATATCCGCAAATAGAAGGATTTCGGCGGTCATAGACCGCCGCTACAGATTTCTGAATCCGGAGAGCGCGGTGATGTCATCAGACCAGTGATGAATCGGAAGGCGTTCTCTTGGGCGGAGCTGCTGATTCTGATTGGCAGTTGTTTGTTTATTTTCGTGCTTTGGCTCTCGGCTTATCTCGAACCGGACATCCGATGGCTCCACTTCTTTCAAGCCTGGATGTACGTCGCGACGATCGTTCTGGCGCTGCGGCATAATCGTTGGGGTTATTTGATCGGCTTCTCGGCCGCGGCGTTTTGGGATTACGCGAATCTGTTCGTAACGACGTTTTTCCGAAGCGGATTGCGCTGGACCGGAGAATGGATCAGCACCGGCGAACTAAAACGTTTGGATCAAGTCGTGGCGGTGCCGGGCTGGGTCGGAAATTTTTTGCTAATCCTCGGCGCGGTCTGGGCGTATGCGCGATTGACCGAAAAGCGATGGAGCGATTTGTGGCGGCTGGCGGTGGCGATCGTTGGGACGGCGGGATTCTTTGCCGCGGCCATGGCGCTTTGTCAGCCACGTTATTTGCCCCTCTTTAAAGGAATGTTGCATCCGCACAGACCGTGGTAAAAGGGCGAATGGCGAATGAATTGAAATCCTCGGGCCATTTTCAAGGTCTGCGCACGGTCATCTATCACGCGCCCGATTTGGCGAAGACCAAGGCGTGGTATTCGAAGGCTCTCGGAATCGAGCCCTACTTCGATCAGTCGTTTTATGTTGGATTCAATTTGGCGGGCTATGAGCTGGGTCTTGATCCCGACGCCTCCAGCACGCCGGGTGGAAAAGGCGGAGTAGTTGCGTACTGGGGTGTGGCTGATGCGGAAGGAGAATTCCGGCGGCTGATTGAACTCGGCGCGACCGAACGATCCGCTGTGCAGGAAGTGGGCGAGGGGATTCGGGTCGGGACGGTCTTCGATCCGTTCGGAAATATCTTCGGGATCATCGAGAATTCGCACTTCAAGATTGTGACAAGTGACGTGTGACAAGTGACGAGTGGGGCGCACGCGCGTCCCAAATTACGCGCGGGCACATTAACTTTCCTGGACGTCAAAAAACTAGTGGCGAGTGCCGGTTGGTTTGCTAGCCTCCGCCGCGAATGCCATCGCACCGCGCCCGAATCGCTCTGCGATTTTCCTTATTTATCGTGGCGATGCTGCCACTGTTCTGCGGCGCGGCGACGACGAACGTCAACGTCGGTCAGGGCGGGACGAATTTCGTCCCGGCGGCAGTCGTTATTCCACTTGGGGACACGGTCCAATGGACTTGGGTCGCCAACAATCACAGCGCCACCTCCGGCAATCCGACCACCGGCGCGGATGGGAAGTTTGATTCTGGCATTCACAACACCGGAAACGTCTTCTCATATGCGCCAACCGCGGCCGGCAGTTATCCGTACTACTGCCGCGTTCACGGAATAATGATGGTGGGGTCAATCACCGTGACGGCTGTCGCGTCCCCGACGCCGACGGCGACATCGACTCCCACGGCCACGGCAACCTCAACGCCTACGGCAACCGCAACTGCGACCCCGACAGCAACAGCCGCAGCGACGGCAACCGCAACTGCAACTGCAACGCCTAATTCCAGTCCAACGCCGACACCGATGGCGACTGCGACTGCGACAGCAACGGCCACGGCGACGCCCGTCCCGTTCGCGTCTCATCCATTGCTCTTTCCGCCCGTCACCACCGCGTCAGACATCCCGATCAGCATTTCCGAAGCATGCGTGTCGATTCTCGATGGACCGTGCACCTACATGTGGACCTACGGCGGAACGTATCCCGGCCTAACGATTCGCCGACCGACTGGACAAACCACTCACGTCACCTTCGCTAACAACCTTCCGAGTTTCGCGGGCGGAAAAACCGTGCACCATCATGGTAACCATTCCGCTTCGGCGGACGATGGGCAGGTCAACGGCACGACGTTTCTTTTCGAACCGGGCCAGAGCCGGACCTACACCTACGAAGGGACAGAGGATGGCCAAAACGAGCGCGGCGCCATGCAATGGTATCACGAGCATCGGATGGGCGAGACCGGCATGTCGGTTTGGATGGGTCTCACCGGTCTTTACATCATCGATGATCCAGCCGATCCGGGGTCGCTGCCGTCCGGCAACTACGAGCTGCCGTTGGTGATTGCCGACCGGCAATTCGATGCCGACAACCAGATCCAATATTTTTACGATGCTGCGGGCGTTGTCGGGGACAAGGTTTTGGTGAATGGCGTTTACGAGCCGTTCCTCGACGTGGCGGATCGGAAATACCGGCTCCGAATTCTCAACGGAGCTAACGCGCGAACTTACATCCTCACCCTCAGCACGGGCGAAGCTGTGACGCAGATCGGGACAGAAAGCGGACTGCTCCCGGCGCCGGTTTCGCGCACCGCGCTCGATATCGGCCCTGCCGAACGTCTGGATGTGGTCGTCGATTTCGCCGGCAAACTGGGACAGGAAATTTATTTAATGGACGCGTATCAGATGGTACCGCTGCTCAAATTTCGAGTGACTCAGCATGCCGCCGATACCAGCACGGTGCCGGCGACGCTCCGCGCGCTGCCTGACATTGGGCAACCTACGGTGACGCGAAACTTCAGCTTCGATTTCACTTCAAACCATTGGACGATCAACGGGCAGCGATTCGATCCCGATCGGATTGATGCGAGGCCAGTTCTCGGCACGACCGAGAAGTGGGTGTTCACAAACCCGACTGGCACGACCCACATGGTGCATATTCACGACGTCGATCAGCAGTGCGTCAGCCGTGATGGCGGGCTCTGCTACCCGTGGGAAGCGATGAAGGAAACCTGGGCGGTCGGCCCGGGTGAAACCCTCGAATTAAAAATGAGGTTCACCGACCACACCGGTGTTTACGTGCTCCACTGCCACATTCTCGAACACGAGGACGACGGCATGATGACGAAGTTTGAGGTTGTCGCTCCCGCAGAGCCCACGCCTTCTCCGGGAATCCCGGCGGCGCCGTCACTGAACATTTCCACCCGCGCGAATGTCCTCGGCGGAGACAACGACTTGATCGCCGGGTTTATCGTGACCGGCAGTGAATCCAAACGAATAGGGTTGCGTGCACTGGGGCCGACGCTCACGGCGGCGGGAGTTCCGGGCGCGTTGAACGATCCGGTTCTCCGTTTGTTCAACTCCGCGCAGGTTCAGATCGCGAGCAACGACAACTGGCAGTCGGATTCGAACGCGGCGGAAATTCAAAGCTTCGGGTTGGCGCCGCAAAGCGCGAACGAAGCGGCCACTGTCCAGAGTCTCGCGCCGGGAACTTACACAGTGAACGTTAGCAGCAAGGACAGCTCGACCGGCATCGCGCTGGTGGAAGCGTACGACATCGGGACCTCCGCGCATTCGACGCTCGCGAACCTCAGCACGCGCGGTGTGATCGGGTTGAACGACAACGTTCTTATCGGCGGGTTCATCGTCGGTGGAAGCGGTAGCGCGAAGGTAATCGTGCGTGCGATCGGTCCCTCCCTGGCCAATCTCGGCGTAACCTCAGCGATCGCGGATACGACGTTGACGGTGGTGGACAAGGACGGCAACACGGTGGTCGCGAACGACAATTGGGCCGATGACCCGAGCGCGGGCACGGTCCAATTCTATGGACTTGCGCCGTCGAACAGCAAGGAATCAGCCGTTTATCTTCCGCTCCCGCCGAGTAATTACACTGCGATCGTTCGCGGCGCCGGGAACGCGACCGGCATCGGGTTGGTCGAAATCTACAACATCCCGTAGCGCGCTTTTGCGCTAGTCGGAGGAAGAAACGACGGCGTTTCTTTCGGCTCGCTGCGTCTGCAACCTCAGCTGCCCGCACGCCGCTTCGATGTCGTGACCTTTTTCGCGGCGCAAAGTTGCGACGACGTCGTGGCTTCGCACGATGGCGAGAAAACGCTCCTGTTTTTCGCGCGAGGGGCGCGACCATTCGAGGCCTTCGACAGTGTTGTAGGGAATGAGATTGATCCTCGCGCCGATGCGGCGGGCGTGGCTGGCGAGCAGATGGGCCTGTTCTTCACTGTCGTTCACGTCGGCGATCAAAATGTATTCGAAATAGATCCGCTGTTTCTTTTTGCTGGCGTAGTAATCGCAGGCGGCAAGCAGAGTCGTCAGGTTGAACTTGCGGTTTACCGGCATGATCCGGTTGCGCACTTCGTCGGTCGCGCCGTGAAGGGAGATGGCGAGCCGGCTTTGGAGCGGTTCGTCGGCCAGCTTCTTGATTTGCGGGGCGAGGCCGCTGGTGGAAATCGTGATGTGCCGCGCGCCGATCTCGAGTCCCCACGGCGCGTTGATGATTCGAATAGCGCGAACGACGTTTGCGAAATTCGCCAGCGGTTCGCCCATGCCCATGAAAACGACATTGTCGATCCGCTCGCCGCTCGTTTTTTCCACGGCGAGCAATTGCTGCACGATCTCGCTCGCATCGAGGTTGCGTGAAAATCCGTCGAGCCCGCTCGCGCAAAATTTGCAGCCATAGGCGCAACCGACCTGGGTCGAAACACAAATTGTCCGACGATCGGAGCGTTCGCCATAGAGAGCGGGGGAAGCAGGAATAAGAACGGACTCAATCAAATTTCCATCGCCGAGCCGGAAGAGAAATTTCCGAGTCGTATCTTTCGAGCCGAGCACGCGGACGGTTTCGAGTTGGGCGAACCGAAATTCATTCGCGAGCCGCTCGCGCAAGCCGTGCGGCAAATCGCTCATCTGCTCGAAGGAGTCGACTCGTTTTTCGTAGAGCCAATCGACAATTTGTTTCGCGCGATAAGGCCGTTCATTCAGCGCCGCGAGATAGATTTCTATCTCATCGAGGAGGAGCGAGTGGATCGGTCGTTTCGCGGCTATCTGCACATGGCAGATTACGTCATCAAAGAACTCACACAACGGACACAAAGGTCACAAAGTTAGGTTTCGTTGTGCCCCTTTGTGGACTTTGTGTGAGGTTCCTCTCGCGTGGTTGGAGCAGGAAAGATAAACCGGACGTCGCTCGCCCTCGGATGGGAAGCAGCGAAGGCGAACGCGCTTCCGGGATTCATTCTTCAAGCGGCGATGCTGCTCGTCCTGATCGGATACTATTCAAGTGCGCGTTTCGCCGATTTCCTGAACCGGGTCGCGCACTTCAAGAACGATCACGGCCTGCTGTTTGTCGTCCTCGCAGCTGTGCTCGCTGGGGCCATCGTGCCGGAGCTGTTCGTGATTTTGTTTTTCCAGCGTGGCCGTTTTCGCCGCGAAAACCTCCGCAACCTTGCGTTCACGATTCCAGCCTGGGGCATCGACGGCATCCTCGTGGATTTGATGTATCGGCTAAACGCAGTCTGGTTCGGCGACATTACAACGGTCTGGGTCGTAACCGCGAAAATTCTCGTCGATCAGCTCGGCTACAATCCGTTCTTCGCAGCGCCGGCCGAGGTCCTCATCTACGAATGGAAAAACGAAGGCTTCTCGTGGAGGTCGGTGCGGCGCGCGTTCACCTGGGAACATTATCGCGACAAGATCGTGCCGACGCTGCTCGCGACCTGGGCGGTTTGGGGTCCGCTCATGGCAATCATTTATTCACTGCCGTTCGCGTTACAATTTCCGCTTTTCAGCATCGCGCTTACGTTTTGGGTGCTGCTCCTGACCTACATGACGAATTGCTTCGCGGGAAAAATTCAGGCCGACGCGCCGCCGGCATTGTCAGTCGCGAAATCGTAATTGGCCCGGTGGACGAAAACCAGGAAGCTGTCATCGTCTCCGCCGACTGATGAGATCGCACGAAATTTTTCAACGGATGTCGCCAACCCTGGCGGCCGAGATTTTCACCTTTCTGCAAACCGAACAAAAGCCGGTTTACAAGGCGGCCATCCAGGGCCTCGCGAACCACCGGAATCTTCGAGGTGTGTTCGTCGAGCGAAAACCGCCGGCCGAGCGTTTCCCTTGGATGCAGGCGGCATTCGGCCGGAAAATCAGCGATTCCCTCGCGAGCCACGTCCTCCAATCCTGGCTGCTCGGTGCGAACAAACAGATGCTCTGCGATTTTCTCGATGCCCTCGAAATCCAGCATGGCGACGACGGAACGGTCGACGAGCTGCCCGCCGATTTACCGAAGGAAAAGATCGCCGCGGCTGTGAATGGCCTGCTTGGAAAATACCCGACGGAAACAGTGGCGGTTTACCTGCATGCCTTCCGCGACATGGACAGCACAGTCCAATGGCCGGCACTCGATGAAATTCTCGCGGAAGAAGGGCGGCTGAAACTGTAGCGGCGGTCTATGACCGCAGAAAATCTAGTCGGCAGATCGGCGCTCATAGAGCGCCGCTACAATTTCGTGAAGTGAAGCAATGCTTCGTGCACGCCGGCACCGTGATTTTTGGCGGCCACATACCCGCGAGCTAATTTCACGGCATTCTTTACCTCGGGAATCGCGTTTGCCGGGCATGCCGGATAACGCGCAAACCGGCCATCGAGCATCGATATGTCGTTATGATGATCGCCCGCCGCGAAAATGTTTTCGGGCGAAATCTCAAGGAGGCGGGACAGCTCGGCCAGCGCTGCGCCCTTGTGATAATCGGCATGGCAGAAACGCAGGTAGACTGTGTTTCGCTGATAATGAAATTTCGGTTGTCGTTCTCGCGCCCGGTCGATGAATTCCGTAACGCGATCCAGCTCTTCTTCATTCTCGGCGACCAGGCCTTCCAAACCCGCGCTGTGATAAAGCAGGCG
>DATBCW010000071.1:0-27210 GCA_036270255.1 Chthoniobacterales bacterium
GAGGCGGGCGCAGGGATGGTGATGATGATCGGGGTGCAATCGAACCAGTTCCCGCACGCGGTCGATCTGGCGCGGCCGCTCCTGGAGCGCGGGATCAAGGTGGGGATCGGCGGGTTCCATGTGTCGGGGATCACGAGCATGCTCAATGGCGAGTGCGCGGACGTGAAGAAGGCGAAGGCCATGGGCATCTCGATGTTCTGCGGCGAGGGCGAAGAGAGACGGGTCGAGCTGGTCTTGAAAGACGCGTACGAGGGGAAGCTGAAGCCGTTCTATAATTTCATGGCGGACCTGCCGAACATCGAGGGCGAGCCGCTCCCGCTTATCCCGGCGATTCGCGCGGCGCGGACGGCGGGCGCGATCACGAGCTTCGATGCGGGACGCGGGTGTCCGTTCCAGTGCTCGTTCTGCACGATCATCAACGTGCAGGGACGGAAGTCGCGCCGGCGTTCACCGGACGACGTGGAGAAGATCATCCGCGAAAACGTAGCCCAGGGGCTTCACAGCTTTTTTATTACGGACGACAACTTTGCGCGGAACAAAGATTGGGAAGTGATCCTGGACCGGCTGATTCATCTGCGGCTCAACGTGGGGCTCAAGATGTCGTTCATGATCCAGGTGGATACGCTTTGCCATAAGCTGCCGAATTTTATCGCGAAATGCGCCGCGGCCGGAGTGAAGCGGGCTTACATCGGGCTGGAGAACATTAACCCGGACAGCCTGGCGGGCGCGCACAAGCGGCAGAACAAGATCACGGAGTATCGCAAGATGCTTCAGGCCTGGAAGGAAGCGAAGATCATCACCTATTGCGGTTACATCCTCGGGTTCCCGGGCGACACGCCGGCGTCGATCAAGCGCGACGTGGAGATCGTGATGAAGGAATTGCCGGTGGACATCCTGGAGTTCTTTTTCCTGACGCCGCTCCCGGGAAGCGAGGACCACCAGAAGCTGGTCCAGGCCGGGGTGCAGATCGAGCCGGACCTGAACAAGTACGATTTGAATCACGCCTGCGCGCCGCACAACACGATGTCGAAAGAGGAATGGGAAGGCGCGTACCGGACGGCGTGGGAAACGTATTACGCGAATGAGCACATGGAAACCGTGTTGCGCCGGCTGGTGACGATGCGGTGCCCGGCGAGCAACGCGATCCTGCTGGCGACGTGGTTCAAGGGCGCGATCGATATCGAGGGGATTCATCCGCTGGAGAGCGGACTCTTTCGCTACAAGTTTCGGCGCGATCGCCGACCGGGGTTGCCGATCGAGCCGCGCTGGAAGTTTTATCCGAAGTACGCGGTCGAGTCGGTCCAGAAGATGGCGAAATGGTTCAAGCTTTGGGCGCGATTGCGCGGCGTGTATGTCAAGATCAAGCACGATCCGAAGAAGTGGGAATACACGGATCTCGCGCTGACGCCGGTAACGGAAGAGGAAGTGGAGACGCTCGAGATTTTCCATACGCATTCCGCGCCTGCGTTTGTGGCGCAGGAGCAAAAGCGAGCGGCCGCGAGCGCCGAACGGCGCGAGCATCCGGCGGTAGCGTAGCGCGCTTTTTCCAAGGAGGGGCGCTTTCCAAACCGCCCGCCTTCTCGACGGCGGTTTGTAAACCGCCGCTCCTTGATCAGCGACGCTTCGCACAGCGAAGCGGCTAAAGAAGAAGGGGACGCGCGGGAGCACGTCCCTCCGGGCGGGCAATTTTCACTGTCCGAGCGGGGCATGTCGTGTATCGTGGGGCCTTCTGGAAGGAACGATGGAAGCCCCGGGCCTAACGACATCTACAGAGCCTGCGCAGGAGACGCCCCGACACCAGCCTTCGCCAGGCTTCGGCGTGGCAGGCGGCGGGGCGGCTACAACAAGGACCCCGGCTACAACGAAGCGGTTTTGCCTGATTCTCGTTAAGCCGTCGCACTACGATGACGATGGGTATGTGATCCAGTGGTTCCGTTCGACGATTCCGTCGAACTCGCTCGCGGCTCTTTACGGACTGGCGCGGGATTGCAGAGAGCGGCGTGTCCTCGGCGATGATGTTGAGATCGAGATCCATCCGTTCGACGAAACTAACACCCGGATGCACCCGAAAAAGCTGGCCCGGATGATCCGCAACGCGGGCGACGGGATGGTGATGTTCGTCGGCGTGCAATCGAACCAGTTTCCGCACACCCTTGACCTCGCGAGGCGACTGCAGAAATTCGGCGTAAAGATCGCGATCGGTGGGTTCCATGTTTCGGGAACGATGAGCATGCTGGGCGGGAACGATCCCGACATTCATCGGGCGAAAGCGATGGGACTTTCGCTATTCGCGGGCGAAGCGGAAGGCCGGCTCGAGATGGTTTTGCAGGACGCCTACAAGAACCAGCTAAAGCCGCTTTACAATTTCATGGCGGACCTGCCGGGCATCGATGGCATGCCGATCCCGCTCATCAGCTCCGTGCGCGCGCAGCGGACCGCCGGTCACGTCACGAGCTTTGACGCCGGCCGCGGTTGCCCATTCCAATGTTCGTTTTGCACGATCATTAACGTGCAAGGTCGCAAGTCGCGCCGCCGCACGCCGGACGACGTGGAGCGGATCATCCGCGAAAACGTCGCGCAAGGTCTGCGCAGCTTCTTCATTACCGACGATAACTTTGCCAGGAACAAAGATTGGGAAGCGATCCTCGACCGGATCATTCACTTGAAAGAAGTCGAGAAGCTCAAGCTCGGGTTCCTCATCCAGGTCGACACCCTGTGCCATAAGCTTCCGAACTTTATTAAGAAATGCGCCCGGGCCGGAGTGCGCCGCGTGTTCATCGGGCTCGAGAATATTAATCCGGACAACCTGGCGGCCGCGCACAAGCGCCAGAACAAGATCACTGAGTACCGCAAGATGTTACTCGCGTGGAAAGAGGCGCGGATCATCACCTACTGCGGTTACATCACGGGGTTCCCCAATGACACGCCGGAATCGATCAAGCGCGACGTGGAGATCGTGAAGAAAGAATTGCCGCTCGATATTCTCGAGTTCTTCTTCCTCACGCCGCTGCCGGGTTCGGAAGATCATCAGAAGCTCGTGCAAGCCGGAGTACCGGTCGATCCGGACTTAAACAAGTACGACCTGAATCACGTCTGCACGGGCCACGCGAAGATGTCGAAGGCGGAATGGGAAAATGCTTATCTCACTGCCTGGAAGACTTACTACACGATGGAGCACGTAGAGACGATTCTGCGCCGGCTCATGGCTAAGCGAGGACCGGCGAGTAACGCGATCGTGCTGATTACCTGGTTCATGAGCGCGATTCACATCGAAGGTGTGCATCCGCTGGAGAGCGGCGTGTTTCGCATCAAATATCGGAAGGATCGCCGGCCCACGTTTCCGATTGAGCCCATCTGGACTTTTTATCCGAAATACTGGGCCGAATCGATCGGGAAAGTGGCAAGGCTTCTCAGTCTCTACGGGACACTGCGCTCGATGTATAAGCGTCTGAAGAAAGGCCGGAATAAGCTGAAGTACATGGATGTGGCGCTAACGCCGGTGAGCGATCACGACATTGAAGACTTGGAGATGTTCCATACGCCAAGCGCCCCTGCGTTCATCGCGCAAGAGCAACGGCGCGAAGCCACGAACGCCGCCGCGCGCGAGCACGCGCATTCTCACGCGGCAGCGTAAGCGAAGTCTGGTCTCCGACAATAGCCCAGCGCTTTAGCGCTGGGTGACTACGCGTCACAAATGATCGAGTCCCGTCAGGGACGAAAGAAGCGTTCTGCCGTCCCTCACGGGACTCGACCCACCTACCGCGTTTTAGCCCAGCCTTAAAAGGCTGGGCTATTTTCAGCGGCCATCATTGTAGTGCCGGTAGGAAGGCAGCAACAGAGTTGCGGGGACAAGTGCGTTCCCAAACGGAGTTGGAAAGCCCGGCCTCGCCGTGCGGCTGCGTTACGGGGGAACGAGGGGGGCGCGGAACGAGATGCGGGAAAATTTCCTTGCAACTCACGGGCCATTGCGAGGCAATGACTCCAATGCACGATCTCCACACGACCGTCGGCGCGATCTATGTGATGCAGGTGTTGAGCTCGGCGTTGCTGGCGATTTTGTTTCTCCAGTCGGGGATCGATAAGATTGTCGATCGGCGCGGAAACCTGGAGTGGCTCAAAGGGCATTTCGCAAAAAGTCCGCTCGCGGGAATGGTGCCGGCGATGGTGACGATCATCACATTCCTTGAAATCGTGGCGGGCGGTCTGACCGCGATCGGCTGTGCGTTAATCTTGTTCCGGCAGGATTCGGCGCTGGCGTTTTATGGCGCGGTCGTGTCGGCGGTCGCGCTCGTCGCGTTGTTCTTCGGCCAACGGATGGCGAAAGATTATCCCGGAGCGGCCACCCTGGTCCCGTATTTCTTGCTGACGCTGGCGGCGGTTTATCTGCTGGCGCTGTGATTTGTGTAGAGGCGCGTGTCCCCACGCGCGAGCCCGCGACCCATTTGCGGCTGGAGACAGCCGCCGCTACACCATCCCAAGGCTTGACTTTGCCAGGATCGGCCGCTCAGATGGCCGCTCTTCAATAAGGAGAAACTCAATATGGCTAAGACAATGGCGGTTCTTTTCGGTGTCGTGTTTCTGGTCGTCGGAATTCTCGGCTTTGTGCCTGCGGTGACGAAGGATGAGATGCTCCTCGGCATATTCCACGTCAACCTGGCGCACAACTGCGTCCATTTGCTTTCCGGCGTGGTGGCATTGTTCTGCGGCATGAGCAGCGTGGGCGCCTCCCGGATGTATTTCAAGATTTTCGGGCTCGTCTATGCTGCCGTCGCCGTCCTGGGATTCCTCAATCCGGGCGACACGATGCTGCTCGGATTGATCAGCAACAACATGGCTGATACCTGGCTGCATGTGGGGATCGCCGCGATTTCGCTGCTCATCGGCTTTATGCCGGCCCCGGCGGAATCGGTGTAGGTTTTCTGTAGCCGCGGCGCTGTGTCGCCGCGCGATTCACGCGTCATCAACCGAACGCTTCGCACAGCGAAACGGCTACAGAAGAGGAGCGGCGAATTTCTCCAGGCGATCGATCGTCTGGACGATGTCCTGCTCCGTCGTGCGCGGATTGATCGTGCACAACCGGAGCGCGGCCCGGCCTTTCAGCGTTGTCGAAGTGAGAAACGCGAACCCGTCGCGCAACATCAGATCGACGAGCTCCGTTTGCAGGGCGTCGTCCTGGCCGAAACGGAACGCGACGATTGCCATCTCGGCAGGCGAAAGGATTTCGCAATGGCGACGGCGGCGCAGTTCCTTCTCGGCAAACTCCGCCAGCTCGAATCCGCGCGTGACCGCATCGCGAAACGCCGCGAACCCAAAAGTGTTGATCGAAAGCCAGACCTTCAGGGCGCGAAAACCGCGGGAGAGCTGGATGCCGTAATCGGCCTGATTCGTCTCGGCCGTGTTGCGATGCACATCGCGCATGTATTCGGGCATGAGTTGAAATGCAGATTTCATTTGGGCGGCGTCGCGCAGCAACACACAGCCGCATTCAAAAGGTTGGAAGAGCCACTTGTGCGGATCGAGCGAGAGCGAATCCACACGTTCAAGGCCGGCGAGCTTTTGCCGGCCGCGTTCGCAGATGACAGAAGCCGCGCCGTACGCGCCATCGGCGTGCAGCCACAATTCTTGTTCCCCGCAGAAATCGACGAGAGCAGGCAGCGGATCGACCGCGCCCGTATTCGTGGTGCCCGCATTCGCCACGACGCAGAATGGCCGCAGCCCCGCCGCGCGGTCGGCATGAATTGCTTTGCGCAAAGATTCCATCGGCAAACGGAAAGAATCGTCCGACGGAATTTTCCGGAATTGTTCGCGGGCAAACCCGATGACGCGGAGGGCGCGCTCGACTGAATAATGGGTCTGGTCCGAGAAATAGATCGTCGCCTTGTCGATTCGGTCGCCGAGTTTCGTCGCCCGAGCCGAGTGCAGCGCCGTGAGATTCGCCGCGGAGCCGCCGCTGACAAAAAGTCCGCCGGCGGTTTCGGGAAAACCGCAGAACCGCCGGAACCAACCGATCACAGCCAGCTCGATGGCAGCCGCCGCTGATCCGCCGAGCCAGGTCCCATTAAAAACGTTGAACCCCGAGGCGAGCGCATCGGCCATCGTGCTGATGTAGTTGCCGGGCCCGGGAACGAACGCGAAGAAGCGCGGATGATCGACGTGAAGATTGTTTGGGAAGACTTCGTTCTCGAGGCGAGAGAGAAGCTCGTGCGGATCAGTGGGCGCCTCGGGCGGATTCTCGCCGAATCGGCCTAACAACTCGGCCGGTTCTTTTTTCGCGCCGACTGGCGCGTCGCGCATCCCGGCGAAATGCCGGACGAGAAGATCGACGACGCGGTATCCAAACCGGCGCATCTCCTCTTCCGAAAGTTCGAGGCGCGATGGATCGGAATCATGGTTCACGTCCGAATTGTAGGGCGATTCAGCGAAACGCCAATAAATGTGGGAGGGGCCTTTGCGCCCCGACAATCGCCATCGGGAAAACAATCGGGGCGCAAAGGCCCCTCCCACATTGGCTACGGGCCGAGATCGATCGTCTCGCCGGTGCTATCGATTTTCACCTGCAGCTTCGAGTAGGTCCATTCGCCGGCGGATTTCGTGGCGACGGCGTAGATGGTCCCCTTCCCTTTCGGGCCGGAGATGGGAATCGAAATATCGGCATCGCCCGAGCCGCCGTTCACGTTGGTAGTGCCGGACAAATACCAGCCTTCTTCGATCGGCGTGCCGAGCGCGGCCGTCACCCGCGAATCCGCTTTCGCCCGCGCCACTGCCATTTTGTAGACGTCTGTTTGTTTCAGCGCGCCGAACACGACAAGGACGAGGAATGCGGCCACCGAGGCGCCGATCAACAACGGCAAAAAGCAGCAGCCGGTGGGGACGAACCATTTCCAATTCCGGCTCCACCAGCCGGGGCGCGGTTGGGGTTGGGCGATCGTTTCCATGCCGCTCTTTTCCGCGCCTACCCGAGCGGCGTCGAGCATTTTCTCGCGGGAATGCGATTTTGCATTGTGCTCGCGAAAACCGGTCGCTAAGGTCGCGGCCTATGACTTCCAAGATTCTTCTCGCGATTGCATCCGCGTTCCTGCTCGCCACCGCTTCGGTTCGCGCGGCCGACGACACCGCACTGCTCAATACTCTAGGCTATACGACCGGCCAGTCGGTCTTGGTCACGCACATGGCGGTCGGCACCCTGGCGGACGCTTTTGCGGCGAAAACCTACAAACAGGAACAGGCGACGACGTTCATCAACACCTACATCAACGTCACCAAAGGAATGAAAGAGCAGATGTCGAAGCTGGTGGACGCGGGCTCGTTGAGCAAGAGCGACACGCAATTCGTCGAGAACACGATCGAAGTGCTCGACCTGGTGTTGCGTGAGGCGAACGACCTGAAGGATTACATCAGCAGCGGCAAAGAAGCCGACGTCCAGACCTACGACAGCTCGCGCAAAAAGGCGCTGAAAGAGATCAAGACGCTGCTAAGCATTAAAGACTAAGCTAAGCCTCCGAAATTGTAGGGCGGGCGCCCCGCCTGCCAGGATGAACCGGCAACCGATGCGGTTGCCCTACAATTTTTTGGCTAGGCCCGGGCCTAGTCTCTTGTCTTGAAAACGAGAAGGTAGGGAACTGCAACCATGCCTTTGGTGTCCTTGAAGTTTTGCAGCTTCTCGGTGTTGATCCAAACGGCGTAGGTCTTTCCGGGTTGTAGTTTAACCGGGAGAACGCAGGTGCGCTTGTCGTCCATATACTTGGGAGACTCGGTGGTCCCTGGATAACTTTCCTTGTTCATCATTCCCCACGACCACACCCCAGGCTGCATGTCTTTGCTGAACGTCACGCGGATCTCGGTCATGCTGGGATCGACCGCGGCGCTTCCGGCTTCAGGCACCGACTTGATGACGACGGGCCGGGCGCTATCGAGAGTTATCTCCTCGGCGAACGCGATTGAAATCGCGCTCGTGAGCAACAGCGACAAAATCAATTTCATTTTCATTCCGCCGCTCTTACCGGAGCGCGGACATTTCGGCGAGCAAGAACTGATGACTGCGCGCGCCTAAGTCGCCGCTTTCGGAGCGCTGAAGCTTTTGCTGTAAAACCCCGACCGATCGAAGCAGCAGACGCGTCGCTTCCCACCCGCGAGCATCGAGCAGGCATTGACGACTCGCCGCGCGCGGGTCTCTGGCTGCTTCGCGGAAATGATCCAGTGGATCCAATCCTGACGCGCGACCGGCATGATGTCCGACCACAACGCCCGCGCCTTCGGGGCGCCCGCGAGAGCTTTCTTAAGGTCCGCCGGCACTTTGGGCTCCAGGCCCGCCGCCGCAATCTCCACCGTGACAACATCGCCGGCCGCTGCGTTCGCGGCTTCCCGAAGCTTGCGCTCGACTTTGAGCCAATGACTTTTCCGGCCGTCCGGTTCCAGAGTGGCTTTAAACCGGGAGCCATTGATCGTGCCTTCGACCGGTGTCATCCCGCGCGAAGGCAGCTTCGCACTGGCGTCCCTTGGTAGGATTAGGAAAGTCCAGGACTCGTCCTTCTCGGTTTCCGCCGGCCGCAGGAGTTTCGCTTTGAAACGAATCTTAGAAGCGGCTTTCGGCATTTTGCTTGGAATCGCTGAAGGCAATTTCTTAATCGGCGCGCACGACACTTTCACTGCCTCGCCTGGCAGGCGCGAACATTACACTCACCTTCGTCAGTCAATAACAACATGCTCCCACTTTTTTGTCTGTGAGTCATAACACATCATGTGTGATTGCGATGAACTGTAGTAGGTAAAGTCGAGCCCGTATCGGTCACGCTGGGGATAATACTGAAATCTTCCCGTCTGATCTTCCCACGAGCGTGAAGCGTCAATCTGGTGCACTCTCGGAAGATAGTGCGGCACCAATTGGTTGAGTCGGGCGGGATAATGGCCGTGATCACGATGATAGGTGTCAATCGCCGCGATAACGGGGGCGGCGTTGCGGTATCCGGCTTCTTCCTCGGGCGGCGGCCGGAGTGGCGGAGCCTGACAGGCGGCCAAGCTACACGCGGTGATTAGAAAGGTTATCGTGTGAACCCGCATTGCGTCTAACGACAAGTAGACCCAACTATCGCCGAGCCGAGAAATTTTTCTCATCATTTCGTTTGCGAAGGGTGGACGTTGCCAAGAATAAACGAGTTCACTTTTCGATTACGAACGAACCCGGGAGGCGAAAGGTCTTTCCGTTGTCCGCGTCCACGGCCCATGCGGAAATTTCGGTTGAACCTGAGGGCAAGCGTTCGAGGGAAAAAGTGCCGCGCCATCCCAAATCGCGGCCGCCGATCTTCGGTTTGTTGGGCAGATCGGGCCGGTTTTCACGTTGATCGGACAAGGCGAACGCGGTCCAGGTTTCGTTGTGGCCAAAAGCAAAAACGACACAGGCGGCCGGGCGGCCTTCTGCGGGGAGGAATGACCAGCCCGATGCGACGGCCCGGTCGCCGCTTTCACGCTTCAAGTTCTCAAACACGCCGTACTCTTGCGTCGATCGCTGCGCTTGATTGTTGCCGTCTTGCAAAGCGGCGGTCTCGCGCCGCGGTGGGAAGGTGAGCTGGCGGCGATCAAGGGTCGCCAGATAACGCATCACCGTTTCGCGGTCTTCGTTCACGAGAAGTGTCGTACGGAAAATTTCGTCCGCGTCCAAGACCTTGGAGAATTCCAAAGCAGCCTTGCCATGACTGCGAAGGGCCCGATTCACCTCGAGATCATGGAACGCGAAAGCCAAATTAAAGGCGTAAAGCGCCAAGCAAACCGCGATCGCGAAAAGTCCGGCCAGTTTTCGTTTTGTTGAAGGGCGGTTGAAGTAGAGAGAAGCGGCCAAACCGACCAGGCTAACCACCAAGATGACGGCAACCGTCGTGTAGCGCGAGTCGAGCGCTTGCCGCACTCCAAAATGTGTCCGGCTCGCGGCGGCGAGGAGTGCGCCACCAATCGGGAATGCACCGAGAGCGAGCCAGACGCCGTCCCGTTCAGCCAGGCCACGGCGGAAGCAGGAAATCAGCAGACCAAAATACGCGGCGCACAAGGTGGCGCCGACGGACACTGGGAGCACCATCGGATCCGAATTTGTGACCTCGGCCAGGGGTGCGCCAAGGAATGCGAAGAAGAAGACCGGGTAATCCCACCAGTGCGCGACGGCGCTGGTCAGGTCTTTGCCGTGATAGCTAAGAAAGTAACCGCAGAGGATGGCGAGAGTAACTCCACCCCAAATCAAAATGCGTCGCCGCGTTTCTCCGCGGGCGATCATCAATAGGCCGACCACCGGCCAAATGAGCACGCCTTGGCCGAAGGAAAACAATCCAACGACGGCAAAGAGGGCCGCAAGCGTAACTCGGATGGCGAAGCGAAGATTTGCTGTAATCGCGATGAGCGCCCCGAGAGCGCACAGGTTCGAAAGCAAAATTTGAAATTGAAAACCCCAGAGCCAGTTCTCCGCCTGGATGGGCGAAAACAGCAGGACATTGATAAGCGCCCAGAGCGCGAGCAATTGCGGCCAGCCTGTGCGGACGGTGCGCCACAAAAGATAGAGAAGGCCGGCCGAAGTCAGCGCGCACACGAACAGCGAAAAGAACATCTCGGCGCGGACATTCCCGTGCGCCCAATCCGCGAACGCCAGAAAGATCAGGCGCGGAATAAAGATCCGATGGCCGTTATGCGGCCGCATCAGAGCGCCGAGGGTCAGCTTTCCAGCGTCGTGCTTCTCAACCAGAAGCAGGTTCGACCACTCGTCGGCATACGGAACATTGACGCCGTATCGATCAATGATGAAGCCGATGAAGACGATTGGAACCAGCGCCAGGATGAAAAGCAGCGCACCCAAGGATTTTCGGCTCACCGGCAATCCAGAGGTCGACGAGTTGCCCACGCGCTCCCCATGACGCGAAGCCGTTTCTTTTGCAAGCCTGGAGCAGCGGCGGTGCTGTCCTAATTTGAATCCGTTATAGTCGAGTCATGTGCGGAGCGCGAATATCTCACGTGCACGTGATTGCCTGATTCCCCACTCGACGCGGCGCGAGCTGCGATCGCAGCTTCCGCAAAAATAGATGGCTAAATGCCGGTAAGCTGCCGCCTCAGGATCGCCCTCTGTATCTCTCTGTGTTCTGCTCGCGCTTTGAGTTCCTGAATCTTGAACTCGATCCACAGCGCCAAAAATGGCAGCGAATATCCCACGATGAGCGCCACGGCAAACCAAAAATCAACGATATCGATTTCGATCTCAAACATCCTGGTTTATTCCTTACGCATTGCCCAGACCGTGCGCAAAACATCTGCGACATGTTCGCATCGTCAAACGTCGCGCGCCGGGCGACAGCTACAGAAGCCTGCAGAGCGCGATGGTCGGCGATCTTCTCAACTGAGAAATTCCGCGATCGGCGCCATTGGCTCGATGTGGTCGCAGAAGATTTTGAACGTGGCCAGGATCGGCACGGCGAGAATCATTCCCGAAATCCCCCACATCCAACCCCAGAACGCGAGCGAAATGAGGATCAGGACCGGATTCAGAGTGAGCGATTTGCCGAGCACAAAGGGTGTAATGAAATTTCCTTCCAGGATCGCGAGGAGCAGATAGCTGGCGGGGAAGATCATCGCATAGCCGAGACTGTCGAAGCTCAAGACAGCGCCGAGCGTCATGCAAATGATGCCGGTCAGCGCGCCGAGGTACGGAACGAAATTAAGGATCGCGACCATCACGCCCCACATGATGGGATTGCGCAGCCCGAGAAAATGGACCGTCGTCCCGACCGCAATCCCGAGACCAATATTAATCGCGGTGATCGTGAGCAAGTACCGCGAGATATGCTCCTCGACGTCGCGCATCATCGAGACCGCGCGTTTCTTGTCATCGAGCCGTGGCGTGACCCGGATGATCTTGGCGAGGAAAACCCCGTCGTATGCCAGGAGAAAATAAAGCAGGATAAACATGACCACGGCGCTGGCGACGAACTCCGGTCCCTGAGTGAAGAAAGCTTCCGCCAACGCGCTTCGTTTCACGACGACGGCCTGGGGTTTCGCCTGTTCCTCTTCAGTCGTGGTGAGTTTGTCGATCTCGCCGGTAGCCTGGGCCACTTTTTCGATCGGTTTTTTTAACGGCAGCAGTTTTTGTTTGAGCTGTTGCAAGCTGTAAGGCGCTTTCTCGATCCAGCCAGAGGCGGGTTCAGAGAGCAAAGAAATGCCTGAGACGATCGCCGCGATCAGGCCGACGAGCACGATGGCTGAGCCGAGGTACGGGCGAATCTTGAGCCGGGCGAGCGCGCGGACCACCGGCACGAGCAGGTAACTCAAAAGCAATGCCAAGACCAAGGGCAACAGCATCGCCCGCATGAAATAGAGCGTGTAAAACGCGGCGAGAACTAAGAGCCCGGTGAGGGCGACCGATTTGATGTCGGTCGGTCGCCGGCCCCGGCCAGCGATCGGGGTGTCGCTGGCGGACCGCCCGGCGGCTGCGATTTCTGGACGATCATCAAAAGCCATCGCTGTTGAATCGAGGCTGCGAGCCGTTTCGCGCGCTCGCATTTTTGCTTCTGTTTGCGCCAGTTTGGTGGGATGATCGTCGGCGATGATGCGATGGATCGCATTGCCATTCGTCCTGGCGCTCGCCGGCACCCTGCTGGCGCAGGAAAAATTGCCGGCGAATCCGGAGGAGCCGATGGATATCGAGCCGCCATTGCTGATCCAGCAGCCGCCGAATCAAAATATCGTTTACACCACACCGGCGGACCCGGCGGATAAACCGGCGCCGGATCTGGAGCAGCTCGCCGCGTCGCTTGAGAAGGCGAAGAAGAGCGCCGTTTCCGGCGAGCGACTCTACAAAGGCGGGATCATTGCCAAAGTGGAGGCTGAGAACCGCGCCTTGAAAGTGGTGCGGCTGGAAGCGGAATTGGCCGGAGCGAAACTGGAAGTGGCCAAACTGAATGTCGCGGCCAAGGAGGCGCGCGTCGAGGCCGGCGAGATTGCGGAATCGGAAGTGGAAACGGCGAAGTCGCTGGAACTGTCAGCGACAAAAGAGGCCGAGGCCGCCTTAGCGAAAAAGGAAAGGGCGGAACTCGATTCCGCCGTTTTGAATCTCCATCGCCAACAGAAGCTCCTCGCGATGGGGAGCGGCCGAAAGTCGGAGGTGAATCGGGCGCAGGAAAAAGTCTCCGCGCTTCAGCAGAAAAATTGATCGGAGCGCCGTTGACGAAGGCCAGCGTTCGAGGTATTAGGCGCGTCCCCCGCCCTCGTCGGTCCCGCAGCCGCCGGATAAACCGCCGCTCCTTGATGCTTTGCGCAAGAAATTGTGCTTGTCTCGCGCGGCGATTTTTGAAAAACCGCAGGCACACCAAACGCTAAGTCTAAGTAACCGTGAGAATTGGATTTCGAAAATTGTTGGTCGCGACCGCTCTGATGATCGGCGTCGCTCGGATCAGTTTTGCAACCGAATCGTTCCCGGCGTTGGGACCGACCACCCCGGGCAACTTCGCGCTCTTGCGCGGTAACCTGGCGCTGGCGCCGACAAACGCACCCTTGCCCGTGAAGCGCGCGATCTGGGCGGCGAACCAGCTGCGCACCAAACCGTATCGGTTCGGTGGCGGCCACAAGAGTTTTCACGACAACGCCTACGATTGCTCCGGCACGATCTCGTACGCGCTCGCCGGCGCTGGACTCGTGAGAGTTCCGATGAGCTCGAAAGAATTTCGCGGCTACGGCAACCGCGGACGAGGAAAGTGGATCACGGTTTACGCGCGCGATGGACACACCTTTGCTGTCATCGCCGGCCTTCGACTCGACACCACGTCGCCGCATAATCCGTCCCGCCGTTGGGCGCCACGCTGGCAACCGACCGAACGCATGCTGCGCGGTTTCGAAGCGCGCCACCCAGAAGGTTTGTAAGCGCCCTCCTGCAGTTGCCCCGCCTGTAGCCGCCCCGCTCTGTCGGGGCGAATCTGAAAGCACGGCGACACAGCGCCGTGGCTACAATCGAATTCGGAAAATCGCTGACAGTCGCGCCGCGCTTCCTTAAGCTGCACGACCTATGGCTCATCGAATCTTTCGCTGGTCGCTTCTCGCTTTCGTCCTGACCGCCATCTCGTCCGCGTTCGCGGACGAAGGAATGTGGCTGTTCACCAATCCGCCGCTCAAACAGCTCAAGGAAAAATACCATTTCGAACCGACGCCGCAGTGGCTCGAGCATCTCCAGAAATCGAGCGTCCGTTTTAATTCCGGCGGCAGCGGTTCGTTCGTCTCCTCGACCGGGTTGACGATCACAAACCACCACGTCGGTCTCGACACGCTCCAGAAGATCAGCACCGAGAAGAACAACTACGTCCGCGACGGTTTCTACGCCAAGACCCAGAAGGATGAAGTCAAAGCCGCCGACCTCGAGCTGAATGTCCTCGAGTCGATCGAAGACGTGACCGCGCGCGTGACCGGCGCCGTTCAGCCCAGCATGTCGCCGGAAGAGGCCGCGAAAGCGCGGGCGAACGCGATCGCGCAGATTGAAAAAGAGAGCAAAGAGAAAACCGGCCTGCGTTCGGATGTGGTCACGCTTTACCAGGGCGGCGTTTACCATTTGTATCGTTACAAACGTTACGACGATGTGCGGCTCGTCTTCGCCCCAGAAGAGCAGATCGCTTTTTATGGCGGCGATCCGGATAACTTCGAGTATCCGCGGTTCGACCTCGATATCTGCATCTTTCGCGCTTACGAAAACGGCAAGCCGGCCAAGATCGAGCATTACCTGAAGTGGAACAGTAAAGGGCCGGCCGATAACGAGCTGACGTTCGTGAGCGGGCATCCGGGCCGGACAGATCGGCAGTTGAGCGTGAGCGAACTGGCCGAAACGCGCGACGTCGAAGTGCCATACCTGCTCAACATGTTTAACCGGCGCGAGGTTCTTCTGCATGCCTTCGCCAAACGCGGCTTCGAGAATGCGCGGCGCGCCCAGCACGACGTACGCAGCGTCGAGAACAATCGAAAGCGATACGACGGCTATCTGGCTTCACTCCTCGACCCGGCAGATTGGGGCTCGATCGAGCAGCGCGAGAAAACGTTACGCGACGCGATGAACGGCAACCCGCAGTTCCAACCCAGCCTGGCCGCCTACGACCGAATCAAGCAGGCCCAGGAGGCAACCGCAAAGGTGCTGCCGATCTATTCCTACTTTGAAACGTTCCGCGGCAAACAGGGCGCGGGCTATCGCGCGCCGCGGTCGTTCAACAGCACCCTCTTCAAATATGCACGACGGCTGGTGCGCGCTGCTGACGAACGTCCGAAACCAAACGGCGAACGTTTTCCCGAATTCCGCGACAGCAACAAGGAATCGCTCGAGCTCGACCTGTTCTCGACTGAGCCGGTGTATGAGGATCTTGAGCGACTCGAGCTAACCGATTCGCTTACCGACATGGTGTCGCGTTTTGGGGACACCGATCCGCTTGTGCAAAAGGTGCTCGCCGGCAAGTCGCCGTCGGAGCGCGCGACCGAGCTGTCGAAGAGCAAGCTCAAGGACCTCGCCTTTCGCAAGCAGCTTTACGAAGGTGGCGCTACGGCGATTGCTTCAGCGAACGATCCGATGATTGAGCTGGCCAAAGTGGTGGACGGTCCGGCCCGAGAAGCGCGGAAGGTTTGGGAAGCGCAGGATGAAATCAAGCAGCAGGCTTACGCTGAGATCGCCAAGGCGCGCTTCGCGATTCAAGGAACGGATTCGTATCCCGACGCGACCTTCACGCTGCGTCTTTCCTACGGGCCATTGAAGAGTTACGAGGAAAACGGCAAACAGGTTCCGGCGCTGACCACGATGGCTGGCCTTTACCAGCGCGCGACGGAGCACAACAACCAGTCGCCGTTCGATCTTCCGAAACGCTGGCTCGATCGCAAAGGCAAGCTGAACCTCAGCACGCCGTTCAATTTTGTTTCCACCGCGGACATCATCGGCGGCAACAGCGGCAGTCCCGTTGTGAACGAGGCGAACGAATTCGTCGGCATTATTTTCGACGGCAACATTCAATCGCTCGCGCTCGATTGCATTTACACGGAGAAACAGGCGCGCGCTGTAAGCGTAGATTCCGCCGCGATCACCGAGGCCATCCGGAAAGTTTACGATGCCGGCCCATTAGCAGACGAGCTGGGGAAATAACAGGCTCGCGCCGATCGCCCGCTCTCCTCGTTGCCAAACTCTGTTTGGGAATGGCGATGTCCTGGCAACTCTGTTGCCCTGCAGTCGAAACAGAGTTTCGAAAGACAATTGCGTTCCCAAACAGAGTTTGGGAACGAGGAGAATGATGTGGAGGGACGACCGCTGTGTCGTCCCAAAAATTAGCGGGACGGGACGGCGCCCGTCCCTCCAGTTACAATTCCTTCAGCAACGTCTTCCAGCGCGCCCAGGCATCGTCGCGCGCTTTTTTGTTCTCCGGGTTGCCGTTCGGATCTTCGCCGTCGCGCATGAAACCGTGGCCGGCGCCTTTGTAAATCACTGGCTCGTATTTTTTGCCGGCGGCTTTCATTAGCTCTTCGCCTTTCGGGATCGTCTCGTCCACCCGCGCGTCGTTCTCGGCGTTAAAGCCGTAAACCGGACACGCGATCTTCGCGGCATCTTCGGCGTTATCGACCGCGACACCGTAAAACGAATACGCGGCTTTCAATTTCGGGTTTACGCTCGCATAACCGAACGCCCATCCCCCGCCCCAGCAAAATCCGCAGACCGCCAGGGATCCGTTCGCGGCGGGGATTTTTGTGAGCGCGTACTCGGACGTCGCATTCAGGTCGGCCTTGACCTGTTCCTTCGGCAAGGCGGAGATCGCTTTCCGCGCGCCATCGATGTCGGTGTAGGTTTGGCCGCTCAGCAAGTCCGGCGCGATCGCGATCACGCCGTTTTCCGCCAGTTGATCGCAGACGCTCCGGACCCAATCCGTGAGCCCAAAAATTTCGTGGACGACAAGAACGACTGGCGCCTTGTCTTTGCGCTCAGGATAAACCACGAACGCTTTGATCGTGCGCTCGCCCGATTTGAATTCGACCCACTCGCCGTGCCGCGAAGATTTCTCCAATCGCGCCTTGGCCCAATCCTGGGCAGACGCCGTTGCGAGAGAAACGGCAACCGTCAGGGCAAAAAGAAACGCCTTCATCGATTTCCGAATCAAACCGTTGCGGCATCGGCCGGCGCCGCCGGTTTCCAGATCAAAGCATCAATGCTCCAACGTCCCGGACCGTAAAAGAAAATGAACAGGAAAACGAAGCAGTAGAGGACTGCGGCTTCTCCGTGATTTATGATCGGAAAAAAACCGCCTTTGGCGTGCACCATGAAATAAGCGACGGCCATTTCGCCGCTCGCGACGAACGCAGCGATACGCGTGAACAAGCCGAAGGCGATGAGGAAGCCTAGAACCAGCTCGAGCCAGGCGCCCAAATGAAATATTCCCTCACCGGGGCCATGCCCACCCGGCGGGAATCCCAAAAGTTTTTGACCGCCGTGACAAGCGAAGAGAAGGCCGATAATCAGCCGCAAGAGGCAATAGACCGGACCCGCGAAACGAGAGAGAGAGTTCATGGGCAGAGGCTGTGCGGCCGGCCGCGCCATGTCAAGATTGTCGTCGTAACGGCGGTTGCCACCAGCCGCAGAAGAGAAGTTGGGCTACGGTTTCCGGGTGACGACATCGGCCGCTACACCAATGCGAATTCACATCGGTTGCTCAGGCTGGTTCTACTGGCATTGGCGCGGGATTTTTTATCCGGACACGAAACGAACCGATACCTGGTTCAAGCATTACACGTCGACCTTTAACACGGTGGAACTGAACGCGCCGTTCTACAGTTGGCCGAAGATTAGCACTGTGAAAGGATGGCGACGCAACGCGCCGGAAAACTTCCGCTACTCGGTCAAAGTGAATCGACTCATCACGCACGAGAAGCGGCTCGTCCGAACCCAGATGCTCGTGGAAGAATTTTGCAAGATCGAAGAAATCCTGGGAGAGAAACTGGGCTGTTTTCTGTTCCAGTTTCCCCCGAGCTACCGTTACACGCCGTCGCGTCTGGCGAGCATCGTCCGGCAGCTCGACCCGAAGTATCGAAACGCGGTTGAGTTCCGCCACAAAAGCTGGTGGCGCGAATCGGTCTATCGCCGCTTCCGCGAACGCGGGTTGATTTTCTGCACGGTCAGCGCGCCGCGGTTGCCGGACGAATTGATCAGGACCAACGACATTATCTACGCCCGGCTCCACGGACGAAGCCGTTGGTACCGGCATGATTACTCGGACGATGAGCTCTGCGAATGGGCCGCGAAAATCGCAGGGAGCGGCGCGAGGGAAGCGTGGATTTATTTCGACAACGATCGCGAAGGGTTCGCGATCAAAAACGCGCAGACGCTTTCTCGCCAGCTGCGGGAACGCGGCTACGAGGTTTTATAGCTGTGGCGAAGAAGATCGCGATCGTCGGTGGGGGGGCGGCCGGTTTTTTTGCCGCGATCACGTGCGCGCGAGCGAATCCAGCGAATGAAGTTTCGATTTACGAGCGCGGCTCTGAATTTCTGACGAAGGTCCGAATCTCGGGCGGGGGCCGGTGCAATGTCACGCACGCTTGCTTCGATGCTCGCGCGATGAGCGAACGTTATCCTCGCGGCGAACGCGCCCTCATCTCGCCCCTCCATCGCTTTTCACCAGCCGAGACCATCGCCTGGTTTGAGGAACGCGGTGTTCTCCTCAAGACCGAACCCGACGGCCGGATTTTTCCGGTGACCGATTCGTCGCAGACGATCATCGATTGTTTGGTCAACGAAGCGCGGGAAACGGGAGTTGGACTTTATAACCGACGCGGCATTGATGCGGTTAGACGCAGCGACGATCGCTTCGAGCTCGGCTTGTCCGGCGGCAAAACCATCGAGTGCGATCGGTTACTGCTCGCGACCGGCGGCACGCGTTCCCGGAGCAGCGAACTGCTCGCGCAATCGCTGGGCCACACCCTGCTCCCAGCCGTGCCGTCGCTGTTCTCATTTCACGTGATGGATTCCTGGATTCGCACTCTTCCGGGCGTGTCGGTTCAGAATGTGGAAGCGTCTGTCGCAGGGACTCGGCTCCGGGAACGCGGGGCGCTCCTCGTTACGCATCAGGGTGTGAGCGGTCCGGTCATCCTCCGTTTGTCGGCGTGGGGCGCGCGAATTTTGCACGACGTGGATTACAAATTCCGGTTGCAGCTCAATTGGCTTCCCGATTTCACCGACGTGAAAATCCGCGAACATTTGCGATCCATGCGGGAAACGAACCCGAACCGGCGCGTGATCAATTCGCCGATCGCGCCGCTGCCATCGAGTTTATGGGAGCAACTCGTCACGGCCGCCGGCATCGCTCGCGAGACCCGCTGGACAACCCTCGCCCGGGAAAACGCGAACCGGCTGGCGTCGTTGCTCGCGCAAACCGAGCTCGAGATTCACGGCAAGTCGATGAACAAAGACGAGTTCGTGACCTGTGGCGGGGTGAAGTTATCCGAAGTGAATTTCAAGACGATGGAGAGCCGGATCGTGCGTGGCCTTTATTTCGCGGGTGAACTGCTGGACGTCGACGGAATCACGGGCGGCTTCAATTTTCAGGCGGCCTGGGCGACCGGATGGATCGCCGGCAACGCGATGGCGCTGTAGCCGGGATCGGTGATCCCGGTTAGGATGAACTGTGGACACAGCTTTTCAGGAAGTCCGACGCATCTACGCGGATCTCGCGGCGCGGCCGATCGACCGGAATTGCGTACGACTGAAGGAGTGCTGCCATTTCAAGCTGACTGGCCGCACTCCATTTCTCACGAAAGGCGAAGCGCTCGTCGCGGCCCAAGCCGTGCGTGCGACTGGCCGCAAGGCGTTGCCGAAGAATCCCACCGGCGCATGTCCATTGCTCGATGACGCAACGGGCGACTGTCTCATCTACGAGTCGCGTCCGTTCGGCTGTCGAACGCATTTCTGCGCTGCAGCCGGCGGGCCGTATTCCCGGCGCGAAGTTATCGACTTAATCCGCCGCTTGGAAGCAATCGATGAGTCGTTAGGCGGGTCCGGCCCGCGCATTTTGCAGAACGCGATCGCCGATGGGCTGAGCGATTTGTAAGTGAGGCGACGGCGTCATCCCGAGCCGCGTAGACGGCGAGGGACCTCTCAAGCGCTAACCCGTCACGCAAGTCATAGCAGCACGTTTGGCAGCGTGTACTGCGACAATCGCACCAGCGTTTCGAGCGTAGCGAACTCTGCGACTGGGAGGTCCCTCGGCGCGCTGCGCCAGCCTCGGGATGACACGTTAATAAGCGCACCTAAATCAGGCCGCTTTCTTGTGGTGCTTCGCTTTCTTCGCCCCGCTCTTTTTCTTTCCACCACTTTGCGCCTTCAGGCTCTCCTGCAGCACCGCCACCAGATCGATAACTTTCGTCGAAGGCTTTTTCTCCTTCGGTTTCTCTTCGATTTCCTCGCCGCCGGACTCGACCTTCTCCTCGATCACCTCCATGAGCGCGTCACGATAGTCGTCCTTGTACTTTTCCGGGTCCCACTTCGACGTCATGCTCTTGACGAGCGCCTCAGCCATGTCCTTTTCGCGTTTACCCACCGTGGTCTTTTTCGGCACGTGCAGTTTTCCAGGGTCCGCCAGTTCTTCGGCGAAATGCATCAGCTCCAGAACGAGCGCATCTTTCAAAGCCTTGACGCCGGCGAGATATTGCCGCGTTTTGATGACCACCTTGGCGATGCCGACTTTCTTCCCGTCAGAGAGCGCTTCTCGGAGTAACGCGTACGCTTTGTCACCGCCCTTTTGCGGTTCCAGGTAGTACGGTTTGTAAAAATACATCGGATCGATCTCCTCGAGGTCGACGAAGTCTTTGATGTCAACCGTCTGGGTCGCTTCGAGATCGACGCGCTGAAAATCCTTTTCGCTCAGGACGACGAATTTCCCCTTCTCGTACTCGTAGCCTTTCACGATCTCGTCCCAAGGAACTTCCTTGCCGTCCTTGCTCGCCACCCGTTTGTAGTTCACCGGGCTGAGATCCTTCTTCCGGAGCAGCCGAAACTTTAAGTCCTCCTTCCGCGTCGCCGGATAAAGAGCGATCGGAATATTGACGAGCCCGAAGCTGATACTGCCTTTCCAGATTGCACGCATAACGTACAAGCTTCGCGGCTGGGCGCCGGATTGCGCGTCTAATCAAGCGGCCGTCATCCCGAGCGGAGCAAAGCGCAGTCGATGGCCCCCGATGCAAGTCGTACGACCAACACGGGGGCCCTCGACTTCGCTCGGGATGACTGCTCTTACGCTGCTGCCTCTAACTCTTCGCGACTGATCCCGCGCAGCTCGTAGAGCCGCACCAACGTTTCCTCGATCAGGTTATTCGGGCAGGACGCGCCCGCCGTAATCCCGACGACGATCTTCCCTTCCGGCAGCCAATTCTTGGCGATGACCTCTTCCCGCTGATGCAAGTCGTAATGAAGAATTTCCTTTTCCGAGAGCAATCTGGAAGCGTTCCGAACAAAGTAAGTGGGCAATTTTTCTTCGCCCATCTCGGCGAGGTGCGACGTGTTCGAGCTGTTGTAGCCGCCGACCACCAGAAGCAATTGCATCTTTACGTCGAGCAATTCCCGCAACGCGTCCTGACGTTCCTGGGTCGCGCCGCAAATGGTGTCGAAGAACCGGAAATTTTTCGCCACGCCGTCCGGTCCATCGCGATCGACAATGGCCTGGCGAATCCGGCGCTGCACCTCTTCCGTTTCACCCCGCAACATCGTCGTTTGGTTCGCGACGCCGACAGTTTTCAGATGGACGTCCGGATCGAATCCCGGGGAATGCGCGTTGCGGAAGCGATCGAGAAATTCCTGCTTGTTTCCGCCGTGCCGGATGTAATCGCAGACATAATCCGTGTCCTTCAGGGTGAGGACCACGAGGTAATGACCTTTGCCGTCGCCGAGCGCGCGGGAGCTCGTGGCTTTCGTTTCTTCGTGCTCGGCCTTTCCGTGAATAATCGAAGTCGCCGACTCGCTCGCGTATTTTCGAACGCGCTTCCAAACACTCATCACGTCACCGCAGGTCGTATCGACGATCTGGCAACCGCGATCCTTAATCTGTTGCTGAATCGCCAGCTCGGTCCCGAAGGCCGGCACGATGACCACGTCGTCCGGTTGCAGGTCCGCGATGTCGGCCTGCTTATTTTTCCCCATCAGGTTCTTGATGCCTAACGAGGAGATCTGCTCGTTCACCTCCGGGTTGTGAATGATCTCGCCGACGATGAAGAGTCGGCGGTCCTTAAAAACTTTCCGCGCCGCATAAGCGAGATCGATGGCGCGCTCGACGCCGTAACAAAAACCGAACTGCTTCGCCAGCCGCACCGTGATGTCGCCGCAACGCAGAATCCCTCCCGCGCGCCGCACCTTGTCCACGATGTCGCTGCGATAATGCGATTCGACCTGCTCCTGCACCGCCGTCATCACTTCCGGCGTGCGCAGGTTTACCTTCTCGCGGGCGGTCGTGCCGCTGGAAATCAGATTGGTGCTCATGGCGCCTTAGAAAAGCGCAGCGGTAAAGCGCGCTCTGCGCGTTCGCCCACTACAGCAACAATCTAGCTGCGAATCCAGATCAGTCTACCAGGAGCGGTCCCGGAGGATCCTTGAACCAGGCGTCCGACAACATGAAGGAACGCGGCGGATCAGGATCCTTGCTCTGGTCGAGCTTCATCACCTGACTGCCGTACTCCTTATCTTCCGGAAGCGATTGGCGGATATGCACCGGCGTGCCGATGCGCGTCAGCGCGAACATCCGAGCGACCGCTTCGCGATGCATCCGCACACAACCGTGGGTATGCGGATACGGATGGACAAAGCCCTCGTGGAATCCGTAGGCGGGTTTGAATTCCTGCCAGTAAGCCATCGGATAACCGGCGTCTGGTTCGCTGGCCCGGCGGCGTTTCTTCTCCTTATTGTAAATCGTGAAGTCACCGGTCGGCGTTGCGTCGCCCGGTTTGCCGACGTTGGCCACGGCGGCCATCAGCAACCGGTCGCCTTCCATTACGTAAACGTTCTGGGTCGAGAGCGAGAGTTTCACTTCGACCTTCGACGGATCGTGCGGTCGATGCGCGATGACGTGGTAATTATGCGACGAAGCGGTCGACGTCATCGTGCCGCAGCTCGTCAGAAACAAAGCGCCCGGCGCGCAGAGGCAAAGAAGGAGGCGAGAAAGATGTCTCATAGTTGGGGGAATGAAAACCGCAGATCGCGGGTTTTGTCAATAGGGACCGCGGGTCATGCCGAGGCTGGCGAAGCGCGCCGAGGGATCTCTCGAGCGGCCAAGCGCGTCCGCGAAATAAGTGCGCGTCTACGCCAGGTCGGACGATGCACGTCGCGTGCGTGATCGAATTCCAACTGAGAGGTCCCTCGCCGTCTATTGCGGCTCGGGATGACTCTCGCTTTCCTTGAGGCGTTTCTCGAAGTGCGGCGAGACATTCGCGTAAAATGGATATGCAGTTTCGTCCGCGCCTTCTGGCCGGTAACGCCAATGTTTGTACATCCAGAGCCAGGGCGCGGGATCGCGGCGAATCACCGGCTCCATCTGGTCCCAGCAGGCTTGCGCGATTTCGCGGGCCGAAGCGCCGGCACGCAGTTGCAACGGCGGATGAAAAACCAATCGATAACGTCCGTCCGGCAACGGTTCCATGTGCGCATTGATGATTGGCGCGCCGGTATGCTGGTGCAGCCAAGCCTGCGCAAAACTGACGCAACGTTTCATTCCGAAACAATCGATCACCACGCTCGGGATCTTGGCCGAGATCGTCAGGTCGGCGAAGATCGCCACTCGCTCGCCGCGCCGCAGCGCCCGATACATATGCAGCAACGATCCCTGGCGGGTGACGACGCGATGGCCGCCCCCTTCCCGCAATTCAATGAACGTCGGATCCAGAAGTGGGTTCTTGAATTCCTGCGCCATGATCACGCTCTTGCGCCCGGACAAGCCGACACTCGTCGCCATCCATTCGAAGTTGCCGTAGTGCTGGCAGCCCCAGATGACAGGCTTCCCCTCCTCCAGCTCGGCGCTCCATTGTTCGAGGCCGGAAAATTCCACAAGCTCGGCGAAATTTTCCGCGGTCAGGCGCGAGCTCCAAAACAAGTCCGTCATCGCCCGGGCGACGTGCTGATACGATTGCCTAACGAGTTGTCGTCTCCGGGCGGGGGTCAATTCGGCGCCGAGCGTGCACTCAAGATTGCTGAGTGCGACGCGCCGGCCTTCAAAGTCGAGGTATGCCGCCATCGCTCCGATAGCGGAACCGATCGCCATGATGACCCGCCGCGGACAGAGCGGAATGACCACGGCTGCGAGGCGAACAAAGAACCATTCAGCCCGGTGCCGAATGCTTTTCCAAGGGCCGTTCGTCATTGCGACGCCTGAAGGGCGGCGGCCCGGTCGAGCTTCGCGTAATTCGCGCGAGCGGCGATCTGTTCGAAGAAGGGCGATTCCTGGGCATAGAACGGATAGGTGCGCTCCGCCGCAATCGGCTTGTAACGCCAATGCTTGTACATCCAGAGCCACGGCGCCGGATTTTGCCTAACGACTGGTTCGAACGCGTCCCAGCACGCTTGCGCGATTTCCTGGTGGGTCGAGCCGGCCGGCACTTCGACTTTTGGTTGGGCCACAATTCGCCAGCGCCCTTCCGGCAACGGCTCGCAGTAGATCGGAATCAGCGGCGCCCCGGTATGTTCGTAAAGCCAGGCGTGCGCCACGGTCACGATCGTTTTCAATCCAAAGCAATCGATGACCACGGTCGGATGATGCGGCGCCAGCGTCGTATCGACGAGGAGCGCGGCTCGCCCGTTTTTTTTCAACGTCCGGTAAAGGCGGATAACGGCTTTGTTGCGCGCAACAGAAGTGTGGCCTGCGTGCTCGCGCAAGCGCCGAAAGATTTCGTCGAGAAGCGGATTCTTGAATTCCTGCGTGACCACATCGGTCGGCATTCCCGCCCACGCCACCGCCGGACTGAGCCATTCGAAATTTCCGTAATGAAACACGGCAAAGATGCAGCGATTCGATGGCGCGATCTCAGCGCGCAGCCGCTCGAGGTTTTGGAACTCGGCGTAGTCCCAGAAGTTTTCCGAGGTCAGGGCTGGCGTCCAAAAAAGATCGAAGACGGTGCGGGCGAACTGCCGGTAACTTTCGCGCGCAATTTCGTGACGTTGCGCTGACGACAAGGTTTCACCGAAGGCCGCCTCGAGGTTACTCAAGGCCACGCGGAAGTTGCGCTGATCGACGGTCGCGGCGAGCCCGCCGACGAATTGCGCGAGCCGAAAACAAACCTTTCGTGAAAGCAGCGGCACGATCGCCCCGCCTGCTTTCACAAGCAGCCACTCGATTCGATACCGGAATTTTTTCCAAGCCGCGCGCACGGGTCGAGTGTAAACGCGGTTTTTCGAAGCTGCGAGTGCGCGAAGAAGTCGTGTCATCCCGAGCCGCGGAGACGGCGAGGGACCTCTCAAGCGCTAAATCGCTTGCGCGAAAGGCTGCGCGCCAGACGTCAGAGAGCGCGCTGGTCTTTAGCGGCAGCGAAACTTGCAACTGCGAGGTCCCTCGGCGCGCTTCGCCAGCCTCGGGATGACAACGCTTTTTCTAGCATTGCCCGTCTCGTGTTATCGCGGCTGAATGGTTTCGATGAGTGACGTCAAACAGCAGACGCTGCCCCAGAGATTCACCGAGTTTTTCGGACTCAAACGCAACCTCGTCATTCTCCTCCTCGCCACTTTCACGATCGGCGCCGGGGAAGAACTCTGGATTCGTTTCATCCCAAAATATCTGGAGGCGCTCGGCGCGAGCATTTTCGTTATCGGGCTGTTCGACGCCCTCCGGACTTTGCTCGGCGCGATCTACGCGTATCCCGGCGGCGTATTCGTGGATCGGTGGGGACACCGGCGCGCTTTTCTCGCGTTCAACCTTTTCTCGATTGCCGGTTACACCGTAGTGCTGCTCGTCCCGCACTGGGGCGGCGTCGTCGCGGGCATGTTTCTTTTCCTTTCCTGGACTTGCTTCTCCCTCCCGGCCAGCTTCTCGCTCATCGGCGCAAGTCTCAGCGCGAACCGGCACGCGATGGGCGTCGGTCTGCAGTCGGTTATAAAGCGAGTCCCGATCATGGTCGCGCCGATCGCCGGCGGCTATCTGATCGATCGGTTTGGAATCATTGATGGGGTCCGGATTGGGCTCGTAATGTCGATCGTGCTTTCCGGCGCGACTCTCCTTCTGCAATGGGAGTTGCGCGATTCGCCGAAAAGCGAACGCGCCGTGGAACGCTGGAATTTCGCCCGAAGCCTGCGTGCGTTCGACGCGCCGTTGCGCCGCCTCTTGCTGAGCGACATCCTGGTCCGGTTCTGTGAACGCATCCCGTTCGCCTGGGTCGTCATCTACGCGATGGATCACGTAGGCGTAAACGCGAAGGAAGTCGGAATTCTAACCACGATCGAGGTCGTGGTGGCCAGCGCCTGCATCATTCCGGTTTCGCATTTCGCCGATAAACACAGTCGCGAACCGTTCGTGCTCGCGACCTTTGGTTTCTTCACGCTGTTTCCGGTGGCGCTCTGGCTTTCAGGCAGTTTCGCAATGCTCGCGATCGCGTTTGCGATTCGCGGCTTGAAGGAATTCGGCGACACCTCGCGCAAGGCGCTCATCATCGGGTACTGCGCGCCGGAGCGGCGCGGCCAGATGATCGGTGCTTACTATTTGGTGCGCGATCTTTTGGTTAGCGCCGGCGCGATTCTCGGCGCGGAGCTCTGGAAGCTGGGGCCGGGCGCGAACTTCATCGGGGCCGCCGCGTTCGGTGTTTGCGGCACCGTGATTTACCTCTTATCGACGCGTTTCAGCAGAATCGGTTGACCTTTGTGAATAACTGTCCCATGCTCTTTGCGAAGGAGACCCAAGCCCGATGCAGATGTTTTCGAATCGAAAAGTAGAGCCCGCCGCCCCGATGGCGCCGACCCCACCACCACCGTCTCAACCGGCGGCGAAACCAAGCCCGACGCCGAACGGGACGAGTGACGTAAACAGAGGCGGCACATTATCGAGCGGAGTCTCCATCAAGGGCGTGGTCAAATTTCAGAAAGAGCTGCTGATCGATTGCGAAGTGGACGGGCGGATCGATTCGCAGGGCCGCTTGACCGTGGGCAAGCAAGCGAGGATCAAGGGCGACATCAAGACTCGTTCGGTCATTGTCGACGGCACCGTGAACGGCAACATCATGGCCGCGGAGCGC
>DATBCW010000072.1:0-7086 GCA_036270255.1 Chthoniobacterales bacterium
TTCAGAACTGCCGTTTTATCGGGAACAACGGTCAAAGCGCCATTTTCGAAGGCGACCGCGACACACCGCCATTCAATAGAATGCAATTCAACGGGAACACTTTTTTCCCAAGCGGGACCGCCTATTACAACGATTACTTTGGGCCGTCCCAAACCGTCCTCGAATTGAACTCCGTCGTCATTCACCACGGCGACGGAACCGTGATCACCAAATCGACATCCCCGAATTTTGCCGGCACGTCAAACTCCCCGGGGGGCGCTGTCTTAACAGTCCCGCCGACCATCCTCACTACGGGAGCACCTGGCGAATCCCTGCCGATTCCCTCCTACATCGCTTACGCGGCAACTTCGCCGCCGACTCTCGACGGCGTCGCCCAATCCAGCGATGCCGCTGTCGTGGCCGCGCCCGACGACAGTGCGCATATTTTGACGGTTGGATCGACCAACTACGAGACCTCTCCGCCGCATGCGCTTGCCTTGAACATAGCAACGCGTCTTCCGGTTGGTTCGGGCGAGAACGTATTGATTGGCGGCTTCATCGTTCAAGGAACGATGCCGAAACGCGTCATGATCCGCGCCCTCGGGCCGTCGCTTAACGGGATTGTCTCGGGAGCTCTTCAGGATCCACGGCTGGAATTGCATGACGGAGCCGGAGCGCTCATCGCCTCCAACGATAACTGGCGGGTAACCCAAATGGGCGGGGTCGTTACTTCCGATCAACCGATTGATCTCGAAGCGACTGGCATTGCGCCCAGCAGCGATGCCGAGTCGGCCATCATCGCTACGCTGAATCCCGGTACTTATACAGCTGTCGTCGCAAGTGCGAATAGCTCGAGCGGCATCGCAATCGTCGAAATTTACGATTTGGACGCGGATTACGCGGCCACTCTGGCAAACATCAGCACCCGCGGTTTTGTCCGGACCGGCGACGACGTCATGATCGGCGGCTTCATCTATTTCGGTGGCGCAGGTCAGACGAACGTAGTTCTCCGCGCCATCGGACCGTCGCTCGGCCCCTTGGGAATCACCAACCCTTTGGCGGATCCCACGCTCGAGCTTCACGACGGTAATGGCACCATCGTGGCGACGAACGACGACTGGAAGAGTTCGCCGGACGCCGCTACAATTCAGCGCCTCGGATTTTCGTTATCAAACGATGCGGAATCGGCCATTTACGAAAGCGGTCTTCCGCGTGGCTCCTACACCGCCGTCATGCGAGGCAAGAACGGCGGGACCGGAGTCGGTGTCCTGGAAGCTTACGTCTTCTAACGCCTGCGGGCCGCTGGCCCCGAGCCCCTGCAATCCCGGTAACATCGGCTCTCCCGCTGAGAGGCGAAGCTTGAATTAGCTTCGGCAGACGCAACACTCAGTTACCTCGTTGTGTCCGATCAAAATCATCATCTGCGCCAGATAAATGCCGAGCTCGATCGGTTCGGCGAGGCGCTTGGCAAGTTACGAGCGCAACTCCCCGCGCCGGTAGGATCGAAGGCGCATGAGGCCTGGGAAGAACTGCAGAAACAGGTTCGCTCGCTCAAGACTTTTGCCCGGTTATTGGAAACCGCCGCAGTCACCGATCATTTGCGGCGCGAAGAGGCGGAACGCGAAGCGTGGGACCAGAAAGTCCGGCGCGCTGATGCCGCCGCCAAACTCAGGGCCCGCGAACAGTTGCTCGAACAAATTCAGAAGTCGGCGGCGTGGAAGATCGTCAAGCCGATCTGGAAGCTTTTTCATCGTTCGCCCAAGCCGGCGAAAGTCGGTTCGAGTCCGGAGTTGGTTTTCGGGCTCGACCTGCCGAAGCATTGGACAACAAACCGAGACGTCCTTTTCATCAAAGGCTGGTGTTTCTCCAAGGCCGACAAGCCGCTCGCGGGAATCCGGGCGAGGGTAAACGGTAAAGGAAAGCTGGCGCGCTATGGGCTCGAGCGCCCGGACCTGGCGCACTTCTCCCAGGACTATCCAGCGGCACGGCAAAGCGGCTTCACCATCGAAGCAAAAGTTTCGCCCGGCACATCCGTCGTCCAGCTCGAAGCCATCGAGCAAGGTTCCGATTGGCGGCCGTTCCTTCGCGAAGAAGTCCCGCGAGAAGCGAGCGGCGATCGAACCGATGGCGACGAGTTATCCTCTGGCGATGACAAGAAGTCGGAGCGGATTCTGAAACTACCGGCCCTTTCCCCGCGGAAGGCCTTTGATCTAATTCGCTCTGAGTTTCAGCAACATGCGCTGCGAGTCGAGCCACAAGACGAGGCGGTATTTCCGGTCCGGCCTCCTACTCCATTTTTCAGCATCGTCACACCTACGCATAACACAAAGCCAGAATGGCTCGCTGAAGCCGCGTTGAGCCTTCTGAATCAAACTTTCTCCGATTGGGAATGGTGTGTCGTCGATGACGGCTCGGACGATCGCGAGACGAAAAAACTCACCGAGCTTCTCCGAACGGTAAGCCACCGCCTGCGGGTCGCGGACTCACCCGGCAAGGGCATTAGTGCAGCCACCAACCACGCCCTCGACTGCGCGCGCGGCGATTATGTTTGCTTTCTCGATCACGACGACCTGCTTCATCCCACCGCCCTCGAGGTGCTGCGCGGCAAACTCGGCGAAGGCTACGATGTCGTTTATTCAGACGAAGATAAACTGGAAGACACGTCCGGAGAGCTTGTCGAACCGTTCTTCAAACCGGACTGGTCGCCCGAATATTTTCGCGGCGTCATGTATGTAGGCCATCTGCTCTGTGCGCGGCGAGAGCTTGCGGTCCGGACCCGGTTCGATTCTGCGTTTGATGGCGTGCAGGATTTCGAGTTCATGCTTCGCCTGAGCGAAAGCACCCCGCGGATCGCCCATGTTCCGCAGATTTTGTATCACTGGCGCAAAACGCCGGGAAGCATCGCGGAAAGTACGGAAGCGAAGTCGCACATCGGCCTTCTCCAGGCGCGCGCGGTCAACGCCCAGTTCGATCGCCTTCATCTGCCCGCCCGCGCTGAGCCAGCGGCGCTTCCGCACCGCCTGAAAATTATTCCGGCGCAGCGCGAGGCTTACCCCCGAGTCAGCGTCATCATTCCCACACGGGACGCCCCGGAGATTCTTGGGCGCTGCTTGAGAACCGTTCTTGAAAAAACCTCGTACCCCAATTTCGAGGTTGTCGTGATGGACAACGATACGGTCGACCCCGCGGCGCTCGCCCTGATGGAGCAATACCCGGTTCGGCGGGTTCCGTTCCCGGGCCCCTTCAATTTTTCCCGGGCGAATAACAACGGCGCCGCGGCTGCGAGCGGCGAGCTATTGCTTTTTCTTAACAACGACACCGAGATCGTCAGCGAAGATTGGCTTCAACATCTCGTCCACTACGCAGAACAGGACGATGTCGGCGCCGTCGGCGCGCTCCTTTTATACGAGAACCGCACCGTCCAGCACGCCGGGGTCGCGCTCGGGATGCGGGGCACCGCCGATCACATCATGCGTGGTTTCCCGAGTGACGTGGATGGATATGCCGGCAGCCTCGCCTGCGCGCGGGAAGTCTCCGCTGTGACGGCTGCCTGTTTGATGATGCGCAAATCCCTTTTCCTGGAAATCGGAGGCTTCAACGAACATTTCTTAACCGCCTACCAGGACGTGGATCTTTGCCTGCGCCTGCGCGATCGCGGCCTGCGCATCATCTACACGCCCGAAGCGGTCGTCATTCATCATGAATCCGTCTCCCGAAAAAATTATTACGACATGGTGGACCGGATGCTTCTGCTCGACCGCTGGGAATTGGTAATCGAGCGGGGCGACCCGTATTACAATCCCAATCTCGTGCTCGAGCGGGGCGACTACAGCGTTCGGTCATGAGCAACATTCTCTTCGTTCTCTATCACGACTTCACCTCGAACAGCGCGATTCACGTCCACAACTTCGCCTGTCATCTTGCGGCTCACGGACACCATGTCGCGGTGGCGGTGCCGGAGAACAAAGAGAGCGCCGGGAACTTGGGCGATCGCGCTTACGCCACGGCGACGTTCGCCGAATGCGACGGGAACTGGGAATTGCTTTTCTCGAATAGCAATGGGCCCGACGTTGTTCATGCCTGGACGCCGCGGGAAAACGTCCGGCTCTTATGCGAAAAGCTGGCCGGGTTCTCCGCCTTCTCGCTTTTCGTTCACCTCGAAGACAACGAGGAACTGATTCTCGAGGTGAATCTCAGCCGGCCGTTCCACGAACTGGCGGCGACACCGTCGCTGCGGGTGCCGCATAATCTTTCCCATCCAAAAAATTATCCCCGCTTCCTCGCGAGCGCGGCCGGCGTCACCATCATCATGGATCGACTGGAAAAGTTTGTGCCGCCCGGCGTTCCGCGGCTGGTTCTCTGGCCCGGCGCGGACCGAAAGCTTTTTTCACCCCGCGAAAAAGATGAAGCCTTTCTCGCGGATCTCGGAGTGCCGCCTAACAACACCGTCCTCTGTTACACAGGCAACGTGCACTCCGCGAATGCGCGGGAAGTTCGCAGCCTTTATCTCGCCGCGGCCGTTCTCCAGCGTGAAGGGGTTCCCACCACGCTCGTGCGCACGGGAAAAGATTATTGCTCATTCCTTGGCCCCGATGAGGGATGGGCACGCGAAATTTCGGTCGATCTCGATTACGTGAAACATGTCGACATTCCACGCGTCCTTGGCCTGGCCGATTTTCTCGTTCAGCCTGGCTCGGACGACGCTTTCAACGAGTATCGGCTGCCGGCCAAGCTCCCGGAATTTTTCGCGATGGGCCGGCCCGTGATTTTGCCGCGGACAAATGTGGGCCGCTTCGTTCAGCACGGCGAGGAGGCGTGGGTGCTCGATAAAGTCGACGCCCTTGGCATCGTAGACACAATCCTGGAATTGCGAGCGAACAACGCACTGAGCGAACGGCTCGCCGCCGGCGCCCTTTCTTTTGCCCGCGAGCATTTCGACTGGGAAAAGAACGCGAGCGCGTTGGTTGCTTTTTACGAACAAAATTCCGCCAATCGCAAATCGCAAGACCATGCCGATCCGGCTATTTAGCGATCCAGCTCAACGCGCGGAGATCATCGCTCGCTTTTCGGAGAGCGACCCAGGGCGAGGCACTTCCTACGCTACGGTGCGCGATTATTGCGAAAGCCTCGACCACCTTCCGCAGATCTCCGCCGTGGACGGTGACCTGAAAAATGTCCAAAGGCCATGGGCCGCGAAAGCAATCCTCGCGAACATCCCACCGCCAGCGCGATTGCTCGAGATCGGCGGCGGCGAACCTGCCGTCAGCGGGCTCCTGGCCGAACTCGGTTACGATGTCACCGTGGTCGATCCATATGACGGGTTCGGAAACGGACCCACGGATTACGAACGTTACCGGCAAGAATTCCCTCACGTAAAAATCCTGCGCGAATATTTTCGTCCGGGTCTGCCGCCCCTTCGCGGACAGTTGTTCGAGGCGATCTTTTCCATCTCGGTGCTCGAACACATTCCCCCGGAAGCCCTCGGAATTTGCTTTGACGCGATCGCTGAGGGTCTCGCTCCGGGCGGCGCGTCAATCCATTGCTTCGACTTCATCCTGCAGGGGCCGGGCGATGCCTACGATCTTGCGAATGCGCAACGAATCCTCGCCCAACAGAAGCGAATCACTGCGCCCTCACCGGAGACGCCGTTCGAACAGCTTTTGGAACGCCTTCGGTCCGACGTTGAAACGTTTTTCCTTTCCGCGCAGGGCCATCATCAATGGCGCGGCGGGCGCGCGTATTCGGAATTTCCGTTCCGGAAAGTGGTCTCGGTCCAGACAGTCGAGTTTCGGACTAGGGATTGAGGATTCGCTCCCTCGTTCTTAATCGGTACAACTTCGCTTCCTTCGCATCGACCGCCCACGCCGATATTTCCGCGCCCTTTGGCAAGGCATCGCCGCGAAAGGCGACCCGCCAACCGGTCCACAGTAGCTCGGCGCTTCGCAGGGTGTGCGCGACGTCCGGACGTTCGAGGACCGCGTCCGAATGCGCAAAGACCACCCAATCTCCGTGCTCGTTCGCAAACGCCAGCACGACCGCGTCGGCTGGCCGGTTTCTCGCGGGGAATGCAGCCCATCCCCAAGTTGTGCGACGATCATCGTTTCCGATCGCCAGGCCATCGCACCAGCCAGCGGCAGCGCGATCGTCGGCCTCGGTATGCCGGAGCTTGGCGATCTCGGGCGTCCGGATCAAGGGCGTACGGAGCAGATGCAATCGCTCGAGCGCGTCGGCGTTTACTCGCACCCAATCAGGTCGGGGATAATTCATCGCCTTGATGATCTCGGAAGTGTCGAGGACTGGCGCAAACAGCACTGCGCTTTCGCCAAGTCGCGCTGCCGCGGAGCGAATACGGAAGAAGGCGATGGAATCGAGCGAGCATAACAATTCGAAAGTGAAAAAAGTCGCCGCCAAAAATGCGGCGCAAGTGAATCCAGCCAAGCGACGACGGTGTCCGACCGCTAATCTCAGATCCTCCGTCCAATAAATTGCGGCGAGACTAATAACCGAGACGGCGAGATAGATTGAAAACGTCACATAGCGCGACTCGAGTGCCTGCGTCACGCCCCACGCAATTCGACCCAAGGCCGCCAAACAACCGCTTCCAATCGAATAGCCTCCCAGCGCGATCCAAGGCAGGACGCGCGAAAGCCAGGCACGATCGCGCCGGCGGAAAACCATGTGTGCGGCAGCGAATCCGTAAGCGAGCAAAAGCGCCGTGCCGATCACGACGGAAAAGGCCGGGGGATCCCCGTTCCCAGCTCGGCCCAGCCCCGAGCCGACGAAGCCCGCGACATACTGCCAGTATTCGATGACAGTTCTTCGCGGAGCGAATGCCGGCAAATCCGGCCGCGAATGGAAATGCCAAAAGTAGAGCGTCGCGCACGCGGCCGCCGCAAGAATCCAATACCCCAGCCAGCGCCACCGAGGGCGCTCCGGTTCCACCAAAAACAAGAGCGGAAAAGTTAAACCCCAGGCGAGCAGTCCATTCGCGAGACTGAAACTGGCGCCAACCGTCAAACCCAGGCAAATCCAAAACCTTGTAGCAACCGACCGCCTGCTCGTCGCGGCGCCGATGCCCCACACGATACAAAGCGCCGGGAGGAAGGA
>DATBCW010000073.1:0-43621 GCA_036270255.1 Chthoniobacterales bacterium
TCGTCGGTCACGTGCGGAATGACCTGCACGGTTTTGCCGAGATAATCCCCACGGCGCTCTTTGAGGATTACCGACTCGTAAACCTGGCCACTGGTCAAATTGTTGTGACGCGAAAGAACGCAATTGGTGAACCGCTCGTAATGGCCGAGGTCGAGATCGGTCTCAGCGCCGTCATTCAGCACATATACTTCGCCATGTTGAAACGGGTTCATCGTCCCAGGATCGACGTTCAGATACGGATCGAACTTTTGGAAAACGACGCGCAGCCCGCGCAACTCGAGCAGCGTGCCGAGGGCAGCTGCCGCCAGGCCTTTGCCTAACGAACTCACTACTCCGCCGGTAATAAAAATATATTTCATCGCTTTCGGGTTCGGGCGCGCGGGCCGGCGGACTTGAGCACGCGCTCGATCACTCGAGCGTCCTCCGGCGTGTCGACGCCGGGCGAGCCGCTGCCAGTCATGACCACTCGAATTCTTACTCCATTCTCCAGCGCGCGCAATTGCTCGAGCGCTTCCGCTTGCTCCAACGGCGAAGTTTTCCATCGAACGAAGCGCAAGAGCAATTCGCGCGTGTAACCATAGATGCCCTGGTGTCTAAAAAACTGCGTCTTTTCGTTGTGATCACGAGCGCATGGAATCGCGGCTCGTGAAAAATAGAGAGCGTCGCCACTTTGGTTGAAGACGACCTTCACCTGATGCGGCGAGTCGGCGTCGCGCGCGTCTTCGAACGGATGCGCGGCGGTAATCATCTCGAGCGTCCTGTCCCGTTGCAGGTCGCGGACGAGCCGATCGATCAACTTGGGATCGATCAACGGCTCGTCGCCCTGAATGTTCACGACATGCGCGAACTGTTTCATTTTCTGCGCCACCTCCGCGATGCGATCCGTGCCGCTGGCGTGGTTCGGCGAGGTCATCGCGACCTCCGCGCCCCACTCGAACGCCGCTTCTGCGATCCGGAAATCGTCTGTCGCGATGATGAGCTTATCGAGTTTCTTCGCGCGCCGGCAGCGTTCCCAGACATGTTGCAGCAACGGTTTGCCGGCGATGACGTGCAGCGCCTTGCCCGGAAAGCGGGTGGATCCCCAGCGCGCGGGAATAATGCCGACGGCTTTACTCATGGTCATCCCGAGCCGCGCAGACGGCGAGGGACCTCTCAGTTGCAAGTTGGATCACGCAAGCGAACAGGAACGTCCGCTCTCGCGTAAACGCCCAATGATTCGCGGAAGCGGTTGAGCGCTCGCGAGGTCCCTCGGCGCGCTTCGCCTGCCTCGGGATGACAACGCTTTTCTTCATACTCCCTCGCGAAGAATAATTTCGGCCGCGTGAGCAATATCGCGCGCGATCCAATCGGGACGGCAATTGTTTTCGCCGGCGCCGTAACCAGTTTGGACGAGGATCGTGCAAACTCCCGCGTTTTGACCGCAGCCGATGTCGCTCGCTTTGTCCCCAACGAAAAAAGACCGTCGCAAATCCAGGCGGTGTTCGCGCTGGGCTTCGAACACCATGCCCGGGCCCGGCTTTCGCCGAATCGACGTCGACGTCGGCAAGTCCGGGCAATGATAGCTGGCGTCGATCAAACCGCCTCCGAGTTGCCGGTGAAACTCTGCTTCCACGACGCGGTAATCATCCTCGGTAAAATAGCCGCGCCCGATTCCGCTTTGATTGGTGATGATCACGAGCTTGTAACCTTTTTCCTTGAGCCGGCACAATGCTTCGGCGGCTTCGGGATAGACTTCGACCTTGCCGGGATCGCCACAATAATCGACATCGCGCATCAGAGTGCCGTCGCGATCGAAAAAAACAGCGGGCCAGCTCTCGTTAGGCGAGCCGGTCATTTTCGAAACTGGCGCTCAGTTCATCCGGCGTGACGGTCGCCGTCCCGAGCTTGCCGACAACGACTGCGCTCGCGTGATTTGCGATCTCCGCCGCTTCCACCGGCGACGCCTCACAGCAAAGCGCCAGAGTGAAGAGGGCAATCGCCGTGTCGCCCGCGCCGGAAACATCGTAAACCTCTCGCGCTTTCGTGGGGATGTAGTGAGGCTTTTCGCCGCGTTGGAATAACATCATTCCGTGTTCCCCGAGCGTGATGAGCAAAACCTCCGTTTGCCATTTCTTGAGCAGGCGTTTTCCGGCGACTAGCAGTTGCTTGTCTTTCGTCGGTGGTTCGACCGGGTCGGTCCAGGGCAACCCAGCGGCGAGGAGCGCTTCATTCCGGTTCGGCTTGACCGCCGTCATTTTTCTCCAGCTGACCGGATGCGTTGGATTCGGGTCGGCCGTTACGACCTTGCCCGCCGCGAGCGCGTCTTCGCAGATTTTTCGGACAAGCTCCCCGCTCAGGAATCCCTTTCCGTAATCCTCGAAGATTATCGCATCGATCTTCGAGAGCCGCCGGCGAACGCTCGCTACGATCTTTGAAACATGGGCCGGGGAAGGGCTCCGCAGTTCCTCGCGATCGACGCGGACGACCTGTTGGTTCCGGGCGATGACCCGGGTCTTCTTGATGGTTCGGAAAGTCTTGTCTTTAATGGCGGCCGCGGTGTCGATCTTCAGTTCCGCCAAGACTTGCGATAAATGCTGGCCGTCGTGATCGGACCCGAACATGCCGACGACAGCCACCTGGCGGGTGAATTCCCGGAGGTTCCGCGCGACGTTCGCCGCGCCCCCGGGATAAAAACTTTCTCCGGTCACTTCCACTACCGGCACTGGCGCTTCCGGGGAGATTCGACCGACTTTTCCCCAGACGAATTCGTCCAGCATCAGGTCGCCAATGACGAGAATCCGCTTGGATTTCGCCCGGGCGAGGATTTCCTGGAGCCGCCGTGAGTTCATGCCAGGAAAAGAAATCCGGGCGAATGCCGCCAGCGGGGGGCGTTGTTGCGATTCAGAGTCAAAATCTTGGGCAGGTAAATTTGTGCGGCAAAGAGTTCTGTTTACTGTTAGGCCATTAATCCTGAATACGAAGGCGAAATCAACAGTCGAAGAGCCCGATGATACCAATCGCTAAATTTTCCAAAATGAGCGCCGCGCTCCTGGCGGCCCTGTCGCTTTCCGCCCGCGCCGCTGAAGTCCCGAAACACGTGGACGTGAAGCAGCTTTCCAAAAAAGTCGAGGACGTGGTGGTGCCGTTGCCTAACGAGGTCTTCGGGGCGCTGAACAAACTCGGCGGCGTGAACTGGCGCGAATATCTCCGAGACGACAAAGGGGCGAACTTCACGGAACGGCCGCGGATCGCGCTGCTCCTGGGCGCAGTGATCGCGGACGGATTTATCGCCGTCCAGGCGGAAGACGCGCCGACGGTGAAGGACATCGGGCAACGGGTGCTGACCTTGTCGAAGGCAATCGGAGTGAGCAGCTCGATTACCTCCCACGCGAAAGCGATTACCGACGCGGCCGACAAGAAAAACTGGGCGGGCGTTCGTCAAGAGCTAGACCGGACGCAGAACAGCGTCCAGCAGGCGATGAACGAAGTGCACGACGAGAAATTATCCCAACTAGTGAGCCTCGGCGGCTGGCTGCGGGGAACGGAAGTTCTGACGGCGGTCGTGACCAAGAAATATTCGGAGGAAGGGTCGGAACTTCTTCATCAGCCTGATTTGCTGAATTATTTCGAAACGCGACTTCAGGCGATGCCGGAGTTTAATCTGAGATTGCTCCAGGATATTCACGCCGCCTTAATCGAAGTGAAACCCTTGATTGACGTTGGCGACGGCCACATCCCGCCGGCTTCAGTCAAAAAGATCAACGACATCACGACCCGGCTCGGCGATGCAATTACAAAGAAAACCCCCTGAACAGATTATGACGGCGTTCTTCAAGACAGCATTTCGTGCGAGTTTCGCCGTCGCGCTGGCGTTTGTCGCGGTGCCGGCTGGTCGCGCGTCAGTGGATGATGCGCAGTCGTTCGCGCTGCAAGCGGCCGAGCCCTACGTCAAGGAAGGCTTCCAGGTCCGCGAAGATTACTGGGGCGGCGATCTCGGGGCGGGCGAAAAGAAGGCGGTCCGCCAGCAGTTGTTCAAGGGTAACGAATACTGGTTCTGGCTCGGCAGCGAAGTGGAAGCGGCGAAAGTTTCCGTCCACATTTACGATTCGGAAGGCAAACTCGCTGAGATGCCGTATAGCTGGCAGAAGGGGCATTTCGCAGCGGCCCACATCACTCCGAAGAATACCGGTAGCTATTTCATCATCGTCGAGGTCGAGCAGTCGCCGGAGGAACGCACGCACTGGGCGCTTGTTTACGGATTCCGTTAAACGAAATGCGCCCGCCTGCAACGCTATGCGAAGCATTGCGGGCAGGTGATGCGCGATCCGAGATGCGCGTATGACCGAAAGCCGCACGTTGCAGTTCGATAGTCCGCGGACGGTGCAATCGCTTTACGCGAACGATCTCAAATTGTTGAAGACGCTCGAGGATTCGCTCGGCGTGAAAGTCACGACCCGCGAAGGCTGGGTGAAACTCGAAGGCGAACCGCGGCAGCTCGACCAAGCCCAGCGCGTTTTCGAACAGCTCGATCAGGCGCGGCAGAAAGGCGTCGACATTCACAAGCATGAATTCAGCTACGCTCTTAACTCTGTGACTGAAGCTCGCCCAGACAATCTCAGCGACGTAGTTGACTCCAAGATCGTAACGTCGTCGCGGAAGGCGCCGATCGTGGCGCGGACCCTCGGCCAGCGCAACTACGTCGAGGCGATCCAAAAGAACGACATTGTGTTTGGCGTCGGGCCGGCGGGCACGGGAAAGACTTATCTCGCGGTGGCGATGGCGGTGGCGGCGTTGAAAAAGGAGCAGGTAAGCCGAATCATTCTGACTCGTCCGGCGGTGGAAGCCGGCGAAGCGCTGGGATTCTTGCCGGGGGATTTACAGGAAAAGATCACGCCGTATCTGCGGCCCTTATATGATGCGCTTCGTGATATGCTCGACGCCGAGGAGATCGAGCGCTCGGTCTCGCGGCAGACAATCGAAGTGGCGCCACTGGCGTACATGCGCGGACGAACTTTGAGCAACGCTTTTGTAATTCTCGACGAGGCCCAGAACACCACCACAGAACAGATGTTCATGCTGCTCACTCGGATGGGGCCCAACTCGAAATGCGTGGTGACCGGAGACGTGACCCAGATCGATTTACCGTCAAACAAACGCTCGGGATTGGTCGAGGCACTCCAGGCTTTGAAAAATGTGCAGGGAATTTCCTTCGTTTATTTCAACGAACGTGATGTCGTTCGACATGAACTCGTCCGAGCCGTGATCAACGCCTATCAACAACACCGATCGCCGGCAAACCTCGCGCCGGGCTCTCGGAAATAGCGATGTTCGATTTCCTCAAACGCAGCCAGCTCATCAAGCGAGGTCTCGCTTCGCGGAAAATGCGGCGCCGCCGGACAAAGAACGAGTTGCTCCACAGCCTCGAGTACGCGGCCGCTTCGAAATATTTCATTTTCGCCGCGTTCGTCGCCGGCATCGCGGCATTGATCTTCAGCGGACAACAGCCAGAGCCAACCAAGAACTTCGTCATCGCGTTGCTCTTTTTCGCCACCGCGCTAACGCAGCTCTGGATCAATCAGCCGACGACGTTTCTGCGGAGCTCGCGGTTGCTGCTCGTATTCGGCGTCATCTTTATCCAGCTCGCGGCCACGAAGTTTCTTCTCGTTCTTTGCAACAGCGGCTCGTTCAGTTACCTCCGGCCGGAAACCGTGGGACTGATCGCGCCGTACGCCTTCGCGCCGCTCCTGCTCAGCGTTCTGCTCAACCGGAATCACGGCCTCTACGCCTCCGTGTTTGTGAGCCTGTGGAGCAGCATTCTCTTTGGCAAAGTCGATGCCCCGCTCCTGGTTTGCGGATTGATCAGCGGATTCACCGCGGTCTATCTGACGTTGCAGGTGCGCAAACGCAGCCGGTTGATCCGTGCCGGCTTTGGCGTCGGCATCGCGATTTGGCTCCTCTCGCTGACCTTCGGAATCATTGGCCCGATTGATTTCCTCTCACCGAACTCGATCGACTGGAAAATGCTCGGGATCCAGAGCGCGCTCGCCATTGGCAACGGAATCGTGACGGCGACGATCGTGGGTGGCGTGGTGCCGATGTTCGAACATCTCTTTCAGGTTACGACCGATATTTCCTGGCTCGAAGCGTCGGATCTTAATCACCCGTTATTGCGGCGAATGACGATCGAAGCGCCGGGCACGTATCATCACAGCCTGGTCGTGGCCAATCTCGCGGAGGCCGCGGCGGAAGCGATTGGCGCCAACGCGACGCTCTGCCGCGTTTGCTCGTATTTCCATGATGTCGGCAAACTGGTGAAGCCGGAATATTTCACCGAGAACATGAACTTCGAGCGTAACCCGCACGACGATCTCGCTCCGACGATGAGCGCGCTCATTATCATCGCGCACGTGAAAGAGGGGATCGACCTCGCGCTCAAACATCGGTTGAACCGGCAGATCATCGACATTATCCAGCAGCATCACGGCACTTCGCTCGTTTATTATTTCTACAAGCGCGCGCTTCAGCGGCAGGAGGACGCGCGGACGGGCGGCAAGATCATGAACCTTCGCGAGGAAGATGTGCCTGAAGTGCGCGAGGAAACATTTCGCTACAGCGGGCCGAAACCGCAAACCAAGGAGAGCGCGATCATCAGCCTCGCCGACATGATAGAAAGCGCGTCACGTAGTCTGGAAAAACCGACGCCGCAAAAAATCGAGCAACTCGTGAACGAGTTGATCAGTCAGCGGATCGCGGATGGTCAGCTGGTGGAATGCGATTTGACGCTCTCCGATCTCAATCTCATTGCGGAACGGTTCCGTTTTACCTTGATGACGATGCTGCACACGCGCATCGCTTATCCGAAGCAGGACACGAAGATCACGCCAATCCGGGATGAGTCTTTGCGGCCGGACGTGATGGCGGGGACGCGGAAGCCCGAATCCGCGCCGCCAATCTCAGCCGCCTGATGTGAGCGACGCGGCTTTGGATCGCCTCCGCGCGTGGAATGCCGATCTGGCGATCGTCCTGGGCTCGGGTCTGAACGTTCTCGTTTCCGAGGCCGAGGCCGGGGAAACGGTGAACTACTCAGAATTTTCTGAATTACCGAAACCTTCGGTGCCTGGGCATGCCGGCCGTTTCGTCCTCGGAAAGATCGGCGGTAGCCGGATCATTTTCGCGCAGGGCCGCGTGCATCTGTACGAAGGGCACACGGCGCAGCAAATCACCTCCGGAATTCGAATTCTCGCGGCCGCTGGAATAGAGCGCCTGGTCCTGACGAATGCTGCTGGAGTAGCGAACGAAAACTTTGGGCCGGGCTCGTGGATGATGATTAGCGATCACCTCAATCTCACGGGAACAACGCCGCTTCTCGGCAGCGCGCAATTCCTCGACCTCACGGAGGTCTATTCCAAGAAATGGCGCACGAACTTCCGCGAGGCGGCCAGCGCGAAAAGCATAAAGCTCCACGAAGGCGTCTATGCTGGCTTGCTCGGGCCGCAATACGAAACGCCCGCTGAAGTTAGAATGCTCCGCAGCCTCGGCGCGGACGCGATCGGCATGTCGACCGTCCTCGAAGCGATTCAGGCGCGCGCGTTGGGCATTGAAGTCGCCGGATTCTCCTGCCTAACGAATTGGGCTGCCGGGATCAGCGGAGTCCCGTTGAGTCACGACGAAGTGCTCGAAACCGGCAAGAAGGCGGCTGCGGAATTCGTGCGTTTGCTGAGCGCGGCGCTTTAAGGGCGCAGTTCGACCGGTGTCCCGTCGGGAACGGCTCGATAGATTTCTTCGATCTCGAAGTCGGCGACAGCGATGCAACCCGCCGTCCAGTCCGCACGGCGATGGAATCTCCCCATCCAGCCGTGGCCGTTTGGCAATCCATGGATCATGATATCGCTTCCCGCAGACAAACCCTGCCCCGCCGCGCGATCGACGTCGGGCTGTTCCGGATAAGAAATGTGCAGGGCGAGGTGGTAATCGCTATCCGGTTTGTGGAAATCGACTTTGTAGATTCCCTCCGGCGTGCGCTGATCGCCTTCGTATTCCTTTGGCCCAACCGGCGCTTGGCCGAGCGCGACTGAATAAGTTTTCAAAGCGCGGCCGTTCTGAAACAACGTCAGTCGACGCGCAGCTTTCTCGATTAGAATTCGACCGGCCACCGCATTGCGGGGCAGGGGATTCACGTTCAAATAAGCGGCCGCCGCGAGGCCCGCCGCCGCAAGACAAATAAACAGAAGAACAATCAGCAGCAGCTTCAATTCTACAGCGGCTCGACCGGCCTCCGCGCCCGCGGCTCGCGATCCTTCGTTGTTGCGGTGCTGGGAAGGGTCACGAAAGGCCCACCTTCCAGCGGCGCGCTTTCCGAAAACGCCACGTCCGGCATATTGCTCGGCAATCCTTCCAGCGGAAATTCCTTCCGAAGCGGAAAGTAAGGATAGCCATCCCACATCAGGATCCGACGCAGATCCGGATGATCAGCGAATCGGATTCCCATCATGTCGTAAATCTCGCGTTCATGCCAGTTGGCGGTCGGCCAGATATCGGAAACAGTCGGCGCGTCGCCCTGATCTTCGGGAATGCTCAGTTTTAAACGCAAGTGGGTGGCGAAAGGCATCGAGTAAAGTTCGTAAACGATTTCGAACCGCGGCTCTTCGCCGAAATTATCGACGCTGGTGATATCGAGCAGGTAATCCATCCCCAACTCGTCCCGGCAAAACTTTGCGACCTCTCTTAAATCAGCGGGCAAAATGACGAACGTCGTCTCGCCACGGAATTCGATTTTGCGCTGGAGTTTATCCCCTAGCATTTTTTCGAGCGAAGCGAGAAGGGCGGCGCTGGTCATGCGTTTATCGCTTCGAGGCGATCGGTGAGACCGCGCTTCTGTTCGCGGAATGAACTTTCGCCGGAAACCTTTTCCTGAAGCTTCATCAAACCTTCGAGCAACGCTTCCGGGCGCGGCGGGCAACCAGAAACGTAAACGTCGACCGGCAAAAGTTGATCGATCCCCTGAAGCACGGCGTAAGAGCGATACATGCCGCCGGTCGAAGCGCACGCGCCCATGGCAATGACCCACTTCGGTTCCGGCATTTGCTCGTAAATTCGTTTCACCGCCAACGCCATTTTGTAGGTCACTGTTCCGGCCACGATCATCACGTCGCATTGCCGCGGGGAAAACCGCATCACCTCGGCGCCGAAACGCGAGATATCGAAACGGGAAGCGGCTGTCGCCATCAACTCAATCGCGCAACACGCCAGCCCCATTGGCATCGGCCAAAGCGAATTTTTCCGCATCCAATTCATCGCCGCATCGAGTCGAGTGAAGATGATGTTGCCTTCGATTTTCGAATCGTAAGCCGCTGCTCGAGTCTCGCGCATGGCGAAACACTAAGGTCGCGGTCTGGTGCCGCAAGAGATTTCAGCGGTCACAGACCGCAGCAGCTAACCAGCTGCCTGCATCGGGTACTCCGCCACGATATTCACGTGGCTCGATTCGATGACTTCGTGGACGATCTTGCCGAGCTCGGCGGCTTCGTAGGGCTTCGCGATGACGCCGCGGAAACCAAAATCCTGGTAACGGCTCATCGTCGCATCCATCGCGTAGCCGCTGGAAACGATGGCATTCACCGTCGGATCGATCTCGATCAATCGCTTGAGCGCTTCCTTGCCGCCCATTCCACCGGGCAGAGTGAGGTCGAGAATCACGGCATCGAAGCGTTCGCCGACTTCGAGTTTTTGCCGGTAAAGCTCTACGCCTTCAAGGGCGCTTTCTGCCTGGCTGACCTTGTACCCGAGCCGGTCCAACGTGAATTCCACCAGATCGCGGATTGCTTCTTCGTCGTCGACGATGAGGATGCGGCCGGTCCCGGAAACGACTTCGTTCATCTGGCGTGGCGGCTCGACCGGCACCTGGTGATGGCGAAGTGCCGGCAGATAAATTGTGAACGTCGAACCAAAATGAACCTTCGATTCGACATTGATGAGTCCGTTGTGGTTCTTGATGATTGAGTAGGTGGTGGCGAGGCCAAGGCCGTTGCCTTTGGCTTTAGTCGTGAAATACGGATCGAAGATTCTCTTGATACATTCTTCTGAAATGCCGGTCCCTTCGTCGCGGATCGCGATACGGATGTAATCGCCCGGCGTTAAGTCCGCCACGGCCGGGGAAGTGTTCGAGTCGTAGGAAAAGTTGTCGCAGCTCACGCGCAAGGTTCCGCCGTTCGGCATGGCCTGATCCGCATTCACCACCAAATTCGCGATCACCTGGCTGATCTGGCCGGGATCGATTTCGGCCGGCCAAAGATCCGCGCCGAAAAGGAATTCGCTTCGGCTGTGCGAACCACGGAGCGAGAAGCTCACCGTGTCCTGGATAAGCTTGCCGATCGACGCAGTCTTTTTGATGGGCGCGCCACCGCGGGCAAAAGTGAGGAGTTGCTGCGCGAGATCGCGGGCGCGCATGGAAGCGTTCTTGGCGTCGTTGAGGCGCGTCCCCATCTCGTCGTTAGGCGGCAGCAATAGCGAAGCGAGCGAGATATTGCCGATGATCGCGGTGAGCAGGTTGTTGAAGTCGTGCGCAATTCCGCCGGCGAGCAAGCCGAGCTGTTCCAGGGTCTCGGCTTTGCGTCGCTCGGCTTCATTGCGCTGACGTTCGGTGATGTCGCGGAAAACAAGGACCACGCCGGCGACTTCGTTCTTGCTGTCACGAATGGGCGAGGCGACTTGCTCAATGACGTGCTCGCGGCCCTGGCGTGAATGAAGCGTCGCGTTCTCGGGCATGCTAAGCAGGATCGATTGCGCTTCGTTGCGCGAACCTGTTTTCTGGGCGCGCGCCTGGGCCTGCAGATCGATCGCGATATTGTAAACTGATTTCAGGGAGCGGCCGATGGCTTCCTTCGAGGTCCAGCCGGTCAGGTTCTCGCCGGCATTATTGATCATGATGATCTTGCCTTGCACGTCGGTCGTAATGACTCCGTCTTCGATCGAACGTAGGGTAACGGCGAGACTTTCCTTGTCCGCCGCGATCTCCTGTTCGAAGCGTCTACGCTCCGTGACGTCACGCACCATCGCGACGAAGAGAACCTGCTTGTCGACGACCATCTGGCTCAACGAGATTTCGACCGGGAAGGTCTTGTGACGCCGGGTGCGGCCGACTGCCATCGTCGTGCTACCCGTTCTCTTCAACAAATCGTCCCAGGCGCACACGATCGGCTCCGGCTCTGCGCCGTAGGTTTTGGGAACGAGTTTTGTAAACTTGTGCCCAACCATCTCGTTGGTAATGCAATCAAACATTTTTTCGGCGGACGGATTCATCGAGCAAATGATGCCCTGCTCGTCGACTGTGATCATGCCGTCGAGGATGTTCTCGATGATCGAGCGGATGCGGGTCTCAATGCCCTCGAGCTTCGCCAGTTGCCGGCGGACCAAAACAAAGCTGTAGCTGTTGGAGACGATTAGGAGACCGACGGCAAACACGCAGAGCAAAGCCAATCCAGTCGTCTTGATGATCCGATCGCGGCTCGCGATGTTCGACCGCGTCTCGAAAAGAGTTACCTGATCAGTCTGAAATTTCTTTAGCTTCTCCCTGATGTCGGTCATTACCTCTTCGCCGTTATTCTTCGCTGCGGTCGCGGCGAAATCCTTACCGGTTCGCTTCGCTTCCATCTCCGGCGCGGCGGCAGTCTGAGTCCATATCTCCACGCCTTTCTTGATGTCGTTGAGCGCCTCCGATTGCTCCGGAACGTTCGCGACGAGAATCGAGAGGTAGCCGTGGTAAGTGTAAAAGTCTGCCGTGGATCGACGGTAGGCATCGGCAATCGCATTGTCGCCTGTGAGCAAATAACCGCGCTTTTCCTTCTGCATCTCGATAACCGAGCGCTCGAGTTTGGTGAGGAAGTCGAGCATCTGGGTGGATTGGGCGGCCCATTCCTGCTCGCGCATGCGTTGGTTAAGGACAATTTGTTCTTCGTTCTGAAGCGACTGAAGGATTTCGCGCGCCTGGTTGAGCAGCCCATGGCCAAGTAGTCCGTAGGCCTCACCAGATTCTGCGAGCCGGGCCGTACCCTTCGTTTGACGCTCGTTGATTTGCGGCAAGGCGACTTCGTCGAGCCACTTTTGGACGATTTCCTGTATTTTCATTACGCGCTTTCTTTGGCGCGGACTATCCAAAATCAGAAGGGTCAGCTCATCGACCCGGCGTTTGATCAGCTCCCGACGGCGTTCAAACGGCTCCAAATACTCCGAGCTTCCGGTAAGCAAGTAACCGCGATGACCGGTTTCCAGCGCGGCGATATCGTTCTCGAGGACGCTGCTGAGGCGCATGACATCGAGAGTGTGAGCGCGCAGCGTTTCCTGGTGGTGATTGCGGAGGGTGACGAAAAGAAATAAGCCCGCGAGGAAAGTGATGACGACGATTCCGACGGCCGTGCCGGAAAGAAGTTTGAAATGGAAGTGCCGGGCACTGAAAAGCCAGGCGGCACTGCGGCTAACAATGTTTCGACGAACCTTGGTTTTCTGGGGCACGTCGGTTTCCGTCATTATAAATTCCACAAAAGCAAATAGTCTGCCACGACCTTGCGACCTGGCTACGGACGCTCGGTTCGACCGGGTGAAAAGCAGGCCTAGTACCGAACGCGAAAAAGAAATAAACCGCCCGCCGGCGCGACATTGCGCTCCGCAGCGATCGCCCGCCGGGGATGGGCAAGGCGAGATTGGATATCATGGAGCGATGCCTTGCCGACTCCGACTTGAATGAGGCCGCCCATTATCATCCGCACCATCTTGTATAGAAACCCTTCGCCTTCGAAGTCGAATGTCAGGATCGCCCCGGATTCGCGGAAGCGCACTGCGAAGAGTTTGCGGACTGTATCGGCGGTGGGCCGGCCACGATTCGCCGAGAAGGATGCGAAATCATGTTCGCCAATAAATAGCTTAGCCGCAGCTGCGACGGTTTCCCGATCGATCGGATCGCGAACATGCCAGGCGCGACCATTTTCCAAGGGCGGCAGCACCTCGCCGTTCCATACCCGGTATCGATAAATTTTTTTCTTCGCCGAAAAGCGCGCGTGGAATGAGTCGGAGACGAACCGGCACTCCATGATCCGAATTGCCGGCGGCAGGATGCCGTTCAACGCCGACCGCCAACGATCCGCGCCATAGCGCCGAACCGGCAGATCGACGTGCGCACACTGCGCGAGTGCGTGCACTCCGGCGTCAGTGCGTCCCGCGCCGTGCACGCGAACGGGGCGTGAACAAATCTGCTCGAAAGCTTTTTCGAGATGATCCTGGATCCCGTTAGCGTTTGGCTGGCTTTGCCATCCGGAAAACAGCGCGCCATCGTAGGCGACGATCAGCTTGAGCCGCGTCGCCATTGTGCGTTAGAAAGCCTGCGAGATTTCGTCCCTCTGCAAGCTGTCCAGGTAGCCTTGCAGGATCATCTGCGCCGCGACCTGGTCAACGACGTTGCGGGAATTCCGGGTTTTGCGTCCACTGTCTCGCAAGGCGCGGTTCGCCGCAGTCGTGGTCAGGCGCTCGTCCCACGTCAGAACCGGGCAGGATAAAAGTGTTTCCAATTTCTTGGCAAACGCCAGAGCGTCCGCAGCACCCACGCCCGCGGTGCCGTTCATGTGGCGCGGCAAGCCGACGATTACGCGTTCCGCATTCTTTTCCTGAACGATTTCGGCGATGCGTTTCCCTGCGCCGCTCCCGGCCGGAATGGTCTCCACGGGATGCGCGAGCATGCCGAGCTCGTCGGAAACCGCGACGCCGATTCGCGCAGCCCCCAGATCGATGCCGATAATTCGCCGCCGAAGTTTCAACTCGCTCATTGCAATTCCTCCGGCAGATGGCCGAGGAGGTTCTTGATCTTCTCTGCCTGATGTCGATGACAAATGAGGATTGCATCCGGTGTCCGCACGACGATGAGGTTGTGGACTCCGAGCAACGCGATTCGCGCCCCCTCCGGGTTGAAAACAATGTTGTTCGAGGATTCAAGCGCCGTGATTTCGCAATTCGCCGCGTTGCCGTCCGCGTCGTTCTGAAAATATTTCGAGATGGCGCGCCAGCTCCCGACGTCATCCCAATCGAAGCCGGCTTCTACTACCAGAACGCGATCGGCTTTCTCCATGATCGCATAATCGAATGAGATCCGCGGCAGATCGCTGAAACGGTCGCGCAGCGTTTTCGTGAAATTGTCCGGAGCGCAGAGCTGCGAGATGAAGTTGGCCAGCTGAGGCGTGTGGCGATTGAATTCGCTCAGCACGGATGGCACCGACCAGACAAACATCCCCGCGTTCCAGCGAAAATTTCCCTTCCGCAAGAACGATTCGGCCAAGTCCGCGTTCGGTTTTTCGCGGAAGCGCACCACGCGATGAACGGCAGCCTTCTCGCCCATACTCCGCAGCCGGACAGGCTCCCCTTGTTCAATGTAACCATAACCGGGACAAGCCCAGGTCGGCTTGATCCCGATGGTGACGAGTGCGCCGGTCTCTTCGGCCGCCGCCGCCGCCGTCGTCAAAGTTTTTTGAAACGCCGCCGTGTCGTTAATGATGTGGTCCGCTGGGAGGACGACCATCGTCGCGCCATGATCTCGCGCCGCGACCCAGCCGGCGCCGAGCGCCACGGCGGCCGCCGTATCGCGTTTCGCGGGTTCGGCCACAATATTTTCCTTCGGAATTTGCGGCAGCAATTCCCGCACGGCCGCCTCCTGATCTACGTTCGTTAAAATCAAAAGCCGTTCCGGCGCTACCAATCCATCCAGACGCGCGACCGCTTGCTCGAGCAGTGTCTCCTTCGCGACGAGACGCAAGAGTTGTTTCGGGCGCGCCCGCCGGCTCAATGGCCAGAACCGTTCGCCGCTTCCGCCGGCGAGAATGAGCGCGTAGAGTGGGTTAGGCATGATTCGTTAGGTCGAAAAAAAGGCTACCGGCACGTGAGCGCGCGGGCGGCGAGATTTTCCCGTTTCCTTTTCCAAAACGAGACGTATAAGGGTATCCGATGTCTCTTTCGATATCCATTCCAAAAACCGGCGAGCAAGTTCCGCTCGATGGTTTGCTCTCGCTGGCGCGCACTGCGTTTGGCCTGGGAATAGGAATGCTTGTCGCTGACAGGGTCCGGCGTCCGTTTCGTCAGGCGACCGCGATCGCGCTGGTTTCGGTCGGCGCGCTTGCCGCCGTTCCGCTGCTTGTGAAGGTGGCGATGGAACGAATCAATCGGCCGGAATCGGACCGCGGCAGCCGCAATCGACTCCGTTCGATTCGAGACGATTCGGGTTATCGCTCCGAAGACGACGCCTTTTAGTCGCGGGCTCTCGCTTGATTCCGTTCGCAGGGCGGCGTAAGCCTTTGCGCTCATGTCTAGCCGAACTCCAATAGCTCCCCCGCCAGAAAGTTTGCGCGAGCGTTGCGCCGCGATCGGGCGAGAAGAAGCAACTCTCCGCGAAGGCGGCGGCAAAGCCGGGCAGGATCGCCAGCACAAAATGGGAAGATTGCTCGCGCGAGAACGCATCAGTCGGCTGCTCGACAAAGACGCGCCGTTCTTCGAAGTCGGGCTCTGGTCCGCCTACAAGATGTACCAGCAATGGGGCAATATCCCCGCCGCGGGTGCCGTCGCCGGGATCGGCAATGTCTCCGGTGTTCCGTGCATGATCGTTGCCAATGACGCCACCGTAAAAGCTGGCGCGTTTTTCCCGGCAACTGCCAAGAAGCTAATTCGCGCTCAACGGATCGCCTTCGAATGCGCGCTGCCAATCATTTATCTCGTCGATTCGGCCGGCGTGTTTTTGCCGATGCAGGACGAGATTTTTCCCGATGAAGACGATTTCGGGCGAATCTTTCGGAACAACTCGGTCATTTCTGCCGCGGGCCTTCCACAGTTCGCCGCCATCATGGGGAATTGCGTCGCGGGTGGCGCTTATCTGCCGGTGCTGTGCGACAAGATCCTGATGACGGAAGGGAGCGGTTTGTATCTCGCCGGGCCGTCGTTAGTCAAAGCCGCCATCGGACAAATCGTGGACGCTGAAGAGCTCGGCGGCGCGAAGATGCACGCCGAGATTAGCGGCACGGTAGATTTTCATGAGAAAGACGATTCGGCGTGTTTGAAGCGATTGCGTTCGCTCGTAGGGTTGTTGCCAGAAGCCCAGGCCGCAAAAGAAATTTCAAAGCCGAAGGAGACGGCGCCCGCACGAAAACCGCAGGCGGTTTACGATCTGATCAGTCTGGATGGCAACAAGCCCTACGATGCGCGCGATCTTCTCGCGTCGGTCATCGACGCCGACTCGCTCGATGAATATAAAGCCGACTACGGCAAGACGCTCGTCACTGCTTATGCGCGAATAGCAGGACGGCCGGTCGGCCTTGTCGCCAGCCAGCGCATTCAATCGCGCACGAAGAAGGAAGGGATTCAGATGGGCGGCGTCATCTACGCTGATAGCGCCGATAAGGCCGCTCGCTTCATTCTCGACTGCAACCAGACCGGGTTGCCGATTATCTTTTTCCAGGATGTAACTGGATTCATGGTCGGCCGCGATGCGGAGCAAAGCGGGATCATCCGGAGCGGCGCGAAGCTGGTAAACGCCGTCAGCAATTCCACTGTACCGAAGATAACGGTCGTCGTCGGCGGTTCCTTTGGCGCGGGCAATTATGCGCTCTGCGGAAAGGCCTACGACCCGCGCTTCATCCTCGCCTGGCCAAACGCGCGCTACGCCGTGATGGGCGCCGCCCAGGCTTCTGACACGATCTTCAGCGTGCTCGCTCGCGCCGCGGAACGCGGCGACAAAAAGTCATCGCCGGAAGAGCTGGAAAAATTGCGCGCGACCGTGAAAGCGAATTACGAAGAGCAAACCGACATTCGTTATGGCGCGGCCCGCGGCTGGATAGACGCGATCATCCAACCCCACGAAACGCGCGACATCCTTTCGCTCCTTCTTCAGTACGTTTCGCGCCCGATGCCGAAAGCGCATTTCCACACCGGCGTTATCCAGACCTAACGACCGGCGGTCTCGCTACTGAGCTCGAGTAACGGCTCAATTCCGTTGATTGGAAGATGGACGCCGCGCTGCTCTAACGCGCGCAAGACTTCCTCCGTTGGAATGTTCCCGACGAGATCGTCCTGAGCGAACGGGCATCCGCCGAGTCCGCCTATGGCCGAATCGAAACGGCGGCAGCCCGCGTCATATGCTGCAAGGATTTTTTCAAAAGCACGTGAACGCGTGCTATGGAGGTGCAAGCCGACATCGCAACGCGTGCAATCACAGGAAACCGCCGTGACGACTTGCTTGATTAATTCGCTCTCAGCACTGCCGGTCGTGTCTGCCAATGAGATAGAACATATACCGAGCTCCGTAATTCCCTTCGCCGCATCGAGCAGGCGTTCCGCGCTCCAGGAATCCCCATACGGATTTCCGAACGCCATCGAGATGTAGACGACGATGTTCAAGCCCGCGCTGTCCGCCATCTGCTTGATATTCCCAAGCACAGCGTGGTTTTCCTCGAGCGATTGATTCTGATTTCGCCGCAGAAATGTTTCTGAGATCGAACAGGGATAACCGAGAGTCGTGACTTTCTTCGTCGCGATCGCGCGCTCCGCACCCTTTTCGTTCACAACGATTCCGATGATTTCGACGCCATCGGTCGTTCCAAGTTGAGCGAGGACTTCCTCACTGTCGGCCATTTGCGGAACAGCCTTCGGTGAAACGAAGCTCACCGCATCGAGATGGCGAAAGCCAGCCGCGATGAGTCCGCGGAGATATTTTACCTTCCGCGCGGTTGGGATGAGCTGCGGCAAGCCCTGCCAGGCGTCGCGCGGACATTCGATGAGCTTGACGGATTCCATCGTGACGGATGTTACTGACAGAATAAGGTAACGCATGCCAGTCGTCCTCATCGAAAAACAAACGCCGCAGATTACCGTTCTCACCCTCAATCGCCCCGAACGCCGGAATGCATTGACGATTGAATTGATGAACGACCTCGCCGCGGCAATCGAGAACGCCGGAGCCGATCCTGCCGAGCGGATCGTGATTCTTCGCGGCGCGGGCAAAGCTTTCTGCACCGGCCTCGATTTGCAGGAAGCCGTCAAACACGAGCCGCGTGAGACGGCGGAAATGGTCGCGCGGCTGTTGCTCGCTCTGGCGGAGACGCGGCTGATCACGATCGCCATGGTCCACGGCGCGGCAGTGGCAGGCGGCGCAGGCGTTATGTCCGCATGCGATTTCGTCATTGCGAGCGACCACACAAAGATCGGTTATCCCGAAGTGAGGCGAGGTTTGGTGGCGAGCTTGGTCATGACTTTCCTTCGGCGCCAGCTTCGCGAACGCGATCTGCGCGAATTGCTGTTGGCATCCGAGCTGATCACCGCCCAACGCGCCTGCGAAATGGGATTGGTCAATCGCGTCGTGCCTCCGGCCGAACTCGAAAGCGAAGTCCAAAAAACGATCGCGTCCGTTCTGCAAGGCGCTCCCGGCGCGCTCACGAACTCGAAACGCTTGCTCGACCAACTCTGGGCAACCTCCGTCCGCGAAGATATTGAGCACGCGTTGAGCAATCACCTGGACGCCCGCGAATCTGCGGAAGCGATCGAAGGCATCGCCGCCTTCAACGAGAAGCGCCCGCCGAAGTGGGCCGGTTAGAGGAGCGGCAACTGCGTCTCGTCCTGTTCTGTGCTGGCGAAGCGAACTCCGAGGCCGATCAAACGAACGGCTTTGCCGGTTCGCGCGAACGCTTCGTGAAGAAGCGACCGAAACTGCTCCATAGTCGGCGATAATCCGGCACGCTCGACGGTCGTTCGGGTGAAGTCGGCGAACTTCAGTTTCACGAAAATTTTTGTAATGGTGCGCGTCGATTCTTTCTGTGCGACGTCGGCCATCAATTCTTCAAACAACTCCGGCAGCTTTTCCTCACATTCGGCCAGCGTTTCCAGATCGCTCTGAAAGGTCTCTTCCGTGCTCAGAGACTTGCGCTCACGATCCGGCTCGACGGGCCGGTCATCAATGCCGCGGCACAAGTCGTAAAGTTCGATCCCGAACTTCCCGAAATGTTCCTGCAAGGCGATCCTTGAAAGCCGCTGCATGTCGCCGCAGGTCGTTATCCCGAGCTTCTCCAATTTCTGTCCCGTCACTTCGCCGATGCCCCACAGTTTCCGGACCGGCAATTTTTCCATAAACGCGGACACGTTCTCCGGTTTCACTTCGAATTGGCCATTCGGTTTTTTCAGGTCGCTCGCAATCTTCGCGATCAACTTGTTAGGCCCAATGCCGGCGGACGCGGTCAACTTCGTCTTTCGGAAGATCAACCCTCGAATCACCTGCGACAGCGGCCCCGGCGCGCCCGGGTGATCGCTTACATCGAGATAGGCTTCGTCGAGCGAAAGTGGTTCGACCAGCGGAGTGAATCGAAAGAGAATCTCGCGGATTACGGCGGCTTCTTTCCGGTAAACATCAAAGCGCGTCGGCAGAATGATCAGATTGGGACAGCGTTGCAGCGCCATGAATGTCGGCATCGCGGAACGGACGCCGAACTTGCGCGCTTCGTAGTTGCAGGTCGTGAGAACGCCGCGCCGATCCCGCGCTCCGCCGACGCCGACCGGCTTGCCTTTCAACGACGGTTGATCCCGGACTTCGATGGCCGCGTAAAAGCAGTCCATGTCCAGATGGATGATCGCGCGTGATTTTTTCTCTGCTCCCACGAACGCTATTTTGCTTCAAGGAGCGACGCTTTCCAAACCGCCGTCTTCAGCCTCGATGGAATGACTGCGACCGAGCGCCGTCGCTACAGCGCTTGAAAAGAGATCAACGAGGTTTCAGTTATGTATATGAAATTTACCTATTATGGCCACGCCTGTTTCGCGGTTCAGGCGGGCGGCAAGACGCTCCTCTTTGATCCGTTCATCTCGCCGAATCCGCTCGCGAAGAAGATCGACGTCAGCAAAGTCGCGGCCGATTTTATTCTTGTCTCGCACGGCCACGGCGATCACGTCGCCGATGTAGTCGACATCGCAAACCGGACCAGCGCCAAAGTTATCGCGCCATACGAAGTGGGAAGCTGGTTCGAGGGCAAAGGACTCAAGAATGTTCAGTCGATGAATCACGGCGGCGCGGCGAAAATGGATTTCGGTCGAGTGAAATTAACGAGCGCCATTCACAGCAGCTCCATGCCCGACGGTTCCTACGGCGGCAATCCCGTGGGCTTCATCGTGGAAAGCAGCGACGGCAATTTTTATTATTCGGGCGACACCGCGCTTACTCTCGACATGAAACTTGTGGCTGATTCCACGAAGCTGGACTTCGCCGTTTTTCCAATTGGCGATTTCTTCACGATGGGGGTCGACGATGCGGTGCGGGCGGCTCAATTCGTGGGCGTAAAAAAATTTGTCGGCGTCCACTACGACACGTTTCCGCCGATCAAGATCGATCACGACGCGGCAACGAGGGCCGCCAAGGCCGCCGGCAAGGAACTGCTCTTACCCGCCATCGGCGGTACGATCGATATCTGACCGGAATCTGCGCGCACAGGCCGAGCGCGGCACGATTTTTATGTGAGGGGACGTCACTTATGAATCTGCATTTGGTCCACAAGCTCTTGCAGGCCGCGAACGACCAGCCCTATGGCTTTCTCAAAGTCCAAGGGGCGAATCTCGCTCGCGAAGTGGGAATGATGGCGTCCGCCGGGCTGGTCGAAGCCACCGGCCCCGTCTACGGCCTCGAAGCATTCGCCGTCATCAAGCGAGTAACGGATTCCGGCCATTCATTTTTGCGCGCCTTTCGGGACCAGCCACCGCAGATGCGGGCCCGCGGACGGTTCTGAATTCGGCGGCCCATAGTCGTTAGGCTAAAAGAGAAGCGGCGGCGACCTTTCGATCACCGCCGCTCTTTCCGTCAACCCAATCTGTGGTTACTGCGCTTTGATCGCGTCGTGCATTTCTTCGCGAGCTTTACGCATGTCTTCCCGCGCCTTTTTGATGGCGTCGAATTTCTGCTGCTGCGCCGGCGTAAGGATTGGGCGGATCTGCGATTGGACGTTCTCGCGGACTGCCTGTACCTTTTGTTTCGCTTCCTGGCGGGCAGCCTGAAGCTGCGGCTTGGCCTGCTCAAAGATCGCCTTAACCTTGGCCTGCTGCTCCGGTGTCAGATCCAGTGCCTTGGTCAAATGTTCGAGGCGGTTGCCCCGCTTGTGCTGCCAGCGGTTCGGCCGGTCGTTATTTTTCGCCGCAGAGTCCTGCGCTAGCCCAATCGAGACGGTGGCGAACAGGGCAACGCACGCGGCGCTTAGTGTGATCAATCGTGATTTCATTGTTTTTCTTTTCGTTTTGTTCGACGCCGCTTTCGCGATCGCCTTATGGGAGAGCAAACCCAGAGCCGATTCAGAAGTTGCGGTCGCGCTAAATATTTTTCCGGCGCTAGGGCTTCGGATGTCGCGCAGACGGTATCTCCAGCCGGGCGGTAATGAGCTGCGGCCCGTTGCTTAGCTCGATCCGGCCGTCGGAAATTTTCAATACCCGCAAGGTCACGGCGACATTTGCCGCCGGCGTGTGAATCGTGAGGAATTCGCCTTCCGCGATATTTCGGCCATTGATGGTGGCCAAGCGCGGGTGTCCCAGCGAGATCGCGGTCACATGAATGAGGTCCGCGCTGATCTGGATGACGATTGGTTCGGGCCGCGAAACGCTTTTAGTCGAGACAGCGATCATTCGGCGCTCTTCTTCCGCGTGCTGCCGGGCTACCTGCTGGCGCTTGTAGAGAACGCCGACCGCACAAATCAAGACAGCCCCCGCTGCTAGTCCAAGAAAGATCGCGCGGCCATTGCCAGTGAAAAGTGAGACGCCTTTAAGCCGTGACCGCATGCTCGCGCGTTCCGGGGATTTTTCGCGCACGTCGGGCACGACCGTGCTGAGGAGCCGGGGAGTCGGCGTCTTCTGGGAGATCAAGCGCATGGGTTCGCTATAGCATCGGACGTTCCAGGCCTAACGAATCGTGGCCGTGGTAATACTCTTCACGATAAAACATTGACCGCGGCCCGGGCCGCGGGACAACAATCCCTTATGTTTCGACGGATACTGAAATGGATCGGCGGGATTCTGGCACTTCTCCTCATCGTTCTCGCAATCTTTCTGATCAACCTCATCTGGTTTCGGCCTTGGAGCCTCAACCTGTTTTACGAAAAGGTTTTCGCCCAGGTTCTATTCGAAGAGCCGGAGCTCCTCTCATCCATCGGACTGGTCGAACGTTTCGGGATCACAGGCCATAACGCGAAGCTGAGCGACGCGTCGCCCGCCCATCAGCAACACTATTACGACCGCGCGAAGAAGAACCTGGAGGATCTTCGGGCCTATCCGTTGGCGAAGCAGAGCGCGTCCCAGCAGCTCTCCACTCACATTCTCGAGTGGTACATGACCCGCGAGATCGAAGGCGAAAAATACCAGTGGCATAACTATCCGGTTAATCAGCTCTTCGGCGTTCAGAACGAGTTCCCGTCGTTCATGGCCAACACGCATCGGTTGCTCGCTCCGCGCGATTGCGAGTATTACCGGCAACGCCTGATCGCCGTCGGGCCGAAGTTCGACCAGCTCTTGGAAAGCCTGAAGGTACGCGAACAAAAAGGAATTCTGCCCCCGCGCTTCGTGGTGGAAAAAGTCCTGGCCGAGATGAACAACTTCGTCGCGCAACCGGCCGCCGAAAACATTCTGGCCACATCGTTCAAGACCCGGGCGGCGAAGATTAGCGAGTTGAATGACGAGCAGCGCGCGACGTTCCAAAAAAGAATAGAGACAGCGATTACGGACAACGTTTATCCCGCGTATCACAAGCTGATCGATTATTTCAACGCGCTCCTGCCAAAGACGACCACTGATGACGGCGTCTGGAAATTGCCGGACGGCGATGCCTTCTACGCCTACGTGTTGCGCAAGAGCACGACGACGACTCTTAAGCCTGAGGAAGTCCACGAGCTCGGTTTGCGTGAAGTAAGCCGGATCGAAGCGGAAATGCGCGTGCTTCTCGACGCGAACGGATTCGCCAGCCGGCCGATCGGCGAAGCGATGGACGCGCTGGGCAAAGATCCGCGCTTCCTGTTCCCAAACGACGACAAAGGCCGCGCCGATGCGTTGGCGGAATACACGCGGTTGATTACTGATGCAATTGAGCGTTCCCGGCTCCTGTTCGCGACGGTGCCGAAAGCGAAGATCGAAGTGCAGCGCGTCCCGGTCTTCAAGGAAGCGACTTCGGCCGGCGCTTATTATAATGGTGCGTCGCTCGACGGCACCCGCCCCGGCGTCTTCTACGCGAACCTCCGCGACATGAACGAAGTCCCGAAGTGGAGCATGCGCACGCTCGCATATCACGAAGGCGTGCCGGGCCATCACTGGCAGATCGCGACCGCGCAGGAATTGAAAGGGCTGCCGCAGTTCCGGAAGCTGATCCCGTTCACGGCTTATCAGGAAGGCTGGGCGCTCTACGCCGAATGGCTCGCGAAAGAAGCCGGCTGGTACGAGGGCGATCCGTTCGGCGATCTCGGCCGGTTGCAGGCGGAACTTTTTCGCGCCGTCCGACTCGTCGTCGATACGGGCATCCACGCGAAACGTTGGCCGCGCGAGCAGGCGATCACTTACATGCGTGACAAGACCGGCATGGGCGAAAAGGAAGTCACGGCCGAGATCGAGCGCTACATCGTGAATCCCGGTCAGGCCTGCGCCTACAAAATCGGAATGCTAAAGATCCAGGAATTACGAAAACGCGCCCAGTCCGAGCTGGGGACGAAATTCGATCAACGCCAGTTCCACGACGTCGTCCTTAAGAATGGCGCGTTACCGCTCGAGATTCTGGAGGAACAGGTCAACGCCTACATCCAGCGCACGAAGTAAAACCTGGAGCCGTCGCCCTGTGCGACGCCAAGGTGGAGGGGCCTTTGCGCCCCGATTGTCGCCGCACAAAGGCGGCCCCCACATTTCGCTTCGCACAGCGAAGCGGCTACAAGAGCAGTCAGCGCGTTTTCGCGCCCGTCGGCATCGAGAAATTCTCGATCTGTTCTTTCACGTCGTGCACAAAATTCGCGGCGCCGGCACCGTTCACGACGCGATGATCGAAGGTTAGCGAGAGCGTGATCACTTCAACTGCTTTACTCTTCTTGCCGTCGCCAATCGTTTCGTAATGCGCGGAGCCGACGAACAACGTGGCAATTGACGGCGGCACCACCATCGGCGCCGCCGCGCGAACGCCGAACGCCCCTAGACTGCTGATGACAAGTGGGGCGTTCATGGCGTCGACCCGTCCGGCCCGTGTCTCCGCGACAGTTTCGTTGTAACGTTTCACAAAATCCGGCCAGTCTCGCTTGTTCGCGTGCGTCACGACAGCAGTCGCGAGCCGGTCGTCCTCGAGTGCCACCGCGATGCCGAGATCGAATTCGTCGTGCTGCTCGATCCGATCGTCTTCCAAAATGATCCGGCGAAATGGCGCGTGTTTTTCCATCGCCCGCACTATCGCCCAGGCGACCATTAGCGAAGGCGAGGCCGCGTTCTTTCCTTCCTTCTTCTTCGAGCTTTCGCGGGCCGAACGAATCGCATCCCAGCGCGCATCAATCTGCAAATTCACGGGGACGACCCGGCCCAACTTGCGAATGATTGTTGGCGAAAGCGCCGGCTCAATTCCCATGCTCCGAGACAATCTCCGCGGCGCCGCTTCAGTCTGTTCGCGATCGCCATTTCGTTCTGCCGAAACTTCCGCTCCTTCGGGCGCCGGAGATGCGCTGCCTTCCGTCAGAATCGTCCCAAGTTCCTGCCCGATATCGACAGTTGCGCCCACTTCCGTCTGCCATTCACCCATCGTTCCGGCAAAGGACGATTCAATTGGATACACCGCCTTGTCCGTCTCCACTTCGCAAAGCGGATCGTCGAGCGCGATCTTGTCGCCCGGCTTCTTTAGCATCGTCACCACCTTCGCGTTCCGAATCCCTTCGCCCATGATCGGCACGACAATTTTTTGGGCGCGCATGTCTTGGTTGTAGCCGGGATCGTTGATCCCGGCAGGCTTTTTCATGGACGGCCGTGTTTCGATTCTCTGGCTGGGATCACTGAGCCCGGCGACGGCCCGGCGCGGCTCGGCAGCGGTCGACATCGCACGATGTAATGCGCCGACAATCCGTTTTACGTCCGGCAATGCGGCATATTCGTAGATCGGGTTGTAGCCGATCATCACGTTCGCCTTGCTCACCAAAATGGGCGGCGCCGCCAGTTCGCTCCAGATTTCCGGCAGGCCAGCGAGATGCGCGACAATCATTTGACCGACGCTGCAATTCTCGCTGTCTTCCTGCACAACCACGAGCCGCCCTGTGCGCGCAACTGATTCTTCGATGGCGTCGTGGTCCCACGGCACGATCGAGCGCAGATCGAGGAGATCGACGCTGATCTCGTCGCCGATCTCAGCGAGCGCTTCGAGCGATTTCTCGACGGTGTTGCCCCAAGCCACGAGTGTGACATCGGAACCGGCGTTGCGTTTCCTCGCCACACCCAACGGCACCGCGCGGACCGGCTCTTGAGATTCGTGTTCGGCCCAAAGCAAATGTTTCGGGACGAGGACAAAGGTCGGGTCTTCACAATGCATCGCGGTCCAAAGCAAGCCCGCTGCGTCCTCGGGCGTGCTGGGAATGGCGACGTTGATCCCGGGATAATGCGCGAGCGCCGCTTCGTTGGCCTGGCTGTGCCACAAACTTCCCCCGGGCAAGTACGCGCCGTAGGGAGCGTAAATCACGGCCGGGCATTTCCACGTCCCGAAGGAACGCCAACGTAGCGTCGAAAGATTCGTCACGAGTTGGTTCCAGGCCGGCCCGATGAAGTCGATGAATTGCAGCTCGAACACCGGCCGTTTGCCATAGGAAGCAAGACCGCACGCCACGCCGAGGATCGTCGATTCCGCGAGGGGCGAGTTGTAAACTTGTTTCGGAAATTCCGTCGAGAGCTTTTGGGTCAGGCGAAAGACGCCGCCCTTCGGATCTTCCACGTCTTCGCCGAAGATGATGCGATCACCGCTCTCCTGGAGACCAAGGCGCAAGGTCTTGTTGATCGTGTCGCCGATTCGATATTTCCCCGGCGGCAGAACTTCGTCATTTAGCTGCGGCAGCTCGCCCGTGACCTGGAGCTTCAATTCATCGGCGGAAGGATCTTCCGCGCGCTCGGCCTCGGCAAATTCGCTTCGGATCCGCTCTTTGATTTCCTGATCCAGCTTCGCGTAGTCCTCGGCCGTAATAATGCCCTCGTTAATGAGGGTCTCGCTCCAGAATTTCAGCGGGTCGCATTTTTCACCCTCCGCGAGCTCCTCGACGCTACGATAAAGTTTGTGGTCGTCGGAACTCGTGTGGCTCGAGAGCCGTTCCATGTTCACCCAGAAAAACGCGGGGCCGCCGCCGGCGCGCATTGAGTCGAACGCCTTTTTTCCGGCGTCGTAAATTTGCTGAACGTCGCGACCGTCAATCTCCTGCCAGTCGTTAGGCTGAAGAACGTCGAGCGCGCGCGGATTGATCTTTCGGGTGGGACTGCTGATCCCGTACTTGTTGTCCTCGACGACGAAGAGCACCGGCAGCTTTCGTTCTTTCGCAAAACAAACCGCCTCGAAGAAATCGCCCTGGCGCGTAGCGGCGTCGCCAATCGTCGTGACGACGACGTTCGGTTTGTTATCGAGCTGAATTCCCCAGGCAATGCCGCAGGCTGGAAGCAATTGCGAACCGGTGGGCGTGGGCACACTCCAAATGCCGCGCGTGGCATAACTATAATGCGACGGCATCTGGCGCCCGTGACTTTGGCCTTTCCGTTTCGCGAAATAATCCAGCGCCAGCTCGCGCGAGGCAACGCCGCGGCCCAGGACCAGGGCGCGGTCGCGATAATAAGGAACAACGTAATCGCCGTCGACCATCGCCACCCCGAGCGCCGCGAGACCTTCGTGGCCCATTCCGGAAACGTGGAAATGGCCCTTTCCTTGCCGATTCAGATTCTGCTCGCGCAAATCGCCGTGCCGGCTCTCGAGGACGATCGTGAGCAGACGCAATTTATCTTCTTTGCTGAGCGCGGGCATATCGGAAGCGGAAACGGTTTATCGAAACGCGCCAACACTCAACTCTCAAACAACGCGCGGCAAGTTGCAGCGGCGCCCCCGATCTTTTTTGCGGCGACAGGACGCTGCCGCTGCAACTAGAATACTGCATGAACGCACGGGGCAGGGGAGTCATCGCCAGATATCGCGACTTCTTTCCGATTTCCGATTCCACGCCGATCGTGTCGTTAGGCGAAGGCGGCACACCGCTGATTTTTTCGCCCCGCCTAAGCGAGATTGTCGGACGCGATTGCGAAGTGTACGTAAAATACGAGGGACTCAATCCGACCTGCTCATTCAAAGATCGCGGAATGACGGTCGCGGTCTCCAAGGCGGTCGAACGGGGAGCCGCCGCTCTGATTTGCGCGTCGACTGGAAACACTTCTGCGTCCGCCGCAGCCTATGCGGCCCGCGCAGGGATTCGCTGTGTCGTTGTTCTGCCCGCGGGCAAAATTGCCAGCGGCAAATTGGTTCAGGCTTTTGCCTATGGCGCCAAAGTGATCGCCATCGATGGAAACTTCGACGACGCGCTTGCTATTGTCCGGAAGCTTGGCGAGCGCGACGAATTCGCAATCGTGAATTCGATCAATCCGGATCGGATCGCTGGCCAAATGTCTGCTGCCTTTGAGATCGTCGATGATCTCGGGGACGCGCCCGCATTTCATTTGTTGCCGGTGGGTAACGCCGGAAATCTGACCGCGTATTGGGCCGGTTACGGTGCGTATCAACGCGCGGAAAAATCGCAGGCTTTGCCCGCGATGATTGGTTTCCAGGCTGCGGGCGCCGCGCCGATTTTTTTTGGGCGCGTGGTTCAGAATCCGGAAACGGTCGCATCAGCCATCCGAATTGGAAATCCAGCGAGCTGGAAAGCGGCGAAGCAAGCTGTGACTGATTCCCATGGCGCGGTGGACATCGTGACCGACGCAGAACTTCTGGAAGCGCAACGCTGGCTCGCGATTCACGAGGGAATCTTCGTCGAGCCCGCAAGCGCTGCGCCGATCGCCGGCCTAATGAAATGTTGCGACCCCGCGCGCAAACCCGCATATCCCTTCGCGCAAATTCCCACGGGGAGCCGAATTGTTTGCACAGTGACGGGCCATGGTTTGAAAGACCCCGAGATTGTTGGATCGAGCGCCGCGAGTTTGAAAACCATCGCGGCCAGCGAAGAGGCAGTCCTGCGCGCAATTGGTTCTTAGCTGAGTTGACAGCCGCCCCACATAAGCGAAACCATCCGCCGTGAATCTTCGCCACCAGTTCGCGCCGGCCGCGTCATGCGCCTGATCGTCCAGAAGTACGGCGGCACTTCGGTCGGTTCGCCCGAGCGCATCCGGAACGTCGCGCGCAAGATTCTCGAAACCCAACGCGACGGTTGCCGCGTTGTCGCCGTCGTCTCCGCCATGGCCGGCGTGACCGACAATCTCATCAAGCTCGCGAGTGAAACTTCGCCGCGGCCGGAAGAACGCGAAATGGACATCTTGCTCGCGACCGGAGAGCAGGCCGCGATGGCGCTCGTGGCCATGGCGATTAATGCGCTCGGCGGCAAAGCCATTTCGCTGACCGGGGCGGAGGCCGGCATCCTGACTGATCGCGCCCACACTCGCGCGAAGATTGCCAACATCACGCCGCGCCAGATCCATGCTTTGCTGGCGGAGGATTACATCGTCATCGTCGCTGGGTTCCAGGGTCAGAATGCCGATGGGGAAACAACGACGCTCGGCCGCGGCGGCTCTGATTTGACCGCAATCGCGTTGGCGGGCGCACTCGAAGCCGATGCCTGCCAGATTTTGACGGACGTCGACGGCGTCTTTACCTGCGACCCGCGCGTTGTTTCGGACGCGAAGAAGATCGACGAGGTTTCTTACGACGAATTGCTCGAGATGGCCGGCTCCGGGTCTAAAGTGATGCAATCCCGCGCCGTCGAGTTCGCGAAAAAGTTCGGAGTGGAATTCGAAGTTCGTTCGAGCCTCAAGAACTCGCCCGGCACAATCGCGAAGGAAGAAACCGCGAACATGGAAGATGTGGTCATTCGCGGAATCAGCCTGGAACGTAACCAGGCGAAGGTGACCATCGACGATGTCAGCGACAAGCCAGGGATTGCGGCCCGAATTTTTTCGACGATCGCGCGGGGCAACATCAGCGTCGACATGATTGTCCAGAGCGTTTCCGAGCACGGCACCACCGACGTTTCCTTTACGATCCATGAGAATGATTTGCCCGCCGCGACGGATTTATTGACGCCGCTGGTCAAAGAAGTGCAGGCCGCCGGCCTGATCACGAAAGCTGGCGTGGCCAAGCTGAGCGTGGTCGGGATCGGGATGCGATCGCATTCCGGCGTCGCGGCGCGTCTCTTCGATTGCCTGGGGAATGGCGGTATCAACATTCAACTGATCTCGACGTCCGAAATCAAAATCGCCGTGATTATCGACGGCGCCGACGCCGATCGTGCGGCGCAGCTGACGCACCGGGAGTTCGGCCTCGCCAGTTTCGTCCCGCCAACGCCGAACTAGCTGCGGCGACGAAAGGGAGCTGCGCGAAGACTGGTCCCGCTCAATATTCAGCTCTTCTATAACATCAGACAATATATGTCATATGAAATCTATGGGTGTTGCCTCCGTTTGGCTATGGTAGATCAACCTGGGTCCAAGAGAACGCCGTAAACCCATGGGCGGAGGCATAATGGCTGCTCGATTTAGCCGCATATATGAAGATGCATTCATCCGGCCGGAAGGCCTTTACGTTAGTGGAAATAATGATCGTGGTCGCGATCATCGCCCTTCTGGCGGCGATCGCGGTCCCCGGTTTCGTGCGCGCGCGAAAACGCTCGCAGGCAGCTAAGATCTTGAACGATCTGCGCCTCATCGATTCCGCCGTCGATCAGTACGCGATCGAAACGTCGAAGAAAGGCGGCGACACCGTAGGTGTAACTGATTGGACCAACTACCTCAAGAAGGACACGGTCCTGTACTCGACGGGCCAAGACCTGTTCGGAGACGACTACGGTGCGCAAACGGTCGACTCACTGCCGCACGTTCCATCGACTGCGAAGACCAACCTCGCGCCGGTGGCCGACGACTCGTTCTGGTCGCCCTACAACTAGCGCTTCGAAGAGCTGAAGTTCGAAAGCCCGGTGAGAAATCGCCGGGCTTTCTTTTTTCCCACGAATCAGCCTGGCGACACCCGGCGCAACGAATTTCAAAGCCCGGGGTTTTTTACGTTTCCGGTATTTGAACATTGACGAGCGGCCGCTGCTCGGGAAATTGGCACTCCGAATTAGCACACCATGAAGAAGATTTTTTTGCGTTCTCTGCTCGCCGCCAGTCTTCTGGCCGTTCCCTTTTTCGCCCAAAGCGCACGCGCCGGCGCTAACGACATCTACGAGACAAATGAAGGCAACGTCCTTCGGTTCCATGTCAGCGGCACTCCCTCCACCTTTGCCACCGGGTTGTCGAACCCGAAAGGCATCGCTTTTGATGGCAATGGTCACGTTTTCGTAGCTGACGCGGGCAAGGGCGCGATTCTTGGCTACACGGTTCCGGATGGCAGCGGCACCACGTTCGCTTCCGGTCTGAGCTCTCCGACCGGCCTGGCGTTCGACAACACCGGCATCATGTACGTCTCTGAAGCTGGGACCGGAAATATTCTGAAGTTCGACGTCTTCGGGACCAAGAGCACCTTCGTCACCGCCACCGGAGCATCCGCTGGCCTCGCTTTTGACAAGAACCAAAACCTTTTCACCTCCGATTTTAACGGCGGCAAGATTTACAAATTCACGCCTGATGGAACGAAGACCATCTTCGCCAGCGGGCTCGATCATCCTGCGGGTCTCGCGTTCGACAGCGCCGGAAATCTTTTTGAGGCGGACTCCGAGACCGGCACCATTTTCAAATTCACGCCGGACGGCACCAAGACGAGTTTCGCGACCGGAATAGGCCGGCCCTATGGTCTCGCTTTCGAGCCGGGCGGGAGCTTGATTGTGGCGGACAACGCGAATGGCGCGACGCTTCGCTACTCGGCGGACGGCGTAAAGAGCAACGTCTTCCAGAGCGATTTTAACACCCCGGAATTCGTTGCCATTGAACCGGCGCAACACCAACTGCTCAACATCAGCACTCGCGGTCTGGTTCAAGGTGGCGACAATGTGTTGATCGCTGGTTTCATTGTCGGCGGTAACGGGCCGATCGGAAGTTCGATTCTGATTCGTGGGTTAGGGCCTTCTTTGAGTGCAGCCGGAGTCACCAATCCCCTCGCGGACCCGGTGCTCGAATTGCGCGACGCCTCCGGGACCCTGCTCATGTCGAATAACAATTGGCGTGACACACAGGAAGCCGCGATTACGGCCACGACTTTGAATCCGACCAACGATCTGGAGTCGGCGATCCTGGCTTCGCTGCATGGCGGCGCCTACACGGCGATTCTGGGCAGCGCGACGGGCCAACCCGGCACAGGGGTCATCGAAATTTACCAGCTGCCGTAAGTGTCGGGTCGCTTCGCGCGAACTTCCCGGCTCAGAGTTTGTAGAGCGCCATGATCAGCAGATCCATGGCGAGGATCCAAACGAGTATGACCTGCCAGAGCCGCAGATTGCGCGCGGCATAGTGATCGGCAGCTACCTGTGGATCACTATCGAAAAGCCGTTTCCGGATGCGGAAAATGTAGAGCCCGCTGAAGAAAACGATCGCAAGCAGAATGCCGAAAAAAATGCGTAGCGCGAGGATCGATTCGCGGTGCTCGTGAACGGCGGCCAGGATTAGCGTCATCTTATATAGTTCGTATCCGGCTGGCCGAACTACCTTCTAAATATTGCTGCCGCTCCATTTCAATTTTTGGCGAACAACGCCAAAGAAAGAAACGCCCGGCAATGACGCCAATGGCAAAATGCGATTCGACTTCCTGATCTCGACTGCGGTCCCGGCTTCCACGCGAAGCGGCTCGCGACCGTCCACAGTCAGGAAGACAGGGTGTTCGCGCTCGGTCACTTCGACTTCAATCACGGCGTTTTCGTCCACAATGATCGAACGGTTGGTGAGGACGTGCGGGCAGATCGGCGTGATGACGAACGCGCCTGATTCCGGGGCGAGGATCGGTCCGCCAGCCGAAAGCGAATAGGCAGTGGAGCCGGTCGGCGTCGCGACAATCAGGCCATCGGCACTGAATTCGGTGAGCGTCTCGCCGTTCACTTTCGTTTTCAGGCGCACCAATCGCGAAACCTTTCCACGACTGAGCACGACATCGTTAAGCGCGATCATGCGCGACGACTCCAACTTCGAAATTCTTACCGCGACGTCGAGCAGGGTGCGCTCGCTGAACACCATTTTGCCGGCGGCGATGCATTCCACCGCGTCGGCGTAGGCGTTCGAGTTCGAGCAGGTGAGAAAACCGAGCGCCCCCATGTTGATGCCGAAGACCGGTTTGATGTTTTCACCAAGCTGGCCCACGAGATGAAGGATCGTGCCGTCGCCTCCGAGGACGACGAGCAGGTCCGCTTCAAGGCCAAGCGCCGCGGCGGCCCGGCCGTCTGGCAAGCCGGCAAGTTTGGCTGTCGATTCCTCCAACAACACGCGCAGGTTCGCGCGCTCCAACTCGGCCGCGATGGTCCGCGTCATCTCCGCCACGCCGGGTTTACCCGTGTGTGCGATCAGGCCGATTGTTTTCGCACGCATATGAAGAATTCCTGGTTCCCATCGGTCCCAGTGATTGCAGAAGGAACGATACCGATCACCTCGTGCCCAGCATCGACAACGAAATGCCGAATTTTTTCCTGGGCCTTCGCGTGCAACACCGGTTCGCGAACGATCCCGCCGCGTCCGACATCGGACGCCTCCAGCTCAAACTGCGGTTTGATCAGGGCGAGGATCATTCCATTGGCAGTTACCGACTCGAACGCTTTCGGCAAGATCAAAGTCAGAGAAATGAAGGAAACATCAATCACGCATAGTTGCGCCAGTTCCGGAATGTCGGCGGGACTGAGATAGCGCGCGTTCAGCTTTTCCCGGACAACGACACGCGGATCATTCCGAATTTTCCAGGCCAATTGGCCATGACCGACGTCGATGGCGTACACTTTCTTCGCGCTGTGTTGCAGCAGGCAATCGGTAAAGCCGCCGGTGGACGCGCCGATGTCGAGTGCGATAATTCCGGCAACCTCGATTGAGAAATCGCGAAGCGCGCCCTCGAGCTTCAGTCCGCCCCGGCCGACATATGCCGGAGAGCTCTCGACTGTGATGGCGGCATCCGGTGCGATGTTTGCGGAGGCTTTGTCGATCACAGCCTCCCCTACCCTTACCTCGCCGGCCATGATCGCCCGCTGAGCTTGTTCGCGGCTGGAAAAAAAACCGCGATCGACCAGGGCGGTGTCGAGCCGCGCTTTCTTTAACTTCGCAGGATCATTGCGGCGCGGCATACGAACGCAGCAGCTTCTCGATCGATTGCAGATCTTCGACCGCAGCCCGCCGCCGCTGATATTTGCGAAAGATGATGTCCTTTAGTTTCAAGAGATCGTCGACCAGCGGCCGCTCGTAGTAAGTCCAATCCAGCTCGTCCGCGTACTTCGCCTGGAGCCGCCATGCGCCGCCGAACTTCGTGGCGCGCACTTCGCGCTTGCGGCCGTCGCCATCTTTCTCAGTCCATATGTGTTGACTGCGCATCCGGGGCGAATCTTACATTAGCCGCTTGAAGGACGCAGCCAGATTAGTCGCCTATTTCCTCGGCACGACCCTTTTTGGCGCGTTGGCCGCGCCGCTTCTGTTCTGGGCGGCTCAAGCGCTGGCCGCCCGCGGAATTTTTCCCGCGCTCGCGCAATTCGATTTCGAATCGTTCTTTCACCGCGCGCTGCTCCTCGGCGCGATTGCCTTGCTCTGGCCCTTGCTTCGATGGCTTGGAATAAAAACGCGGCGCGACCTCACTCTCGAGCCGAATCCGCGATGGCTGCGCGATGTCGGGATCGGATTCGTCCTTTCCGGGTTGCCGGTTTTGATTTGCGAAATCTTTCTCGTTAATCGCGGCCTCTACACGATGCGAAGCAATGCTTCGCTGCTTGCCGTCGCTGCGATTATTCCCGCTTCAGTCGTCGTTCCGTTGATCGAAGAAGCGCTTTTTCGGGGTTTGTTCCTCGGCGTTTTGCTCCGCGCGTTTCGGCCGTGGACGGCGAACGTTATCAGCGCCGCCATTTTTTCCATCGTCCATTTTCTCAAAGCGCCCGACGAAACTACGACCAGCGTCCACTGGTTTTCCGGTTTCCTCTCCCTCGCTCACTCGACCGACCAATTCTCGCATCCGCTCCTCGTCCTCGGCGGGTTCACCACTTTGTTTGTGATTGGCGTTGCCCTCGCTCATTCGCGAATCCGAACCCAATCGCTCTGGTTGCCGATTGGCCTGCACGCCGGCTGGGTTTTCGGCAACGAAGCCTTTTCGAAAATTGCCCGACGCGAAGTCACCGCCCTGCCCTGGCTGGGAAAAAGCCTGCTGGTGGGGCTGGTGCCGCTTGCAGTTTGTCTTTTGAGCTGGGTCCTGCTGAGACTCTGGTTGCGTTATGCGGAACATCGCGCTGCCTGAATTCGTTTCTGCGACGGCGTCGCTCCTCTATCCGGCGACGTGCGTTGCTTGTTCGGCGAACGTTGAGCGCGCTGAATATTTGTGTGGTGATTGCAAACAGCGCGCACCACGAATCGCAGCCCCATTTTGTGCGAAATGCTCCGAGCCATTTCCCGGCGCCATCACCCAGACGTTCAGTTGTGCGAATTGCGAGCATCGCGTCCTCCACTTCGATTGCGCCGTCGCGGCCTACCGCAGCCGCGGTCTGGTTCGCCGGCTCGTTCATCAATTCAAGTACGCCCGGCAACGCCATCTCCGCCATCCCGTGGCCTTCTGGCTCCGCGAAACCCTGAACGATTCCCGTCTCCGCGATCGCCGCTTCGATCTCATCGTTCCCGTGCCCCTTCATCCGGCCCGGGAACGCGAGCGCGGATTTAACCAGGCCGAGTTGCTCGCCGACTTGGTGGCCGCTTGGACAAATCTCCCTACCCGAAATGTCCTCGAGCGGATCCGTTACACCACCACCCAAACCGCCTACGACCGCGCCGAGCGCATGGAAAATTTGCATGGCGCCTTCCGTTTACGAAAAAACCGGGACGTGCGAGGGTTGCACGTGCTTTTGATCGACGATGTATTAACGACTGGCTCTACCCTCAGCGAGTGCGCGCGCGTCCTGAGAAAAGCCGGCGCCGTTTCCGTGCACGCGGCGACGGCCGCGCGCGCCTGACCACATGGCCATTTTCAAACGTCCAGCCCTCAAGTTGCCGCGGAAACGACGCGAGATCCCGCAGGGTCTCTGGCAAAAATGCCCGAGCTGCTCCGAGGTCGTGCATGAGATCGAACTGACCCAGAACCAGCGCGTTTGTCCGCGGTGCGATCATCACTTCTCACAATCGGCCAAGGAGCGGATCGAGAACCTACTCGATCCCGAAAGCTTCGTGGAGTGCGATGCGAATCTACGTTCGGAAGACACTTTGCAATTCCAAGGCGTCGCCACTTACAAGGACCGGCTCAAAAAATACCAGGACGCCACTGGTCTGACCGACGCGGTGTTGAGCGGTTACGGAATGATCGAAGGCTACAAGGTTGCGATCGCAGTAATGGACTTCACCTTTCTGGCCGCGACCATGGGTTCGGTCGTGGGCGAACGAATCACGCGGGCCATTGAGTACGGCACCGCGAATCGTTGTCCGGTGATCATCGTGTCCGCGTCCGGAGGAGCGCGGATGTATGAAGGCATGCTTAGCCTCATGCAAATGGCGAAGACGAGTGGCGCCCTGGCTCGCCACGCGTGCGAGCGGCTTCCTTACATTTCCGTGCTCACCAATCCTACGACCGCCGGTGTTATGGCGAGCTTTGCTTCGTTAGGCGACGTGATCCTGGCCGAACCAAAAAGCATGATCGGCTTCGCCGGCCCTCGCGTGATCAAAGAAACGACCCACCAGGATCTGCCGGAGCGCTTTCAAACCGCCGAATTCCTCGAAGAACACGGCCTGATCGATCGGATCGTACACCGCAAAAAATTGCGCGCCGAGATCGCGGAGTTCCTCGGTTATTTTTCCACGACGCAGTGACCTATAAAGAAGCGCTTGCCTGGCTTTACGGAACGCAGCGCTTCGGGATCAAGCTCGGTCTCGACAACATCCAGCGTCTCCTCCGTGAGCTGAATCTTCCGGGCAAGGACCAGCGGATCATTCACGTCGCCGGCACAAACGGCAAAGGTTCGGTCTGCGCGATGATGGATTCTATTTGCCGCGCAGCAGGTTATCGCACCGGTCTGTTCACGTCCCCTCACCTGATCACTTATCGAGAACGAATCCGCGTAAATGGCGAGATGATCGCGCCAGACGAAGTCGCCTGCGGCCTCAGCGGCATTCGCCATCTAGTTAAAGCCTGGGACCCGCACCCGACGTTCTTTGAAATTACGACCGCGCTCGCGCTTGATCACTTCAAGAGATCCAAGTGCGAATTGATCGTGCTCGAGACTGGACTGGGCGGCCGGCTCGATGCGACGAATGCGCTGACACCGCTTGTTTCGGTCCTCACCCCGATTGGTTACGACCACGAGAAATGGCTCGGGGACACGCTCGAAGCGATTGCCGGCGAAAAGGCAGGGATCATCAAAGCCAATGTCCCGATCGTTTCCGCGCCGCAGGACCCAGCCGCCGAGAAGGTCATTCGCTCGCGTGCCTCCGAGTGCGAGGCTCCGCTGGAATTTGTGGCGGCGGTCTATGACCGCCGACCGAGGTTAGCATTGACTGGGAAACACCAGCAGCAAAACGCGGCCCTCGCCGTCGCCGCCTTGCTTGCCGCCGCCGTCGCGGTCGACAGTGAAGCCATCGCTCGGGGCCTCGCTGGCGTTGAATGGCCCGCCCGTTTTCAGCGTTGGGATGACCGCACCATCATCGACGGCGCCCATAATCCTGCCGGCGCCCGGATTCTAGCCGAAACCTGGCAGGCGGAATTCGGAACGGAACGCGCCACGGTCATCCTCGCCGTTTTGCGCGAAAAAAACGTCGCTCAGATCTGCCAGGCGCTTGCTCCGATTGCCGCCCGTTTCATTCTTCCATACATCCGTTCTGAACGTGCTTTATCACCTAATGAATTACAGAAGAACAGTTTAAATATTCAGACATGCGTTACTCGGACATTCGGCGAGGCTTTTCAGTCCGCTCGCGCTAATCCAGACCGCGTCTTGATAACCGGTTCCTTGCATTTCGCCGGCGAAGCCCTTGCAACCCTCAACGGGACGCCCGAGGCGCTCGAAGACTGCGCGCAGTGAGATAGGGACCCTGCGCGGCGGCGTCCGACATCGTAGCGCGATGTCGTTACCCTTCCATCACGATCATCGCCATCGCATGGTGTTCCGTGTGGCTCAGCGTGATCGAGACGTTCGAGACTTTTCGTTCCTCAGCCAGTTTCTTCGCTCCGCCTTCGAGTACCAGGAACGGTTCACCACTCTCTTTTCGGCGGACGTCGATATCCTTCCAGCCCATCGATTTCCCAATCCCCGTCCCGAACGCCTTCGAGACCGCTTCTTTGGCAGCAAAGCGCGCCGCCAAATGTCGCGCCGGATACTTCATCGATTGCGAATACGCGATTTCCCCTTCCGTAAACACCCGCTGCAAAAACCGTTCGCCAAACCGCTCCAACGAATGCTCGATCCGCGCATTCTCCACCAAATCGACGCCAATCCCAAGCACACTCATCCCTTGTAACCCTCCATCAACTCCAGCATCTCCCTCACCGCTGTCTCGAATCCCACAACCACCGCCCGGGCCACGATCGAGTGCCCGATGTTCAGCTCCAGCAGGTGCGGGATCTTGAGGATCAGTGCCATGTTATTGTAATTGATCCCATGCCCAGCATTCACTTGTAGCTTCGCGCCGGCCGCCGCCTCCGCCGCGGCCCGGAGCCGTTCCAGTTCCTGCTTGGCAATCGCGACCGTAAACGCGTTCGCCAGCTTGCCTGTGTGCAATTCCACCATGTCCACCGCCAGCTCGGCCGCCGCGTCGATCTGTCCCAGCTCGGGATCGATGAACAAACTGACTCGCACCCCGGCGGCGTGAAAGCGCTTCACCGTCGCCGCGAGCTCTTTTTTGTTCACGACAACGTCAAGCCCACCCTCCGTCGTCACCTCCTCGCGTTTCTCCGGGACCAGGCAAACTTCATCCGGCAAGATCCGCAGCGCGATATCCACAATTTCCGGCGTATTGCCCAGCTCCAGGTTCAGCTTCGTCATGATCGAATCCCGGAGCCGCTGGATGTCGCGGTCCTGGATATGGCGACGGTCCGCCCGGAGGTGGGCCGTGATCCCGTGCGCCCCCGCCCTCTCGCAAACTCCCGCGATCGCGATCGGGTCCGGCTCCGCGTTCTTCGATTCCGGCATCGTTGCGTAGCGCGCCTGCCGTAAGGTCGCCACATGATCGATGTTAACTCCGAGCCGCAATCCGCTTGTCACGCTGGGAATAGGTATCAGGCGTTTGGCCGGAGCAAGCTTTCTCTAGCTTTCGCCGCCGGTTTCCGTCTTCGGGCACCCTTCGCGCTCTTTACTATGACGACCGATTTGGTAAAGGAGCATTGATGGAATTCCGCGAAATCCTGGCCATGGCCATGCAGTCGTTAGGCGCAAATAAGTTGCGCTCGGGATTGACCATGATGGGTATCACGATCGGCGTCTTCTCGGTCATCTCGGTCATGACGGCGATCGGCGCGCTCCAGAGTTCAATTGAAGGCGGGATCAGTTTTTTGGGATCGAACATTTTTCAGTTCGCCAAATATCCGGTGAGCGGCGGACAGGGGGGCCGCAACGCTAACAAGTACGAAAACCGGCGTGATATCACGTTCGCCCAGGCAATGCGTTACCAGCAGTTGATGGAAGGGATCGCACGCGATGTTTGCCTGAAGTGTTTCGATTTCAAAGGCCAATGCACTTACAACGGCCTCAGGACCGCTTCGGCATTGACGGTAGTAGGATCAAACAAAAGCTTTCTCGCTGCGAATTCCTACACCCTCGCCTATGGCCGGAACCTGAGCGATGAGGACGTCGACCTCGCGCGGAACGTCGTCATGGTCGGCAAGACCATCGAAAAGAATCTTTTCCCGCACGAGTCGCCCATTGGAAAAATTCTCAAGATCAATGGCCATCCGATGACGGTCGTTGGCGTAATGGCGGAGAAGGGCACGGCTTTCGGGCAGAGCCAGGACGATATCGTGGCGATCCCGATCACCCGGTTCTTCGAGAATTTTGGATCGGCCAAGCGAACGGTTAACATCGCTACCCAATCGTATTCGCAGGAGAGCTACAATCGCACGCTCGACAAAGGAATCGGCGCCATGCGACTCGCGCGCGGATTAAAACCGAACCAGCCGGACGACTTCGAGATTTACTCGAACGATTCGCTCAAGAGCGCGTTCGCTTCTATCGCGGGCGTAGTGCGAATCGGCGCGTTTGTTATCAGTCTCATTGCGCTAATCGCGGCCGGCATCGGCATCATGAACATTATGCTGGTGAGCGTGACCGAGCGAACGAAGGAGATCGGGATTCGAAAATCGATCGGCGCGCGGAGCCGCGACATCCTTCGGCAATTCCTGACGGAAGCTGTGTTCATTTCCGAAGCCGGCGGGATCGTCGGGATCCTGTTGGGAATTATTGTCGGCGATCTGCTGGCGGCGTGGCTGCAAGCTGACCTCATTTTTCCGTACGGTTGGGCAATCGCCGGGCTTGTTGTTTGTTCGGCCATCGGCATTGGCTTCGGATTTTATCCTGCCTATCGGGCCGCGTCGCTCGACCCCATCGAAGCGCTGCGTTTCGAGTAGGTTAGGCGCGCGGTTATCTAGCAGAGGCACGCAACTTGCGCTGCTTTGCTTTGACATGTCTCGCGCTCCTTCTATTCTCGGCCTTTTCGCTCGCTACCGCCGTGCCTGCTGCCCACGAATCTCCTGCCGGGACAGCGCCTAGCGTTCTTCTCGTCGAAGAATACGATGCGCTCGCGGCCGCTATTACTTCGGCGCTGAAGAAATTCGCGCCGGATCACCGCGTTCGCGCGGTCGATTCTTTGGCCGAGGCGGAGGCGCGCGTCATCGAAATTAGTCCGGCGCTGCTAATCGTCGATTTCGATCCTCCGCGTCCAGACGCCATTGAGTTCCTTGATCGGATCGCCGCTGCAAATCCTGACGCTCGCTTTCTCGCCATCGCGTCCGGGGTTCCGCTGGAATTAAATTCCGAACGGCACGGGGCGACTGCGATCCAGTTCATTGAAAAACCGTTTGAGCTTTCCGAGTTTGGCGCCGCCGTCCAGGCGCTTCTCGGCCCGTGGACACATCCGGCGTCCGGCGATTCCCGCGGAACTCTGCGCGATCTCGGCGCGAGCGATCTTATTCCGTTGCAATGCCTGAACCTGGCAACGGCGATTCTGCACCTGCGTTCCGGAGACGATCGCCGCGGCGAAATTCATTTCGTCGATGGCCAAATCGCTCACGCCGCGACCGGCAATTTCACTGGGGTGGGAGCGCTTCACCAAATCGTGCGCTGGAAAAACGTCCACGCCAAAGAAAGCGAACGACTCGTCGACGCGCCGCGCACCATTCATGGTTCCTGGCAGAACAATTTTTTGGATGCCCTGGCGCATGCCGCCCCCGCGCAGGAGGAATCGGTTCCGCCCCCAGTTCCCGTCTCGACTCCCGAGCCGCCACCACCGAAACCGGCAGTTAAGACCGGAAAGAAGATCGTTGTCATCGATGACACGGAGATGCTGTTGATCTTCGTCGAAGACGCTCTCGGCACCGCTGATCCCAGCCTCCAGATCGTAACCGCTTTTACCGGGAGCGAAGGATTGCGCCGAACCGAAGTAATGCTGCCCGACTTGGTGTTGCTCGATTACAGCCTGCCTGATCTTCGTGGCGACCAGGTCTGCGAGCGATTGTTGCAAAACGAAACGACCGCTCGGGTGCCAGTGGTGATGATGTCCGGCCATGTCTCGGAGATGGCGGCGACTGCGCGTAAGTATAGAAACGTCGTGGCGACCATCGAAAAGCCATTCCGATCGGAAGCGCTGGTCACGCTAGTCCGAGAAGCGCTGACCAAAGGTCCGCTGCCGACGAAGATCTCGGAACGCCCCGGAAACGGGCAGAAATCCCCGAAGAAAAATGGACGTGGTGCGGCCATGGAACCAGTAGCTCCGGCCGCTCCACCTCCACAACCTCCTCCCATTGTAACGGAGCCAACCCCACCGCCTTCACCTCCGGCTGTTTCTCCGCCGCCGCCAACTCCTTCCGTCTCTCCGTCGCCGCCAAGAATCACCAGTCTCGCGGGGGCCAACGGCAGCTCAGTTGTTCTCGGACTTGGAATGGAAGTAGTGGCCGTCCAATTTACGCCGCGATTTCAGATTGGTGCGATTCGCGCCCGTCCGACAGCCTCAACTTTGTCGCTCACGCATTCCTCGGCACCAGCGGAAAACCTGCTGGCCGGATTTGAGATTGGGCCGGTGGAACTCGATGCGACCGGTCAAATTCGAACAATGCGCGTGTTGCCAACAAGACAACCGGCGAAGGCGGTCCAGACGCGCAATCAATTAGTAATTACAGATCTCGCGCTCGTGAATCAAAACGCGTCGATCCAGGTGACCGCCGGTGCCGCTGCGCCAATGACGATGCAGCTCATCGCACAGTTCAAGGTCGCGGGAGTCGAGTTGTCGGATCGGTTCGAGGTCGCGCAGTTGGTCTTGCAACCGGCAGGCACCCGCGTGCGCGTGATTCTCGATCCCCAATCGCGCGCCGTCAGCGAATTCGAAACCGCGCAGGTGCGGCTCGACCCGTCGCAGCGCATCGCCGAATTCGTGTTGAACGCCGCGGCACCGACTTAATCCAAACCGACCGCGCGAAATGTTTCGTCGACGTGCCGGAGATGAACATCGAGCGAGCACAGCGCGTCGATTTCCGATTCCGACAACCGAGCCATGATGTCTGGCTCGCGCTTTGCGTTCTCGGCGAACGATTCGGAACCTTTCCACGTTTTCATCGCAGCCCTCTGCACCGCTTCATAGGCACTCTTCCGTTCCGCGCCTTTTCCGGTTAAAGCCAGGAGCAATGATTGGCTGAAATAGAGTCCCTTACTCGACTCCAGATTCTGCCGCATCCGCTCAGGATAAACCTGCAGTCCCTCGACGAGCTCGGTCAGTTTCGCGAGCATGTAATCCAGCAAGGTCGATGAGTCCGGGAGGACGATTCGCTCCGCGCTCGAATGGCTGATGTCGCGTTCGTGCCAAAGCGCCACGTTTTCCAACCCGACCATCGCATTGCCGCGTAACACTCGCGCCAACCCGCTAAGCCGCTCGCCCGTGATCGGGTTCCGCTTGTGCGGCATCGCCGAACTTCCCTTCTGCCCCTCTCCGAAAAATTCTTCCACCTCCAAAACTTCGGTCCGTTGCAAATGCCGAAACTCGGTCGCCCACCGGTCGATGCTCGACGCGATCAGCGCCAGCGTTGTCCCAAATTCGGCGTGGCGATCGCGCTGAATGATTTGCGTGGAAATTTTCGCCGCTCTTAATCCGAGCTTCTCGCAAACCTTTTGTTCGATCACCGGATCGAGATGGGCGTGGGTCCCAACGGCGCCGCTCAGTTTCCCCACCCGGATCCGCTCTTTCGTTTGAGCGAGACGCTCTTCGGCCCGGCCAAACTCGTCGAACATCAGCGCAAGCTTGAGTCCGAAAGTGATCGGCTCCGCGTGAATGCCGTGGCTCCGTCCGATCATCGGGGTCATTTTGTAGCGACGCGCTTGCGCTGCGATGACGGCTCGAAGCGCCACCAGATCCTCCGCGAGAATCCCGCATGCTTCCGTCAGTTGCACCGCCTGCGTCGTGTCCAGAATGTCCGACGACGTGAGCCCCTGGTGTATCCAACGCGCCGCAGGTCCAACGGAGGCGGCGACGTTTTCAAGAAAAGCGATGACGTCGTGATTCGTCCGCTTTTCGATCTCGGCAATCTCGGGGATAGAGAACCGCGCTTTCTTCCGGATCTCGGCCGCATCCTCCTGCGGGATTTGGCCCAGCTCGGCCATCGCTTCGCAAGCCAAAGTCTCGATTTCCAACCAGATCTGGAACTTGCGCTCGTCCGACCAAAGCTGGCGCATCCGTGGCCGGGAATAACGATCGATCACTCAGCGAAGATAAAAGCGCGATCCCAAACGCAAAGCATTTTGTACAGCAAAAAGCGCCGCTTCCGCGGTTCGACCGCAAAGCGACGCTTTTCGGAAAGCTTTAGTGGGACGCGACTAGAAAACGCGGGCGCGGGTAAACCGGCCGTTGTTTTCCACGCGTACCTGGCCGCTGCCGAGCAGATCGGCCACCGCCGCGACGGTTTCCTTGGTATTCTTGGTGCAGGAACTGACCGCGAGGATCAGGTCACCGAGTGAAAGGGTGCGGGGCTTGAGGATTTGGCTATTCTTTTTCATAGGAGTTGGAGACTCATTTTTCAGCAAATCGGGTGCCACAACGGCATTTTGGACCTTTTGCCAGCGGAATTGTTCAATTCCGCGGCCCCCATCGGGTTCCTGCAGCCAAG
>DATBCW010000074.1:0-4288 GCA_036270255.1 Chthoniobacterales bacterium
TTCTGCACCTTCGGTTCAGCTAACCTGAAGACATGGACAATGCCGAGATGAACGCGGCCCACTTCGGTCGTGTCGTCGTTTAAAAGCGCCACGATTCGGTCTTCAAACGGTGAATCGATTTTGATTTCCTCGTTCACCTCCCGCTCGACGCCGGCCCGATAAGCCGCTTCGTCCCACGCGAACAGAGATTCGTCGGTGTCGTTCATGTGACCGCCGATCCCGATCGAGCCTTTCGCGACCAGGCGTTGCTCGCCGGCTTTCTTCCCGCGCACATAGTGGAGCACGGTGTCGCCGTGCGCGATCAGGGCGTAAGGGATGATCTGCTTGTATGTCGGGTCGTTCTCGGCCTGGGCGCGCGGCAGAAAAAAATTGTTCCCGCGCGAGAGTAAAGCGCTCAGATATTTTTCCGGCTCGAAATTCAACCCGTGAAAGCTGCCGAGTTCGTCGAACAGGCCGCGTCGAACGACCAAAACGTTTTCCTGAGGAGCGGCCACTAGAACGAGTAGGTCGCCGCGAACTGCGGCCCGAGAAGATTGACGCTCGGGTTCGGATCGGTCTGGCCGCCGTTGGAAAGATGCTGGTACTGAACGCCGGCCTCGAGTTTCCAGTGGTCATTCATTTTGTAGGAGACGCCGGTAGCGGTCAGAATATTGAAGGTGAAATCCTGTCCTTGCGCGCCGTAAATGTTGGCGTGGCTATCGAGCCAGCCGAGACCCACCCCGCCAGAGACGTAAGGCACGAGACGCGCGCCGGGCTTCGCGAAGTTGTAACGAAAACCAAGCGAGATTCCGTAATAAAAATTCTCCGGACCGCGCACGAGCGGCTCGGTCATGAAAGTTGCGTAGATCTGGTTGTAACCCTGAAGCCAGCTGTCGCGCTCGACCACGCCCCAGCGCCAGCGGGCCGTAAAAAATTGGGCGGCGACTTCGTAGCTGTTGGGATTGCCGATGATTCCCACCAGATAGGCCGTCTGGGCCGAGACCTCGAAGCTCGGCGCGTCCACGGTGTCCGAAGAGAAATGCGTCGAGATGCGATCGGTCGCGGCGCCCGCCATTGGGGGGAGCAATCCGAGAAGGAGGGCAATTAGCGCGAGCCGGGAAAATTTCATGGAGCGAACGGCAACGATATTGCGAGTGGGTTCAATTGCAATTTATCGGGTGCTCTGCCACGCTTGGCCTTATGAAAACCCTAATTGCGTTCGGGATTTGTTTGATCGGCGTGGGGATGGCGGCGCTGGCGGCTGACGATGCGGCAACGAATCTTCCGCCGGCGGCGGTCGATCTTTGGAAGGCGAGCGGCGGTGACAATTGGTCCAAGGTCCACGAGATCGATTTCAATTTCGTCGTTGAAGGAGACGGCAAACAGCTCTTCAGCGCCGCGCACAAATGGAATGTCGCGGCCGGGACCGACAATGTGAAGTGGAAGGACAAAGAGGGGAAGGATCACGACGCGACGGCGAATCTCGCGAACCCGCCCAAGGAGGGAGACGAGAAAACGGCCTACGCGCGTTGGGTCAACGATTCCTACTGGCTGCTCGCCCCGCTCAAGCTCCGCGATAAAGGGGTAAAAGTGGAAGCGGGTGGGCCGAAGGACATGGGCGGCACCAGTATGGAGACAATCAATCTGAGTTTCGACAGTGTCGGATTAACGCCGACCGATCGTTACGTCATGTATCTCGACCCGCAGACGAAGCTGCTGAAAGCCTGGGATTACATGCCAGCCGATGGGAAGGGAATGCAGGCCACCTGGGAAAAATTCCAAACCTTCGGCGGGCTGACTCTGGCGACGGAGCACAACTTCAACGGCAAAACGATCAAGCTGACGGACATCAAGGTAACGACCGATTAACGGGCAGTTGTAGGGACGGCGCTCTGTCACCGTCCCCACGCGAGTCACGGCGACAGAGCGCCGTCGCTACAGCAGAAGGCTTGCAAATCCGGCGGCAAATTGCTTGTCCAGCGTTCGCTGTTCGCAACTTCGAGCGCGGCTGAGTGGAGGGCGTGGCGCGGCAGCAAGAGTTGGCGCCCGAGTTTCGGCGTCCAGCCGGTCTCGATGAATTCGAGGTAAAGCATTTCATCCGGCCCGTAGATCTTATCGCCGACGATCGGATGGCCTAACGAGGAGAGGTGCACGCGGATTTGATGGGTGCGGCCGGTCTGCGGAAAAGCGCGGATGACCGCGAAACGCTCTCCTGGGTCGCGCACAAAGCGGTTCTCGACCCGAAAATCCGTTCGAGCCGGTACCCCGGCCGGATGGATCATTTGCTTGAGCCAGATCGCCCAGGGCACATGGGCGCCCTGCCGGGCCAGCGGCGCATCGACTGAGGTCGTTTCCCATTCCGGCCAACCCCAGACGATGGCGAGATATTCCTTCGCGATCCGCTGCTCTTGCATGAGCAAACCGAAACGGCGCGCGCTCGCAGAATTTTTGGCGACGAGGACGAGCCCGCTGGTCTCGCGGTCGAGGCGATTCACAATGGAAACCTGGCCGCCGTTGGCGATCTCAAACGCGAGCAGTTGTTTCAGCTCGCCCCAGAGCGTCCGCGCCGCGCTTGGCTTCGTCGGATGAATCAAGAGAAACGGCGGCTTGTCGACGACGATGAGGTCGTCGTTCTCATCCACGATCCTGAAGTCAGCCTGGTTTGCACCGAGCGATTCGCTGGCGGATAAAGCTGGCTTGATCACGCTCAAGAATTTGTTTCGCGACTATACGAGCGGCCAACGCACCGTGCACGCCCTCGCCGGAGTTTCACTGGAGATTGCGCGGCACGAATTCGTGGCCATCACCGGGCCCAGCGGTTGCGGCAAGAGCACTCTCATTCATCTCCTCGCCGGGCTCGATCATCCGACGAGTGGCGAAATCTTCGTCGACGGACTGGCGTTGCATTCGGCCGATGACGCCGCCTTGACCCAATTCCGCCGGCGCGGGGTCGGGCTCGTCTTCCAATTTTTCAATCTGCTGCCGACGATGAACGTGCGGGAAAATATTTCGCTGCCTCTACTTCTCCAGGGAATCGCGCAGTCCGAGAGCGACAAGCGCGCGGACGAGTTGGTCGAACTCGTCGGACTACGGGAGCGGGCCGATCACTTCGTTCATCAACTCAGCGGCGGCGAGCAACAGCGAACCGCCATTGCCCGCGCCCTGATTCACCGTCCGTCGCTCTTGATCGCCGATGAACCCACCGGAAATCTCGATTCGCAATCCGCCTCCTCTGTTATGGAGCTACTGGAAAAGATTGGTCACGAGGCGATGACGACTTTGATCGTCGTCACTCACAGCGAAGAAGTGGCGCGGGCCGCCTCACGGCGCGTTGAAATGCGGGATGGCCGGATCGTCCGCGATTCAGCCTTCCAATCCTAATCGTGCTCGTGCTCCTGCTCGTGATCGATCTTCCGGCCTTCGATTACGATCACGAGCACGAGCACGATTAGGAAAGGGAAACGATTCGGCTACTTGACCTGCCCGGGAAAACCGCGTTACCTAAACGCCCAGCCTCGACCACGGAGCCAGCACCTTGGACCTCAAAGACATCAAAGCCGTCATCGATTTGATGAAGAAGAACGACTTGTCGGTCTTCGAAATGGAGAAGGACGGTTTTCGCCTCAAGCTCCAAAAAGGAGCGGGCGACCAAACCGTTTTCACGCAGCCAGCGCCGGCAACAACGGCAACCCCGGCCGCCGCGTCCGCGGCTAGCGCGCCCGCTCCCGCCGCCGCGCCCGAAAAGAGTGCCACGCTCAAGGACATCGTTTCGCCAATGGTCGGCACTTTTTACCGGGCTGGTTCGCCCGAGGCCGCGGCGTTTGTCGATGTGGGCAAGGAAGTCTCCGAAGAAAGTGTCGTCTGCATTATCGAGGCGATGAAAGTCATGAACGAAATCAAAGCGGAAACCAAAGGCGTCATCGCCGAGATTGTGGCGGAGAACGGCAAGCCGGTGCAGTTCGGCCAGGTGCTGTTCCGGGTGAAATAGTTGAGAGTTGAGCTGAGTCTCAACTAACGGCTCTCAACTGATGTTCGAGAAAGTCTTAATCGCGAATCGGGGCGAGATTGCGTTGCGGATCATCCGCGCGTGCAAAGAGCTCGGCATCCGCACTCTCGCGGTCTATTCCGAGGCGGATGTCGATTCGCTCCACGTCCAGCTCGCCGACGAAGCGATTTGCATCGGCGCCCCGCCAAGTTCGGAGAGTTATCTAAAAATCGATCGGATCATGAGCGCGGCGGAAGTCGGCGACGTGGATGCGATCCATCCCGGATACGGATTTCTGGCCGAGAACGCGCACTTCGCCGAAGT
>DATBCW010000075.1:0-9632 GCA_036270255.1 Chthoniobacterales bacterium
TAACGGCGAAACACGCGGGCGAAAATAACCAGGATAAAGCCGCGTGAAACACGCGCTCTTCTGTAGCCGTCGCCCTGTGGGCGACGCCGGGTTGGTAGCGACGGTTCTTCTCACGCTTCGCACAGCGAAGCGGCTACAGAAGAAGCCTGCCGAAACGCCATGAAACGCGCGCCCTTCCGCGGCCTGAACGCGATTCTGTTCAAGGAATTCATCACGGTCCTGCGCGACCCGATGACGCTGTTCTTCATGCTCTTTCCGCCGCTCATCGAAATGATCGCGTTTGGTTACGCGCTCGACAACGACGTGAAACACATGCCGATGGTGATCTTGAACGAAGATCGCACCGTCGAGAGCCGGCAGTTCCTCGATCGCTTTGTAAATACGGAAACGTTTCGAATCGTCGGCGAAGTCCAGAACGCTGACGAAATGGCGAGCGAGATCCGGAAAGGCCGCGCTTCCGTTGGCATGCAAATTCCGCCCCATTTCACCCGTGATCTTCGCTCCGGCCATCCGGCCCAAGTCCAGTTGCTGATCGACGGCTCGAGCTCGACCACGGCGTTGCAGGCCCTCAACACCGCGCTCGGTGTCGCCCTCACTCAATCCGTTGAAATGATGATGAACGAGACCGGGCGGCGGGCTGTGCCCGTGGAGATTAGGCCCCAGATGCTTTACAACCCGACCATGCGCAGCCCGAACTTTTATGTGCCGGGCGTGATCGGCGTCGTTCTCCAAATCGGCACCACCTTCGCCACCGCGATGGCCGTGGTCCGCGAGCGCGAGCGCGGGACCCTTGAGCAACTACTCGTTAGTCCGCTCAGCCGATGGGGTCTCATGCTGGGCAAGCTCGTGCCATATCTTTGCATCGGCATGCTCATGGCGATGTTGCTCTTCTCGATCATGCGTTTTCTTTTCGCCGTTCCGATCGCCGGCAACGTCGTGGCGCTGCTGGTCGCGACCTTCGTTTATTGCTTCGCTTTGCTCAGCATCGGCCTCTTCGTTGGAACGAAGGCTGAGAACCAGATGCAGGCTCTCCAAATGTCGATGATGTTCGTTTTGCCGAGCGTCTTTTTCTCCGGCTTCATCTTCCCCCGCGAAACGATGCCCTGGATTTTCTACGCGCTTGGCTCGGTCCTGCCGACCACTTATTTCATCTCGCTCATTCGTGCTATCATTCTGCGCGGCGCGAACTTTTTCGAGTATTGGCAATCACTCGCCACCATGTCCGCCATGGCCGCTGTCCTCTTCTGCATCTGCGCGTTGCGCTTCCGGAAAAAGATCGGGTGAATGTTCGACGCGTCGTCGGGAGTATTCTCCGGATTGCGATAGCCCTGCTTGTTATCGTTCTGTTGGTTTGGGTTTTTGGAATCAGGATGCCTGGAAGAAATACATCGGCTGCGGCTACGCTCGATGACGATGAGAAAGCGCTGCGCGCCGAATTGATGGCGGACGTGCAGAAGCTCGCGATCGAGATCGGCGAGCGGAACATGAGTCGCTATCCGCAGCTCATGGCAGCGGCTGAGTTCATCGAATCGTCTTTCACTTCCGCGGGCTTGGCTCCGCGGAGAAACAGTTACGAGTTGCGCGGTCGCGCCCTTCATAACATCGAAGTCGAGATTCGCGGTTCCACGCCGGAAATTTTTGTTGTCGGTGCGCATTACGATTCCGTTTCCGGGTCGCCCGGCGCGAATGACAATGCGAGTGGCGTAGCTGCGCTGCTCGCTCTGGCGCGGCGGTTCGCGGGTAAATCCCCGAAAAAGACGCTACGCTTCGTAGCCTTCGTGAATGAGGAGCCGCCGTATTTCCAAACGGAAGAGATGGGAAGTTTCGTTTATGCAAAGAGCTGCAAAGCGCGCGGGGATCGCATCGCCGGAATGATCAGCCTGGAAACGATTGCGTATTTTTCGGACGCGCCGCATTCCCAAAACTATCCATCAGCCGGCCTCGGTTTCTTTTATCCGAGCAAAGGCAACTTCATCGGGTTCGCAGCCAATACGAATTCGCGCTCGCTTTTGCGCACGACAGTTTCGGCTTTTCGAAAAACGGGGAAACTGCCATGCGAAGGCGCGTCGTTGCCGGACGCCATTCCCGGAATCGGCTGGTCGGACCAATGGTCGTTTTGGCAATGCGGTTATCCAGCGATCATGGTTACGGACACCGCACCGTTCCGGTACCCGCATTACCACGAGCCGACCGATACGCCGGACAAGCTGGACTACGATCGGTTCACGTTGGTCGTGAGCGGAATGGAGAGCGTGATCAAGGAATTGGCTCGATAGTGAAAAAAAGGAAACGGAGTTTCCGGGACAAGTGCATTCCCAAACAGAGTTTGGGAACAAGGGCGCGCCGGGGACGGTTGCGCGTCAGACGATAATAGCCCAGCGTTTTAACGCTGGGGAATGACATCAAAAGAGGAAAGTAAGTCCCGTCTGGGACGGAAGGAGCATTCGCAGAATGGAGAGATTCTTTCGTCCGCTTCGGGACTCGGACAAATCGCGAGATTGGTCCCAGCGTTAAAACGCTGGGCTATTCTCTCATTCGATAGTCGAGCGACAGTGTTACCGAAGCAACCGTTCGAGCACGTAGCCGATGAGCGCGGTTGCCGGCAGGGTGAAGATCCAGGCCCAGACGATGCGTTCGACGACGCTCCATTTCACACCGCTAAAACGTTTCATGGCGCCGACGCCCATGATTGAGGTCGAGATGACGTGGGTTGTCGAAAGCGGAATGCCGTAATTGCTCGCGACTTGAATAATGACAGCGGCGCTCGTTTCCGCGGCGAACCCGTGCACCGGCTGCAGCTTCACCATTTTATGTCCAAGCGTCCGAATGATTCGCCAGCCGCCCGCGGCCGTGCCTGCGGCCATCGTCGCGGCGCAAAGGACGACGACCCATTTCGCCACCACGAAGTCCGGCGTGTTCAGGAAATGAAACATCGGCGGCAGATCTTTGAAGACTCCCGTTTTGGTTCCGGTGAAAAGAGCGAGCGCAATGATGCCCATCGTCTTTTGGGCGTCGTTGGTGCCGTGGCTGTGCGCCATCCAGGCGGCGCTGACCAGTTGGAGTTTGCCGAAGATCGAATGGATAAAATGCGGGGTGAACGACCGCAAAATTAAGAAGAGCAGGCCCATTAAGAATGCTCCGAGCAAAAAGCCGATGACAGGCGACGTAAACATCGGCACGACGACCTTCGGCATCAGGCCGGTATTCCATTTCAAGACCGACCAGTCACCATGGGCGGTCGCAAGCGCGGCGCCGCACAACCCGCCGATGAGCGCGTGACTGGAACTGGACGGCAACCCGAGCCACCACGTGAGCAGATTCCAGATGATCGCGCCCAGCAACGCGCACAGCACCGTTTTCATGTCGACGACTTTCGTGTCGACAATCCCTTTGCCGATCGTCGACGCGACCGCGGTGCCCATGAGCGCACCGGTCAGATTGAAAAACGCGGCCATCGCGATGGCCTGCCGCGGCGTGAGCACTTTCGTCGAGACGACGGTAGCGATCGCGTTCGCGGCGTCGTGAAAGCCGTTGATGTATTCGAACGCGACGGCCGCGAGCACCACGATGATGAACAGGATCATGCGGCGAACTGGGATGGCGGATCAGGAATGCTTCAGGACCACCTGCAGGATTACGTTGCCGGCATCGCGGCAGCGGTCGATGACTTTTTCCAAAAGGTCGTAGAGGTCACGCAGGAAAATGATGTGCTTCGTGTCGTAGTCGCCGTGGTAGAGATCGTGGAGCAGCTCCAGCTCCAGCTTATCGGCGTCGCCTTCGATAGTTTGAAGACGGGCATTCATCTCGCGGGCGCGCGCGATGTCGGTGCCTTTGCGAAGTTCTTTCACCATGGCAAGAACGGCTTCGGCCGCTTGGTCGAGTAAATCGAGATGCTTTTTGAAACTGCGTCCGTGAAGGTCGGCCGGGAAAATCAGGATCCGCTCGCCGATTTTCTCAACCGTCTTCGGAATCTTATAGAGCGCCGCGGCGAGGGCCTGAATGTCTTCGCGCTCAAGAGGAGTGATGAACGTTTTGCAGAGTTGTTCCGTGAGCTCCTGAGTGATGCGTTTGTCTTCGCGCCGGCTGGCGACGAATTCCTCGAGGCTTTGCGGCCGCTCGTGATGCTCCAGTTTGCCGAGGAGCGCGACGAGATGGTGGACGCTGCTGTCGGCCTGCTGGGCGCTGGCTTCGAGCAGATCGAAAAACTTTTCGTCGTGACCAAAGAATTGGCGGATCGAGAACATAAGCCAGCTATACCATTGCACCCCGCATGACGAGCAAGGCAATGCTGAAATCGTCGTGATTACTTGGAATTGTTTTGGTCGGCTTCACGGTGTTGGCCGAAAAGATGAGCGGTGTAAGTGAAGACCACGTAACCCCCGAGCTCATGACCGGGGCCATTGTTGATGTAGAGGGCGGGATTGGTTTGAAAATCACGGGTGATGTTGCAGGTGAAGCCGAGGGTGACTGAATTCTCGGAGCCGCTCTGGAAATCCACCTGGGCGCGCCACGTTTTGTTGAAATCGTAGGCGTAACCGAGGATCGCTTCGTTTTTGTAACCGGCATGGATGGCGCCGACGATGAACTTATGGTGCTCAGTGTAATATCCTCCTTCGAGGAACGGCTGCGGGTCCGTGTCTGTGTGCGGTGACCAGTTGGCGAAGCCCGTCGAGAGGAGAAATGGCTCCTGGATCAGCAGTCCAAACTCGGTTCCGAAAATCCAATCGTCCGGTTTCAGGCCGCGGAAAACCGCGAACTCGGCGCGATCGGTCAATCCCATTTCCGCTTGTAGCTCGTAAGGGTTGCCGATGAACTGGCTCTGGGCCTGGAAGCTGAGTGACAAATCGCCGGGCGCCTGCAAATCGGGGGTCACAATCTGGCTAAGGCCTTTGGTCGTCGCGTGCGCGGAACTCAGAGCGATCGGCGCGAGAAGGAGCGCAAGGATCCAGTTTTTCACAACGGGGCTATAGCAGCGTTCCGCGAAGAATGAAAAGCGCGACGTTGAAATAAATTACCAAGCCGGTCACATCCACGAGTGTCGCCACGAAAGGCGCGGAAGAGGTTGCCGGGTCCAGACGGCAACGTCGGAGGAGGAAGGGAAGCATCGCTCCACTGATCGTGCCCCACAAGACCACGCCGATAAGCGCAACGCCCACCGTGAACGCAACCAGCCAATGATATTTCCCGTAGTCAAAAATGTGGAGATACTGCCAGAGCGTGATCCGGAAAAATCCAATCGTCCCAAGAATGAGTCCAAGCGATAAACCCGAGAGAAGCTCTTTGCGCACAACCCGGAACCAATCTCCCAAACGCAATTCGCCCAGCGCCATCGCCCGAATCACCAACGTTGTCGCCTGCGATCCGGAATTGCCGCCGCTGGAAATGATCAACGGTAAAAACATCGCGAGAATTGCCGCCTTCTCGATCTCGCCATTGTAACCTTGCATGGCCGTCGCGGTGAGCATTTCGCCGAGGAAGAGAATGATCAGCCACGTCGCGCGTTTCTTGACCATGCGGGCCAGAGAGATCGTGGTGTATGGTTCGTCGAGCGCTTCCAAACCGCCGAGTTTCTGGATGTCTTCGGTCGCTTCTTCTTCGGCAACGTCGAGCATGTCGTCGCTCGTCACGATTCCAACGAGCACTTCGTTGGAATCTACGACCGGTAGCGCGACGCGATCGTATTTTCGGAAGGCGTTGAGCGCTTCTTCCTGGGTGTCGTTCACCTTCAACGCCACAAAAGTGCGGTCGCGAAAGTCACTCACTTTTGCCTCGAACGGGCGGAGGAGGAATTCGCGCATCCGCAGGTCGTCGATCAGCTTGCCGCGGTCGTCGACGACATAGATTACGTTGAGTGTCTCGCTGTCTCGGCCGAATTCGCGGACGTGATCGAGCACTTCCTTGACCGTCCAATCGTCGTGCACGGCGACGAAGTCAGGCGTCATCAAACGGCCGATACTGCCTTCGGGATAACCGAGGAGCGCCTGGGCGATACGGCGTTCGTCCGGCGTGAGTTGCTTGATGAGTTGCCGCGCGGCCGCGCTTGGCATTTCCTCGAGAAGCGCCGTGCGATCGTCCGGCGTCATTTCGTTCAAGATCGCGACCACTTGTTCGTGGGCCATGGCGCGGAGCAACTGTTGTTGCGCGTCGGGTTCCAGATATTCGAACACGTCGGCCGCGAGCGGCGTGGGCAGCAGCCGGAAGATTATGACCTGCTCATCCTCGGGCAGATCGAGGATTACTTCGGCCACGTCAGCCGGCGGCATTTCCCGAAATAATTCCCGGAGCGCCCCGAAATTGCGTTCTGCAATCAAGTCTCGGATTTCCGGCAGGAGAATTTTTCCGACCATAAGGATGAGCAATTGAACCCGGGACCGCGGCGCGACGCCGAGCTTTCTAACATTCGGTTCGGCGGAGCGCAATTGTTGTAGCGAGGGCGCTCTGTCGCCGTACGGAGGGTGTTTACGGCGACAGACCGCCGTCGCTACAGCCAGCGCGTCTCCGCTTGGAATTTTGGCGAATCTCGCCAATATGAACCGGATGACGGCGACAGCAGCGGGGCCAATGATTCGGCGCGAAATCGGTGAAGACGGAATCTGTCTTCTGACGTTCGACCGGCCGGCATCGGGCGCGAACATTTTCGATGCGGCGACGATGGACAATCTGCGGGAGCACGTCGATGCGATCGAGAAGGACGCCTCAATCAAGGGTGTGATTGTGACCTCGGCGAAGAAGTCGATCTTCATCGCAGGCGCGGACCTGAAGACGTTGCTGCGGCAGGCGCAAGCCGGCGAGATGCGCGGTTTCATCGCGGAAGGCCAGAAGGTTTTCAATCGGCTTGCGGCGCTGAAGGTGCCGAGCGTGGCCGCGATTCATGGGGCGTGTGCCGGTGGCGGTTACGAGATTACGCTGGCCTGCGATTACCGGGTCGCGTCGGACGATCCCGCGACGAAGATCGGTTTGCCGGAGACGGGCCTTGGATTAGTTCCGGCTTGGGGTGGAGCGACGCGGTTGCCGAGGCTGGTCGGTGCCGCGAACGCAGCCGAAGTCATTTTGAAAGGAAAACTTCATGGTGCTGCGGAGGCATTGAAGCTCGGGCTTGTTGATGAAGTCGTTCCGAAAGAGCAACTGCTCGAGGCCGCGCGAAAGAAGCTGGCGCAAGGGAAACGCAAAATGGCGACGCCTGCGGTCTCGCAGGAGTTAAGCGCACCAAAGCCGAGCACCAACGCCGCGCCAGGGCGCGCCTTTGAAATTATCAAACGCGCCGGTGAATTGTCGGTCGACGAATCGCTCGCCATGGAAGTCGATGCGATCAGCGAACTCGGCGCGACCGAGGCGACGCAAAACCTGATTCGAAATTTCTTTCTCGCAGACAAATACCGAAAAGGCTCTTCCAAGACCGCATCCGAAAAAATCCAACACGCCGCGGTCATTGGCGCCGGCGTCATGGGTTCCGGGATCGCGCAATGGCTGAGCTCGCGGGGCGTATCGGTTATTTTGCGCGACGTCGACACCGCGGCGGTTGATCGCGGACTGGCGAACGTCGACAAGACTTACGGCGACGCGGTGAAGCGCGGTTTGATGACGGAAGAGAAAGCCAAGGAGGGCCGCGCGCGCATTGTTGCTTCGACTCAGCCGGTGCCACTACGCGACGTCCAAATCGTAATCGAAGCCGCCTCGGAGAAGCTCGAGATCAAAAAGAAAATCTTCGGAGAGCTGGCGGCGAACACGCCGGAGACGGCGATCCTCGCCACGAACACGTCGGCCCTGCCGATCGACGAGTTGGCCCGGAGCACGGCCATGCCGGCGCGCGTTGTCGGCCTGCATTTTTTCAATCCGGTCAGCCGGATGAAGCTGATCGAAGTAGTCGTTGGCCGCGACACGGTTGAAGAAACTCGAGAGCGCGCGCTGGGGTTCGCCCGGCAAATCGGTAAGCTGCCGGTCTTGGTCCAGGATTCGCCTGGCTTCCTGGTGAACCGCGTTTTGTTTCCGTATCTCCTGGATGCGGCGGAGCTGTTCCAGAACGGGGTGAGCGCAGAGGAGATCGATGGCGCGTTGCTGGAGTGGGGGATGCCAATGGGGCCGTTGCGGCTAATCGACGAGATCGGAGTGGATATCACCGTCGACATTGCGGCGACGCTCGAGAAAGCATTTGGGGATCGCGATCGTCCTCCAACGATTCTGAAGGAAATGTATTCCGCGAAAATCCTTGGCCGGAAAACCGGCGCCGGCTTCTACAAATACGAAGGCAAACAGCAGACGCCTAACGAGTCGTTACAACAGTGGCGCCAGGAATCCGGCGAGAAATTTGGTTTGGAGAACATAACGAATCGTCTCGTTTACCTGATGGTGAACGAGGCGGCGCGCTGCCTCGAGGAAAAGGTCGTCGCGACGCCGGACGACGCCGATTACGGAATGGTTCTCGGGACCGGTTTCCCTGTCTTCCGCGGCGGGCCGCTCCGGTTCGCCGAGAGCGTCGGCCTGAAGAAAGTCGTGACCGACCTGGATGGAATTCATTCCCGCGCCGGCGACAAATTCGCGCCGTGCGATTTGCTTCGCCAGCACGCCCAGAACGGCAGTACATTTTACGAAGGGAGATGACCCATGAAATCGTCGCTCGAAGCACCCGAAAAACAGATTGCTGAGGAAACAACAGCGAAGGCTGCGGCGCCGGTCATCGACACGTCGAAGATGTCCGCGGGCAAGGCGGCCGCGCTGGAACTTGCGGAAAGCTCCCGTGATCCGCTCGATGAACGCGGCAGTTTCGCGAGCAACCTTTTTATTGGCCGGTTCGATTTCGACCGGATTTTTCCTTTTCCGAAACAGAGCGCCGAGGATGCGGCCGCAGGCGAAAGCTTTCTGGCCGAGCTCCGCAGTTATCTCCGCGACAACGTGGACGCAGACGAGATCGACCGGACCGGTGAGATCCCGCAGAAAAACATCGATGAGTTGTTCGCGATGGGCGCGTTCGCCATCAAAGTGCCGAAGCAGTACGGCGGGCTCGGATTATCGCAGGTCAATTACGGCCGGGCCGCGATGCTCCTCGGCAGTTGGGACGCGAACCTGACCGCGCTCGTCTCGGCCCACCAATCGATTGGCGTTCCGCAACCGCTTCTTCTTTTCGGGACGGAGGAACAGAAGGCGAAATATCTGCCGCGGGTGTCGCGCAAGGAGATCTCGGCCTTCGCGCTGACGGAAATGAACGCCGGCTCCGATCCGGCGAACATGAGTCTGCGCGCGGACCTTTCCGAGGACGGAACGGCGTGGGTCCTGAACGGCGAAAAACTCTGGTGCACGAACCTGATCAAAGCCGGTGTGCTCGTGGTGATGGCGAAGACGCCTCCGAAGATCGTGAACGGCAAGGAGCGCAAACAAATCAGCGCGTTCATCGTAGACGTCGATTCGCCGGGGCTGGAGATCACGTATCGCTGCCACTTCATGGGGCTGCGCGCTCTCTACAACGGCATCGTGAAATTCACCGACGTCCGGGTGCCGCGCGAGAACCTGATCGCAAAGGAAGGCCAGGGATTGAAGGTCGCGCTGACGACGTTGAACACGGGAAGGCTCACCATTCCGGCCGCGTGCGTTGGATTGTCGAAACGGCTCGTGGAGATTTGCCGGAAATGGTCCGCCGA
>DATBCW010000076.1:0-27454 GCA_036270255.1 Chthoniobacterales bacterium
GGATTAATCGGAACGCGCAGCTCTGCATAGGCCCATCGGTTAACATCTAGAAAGAAGGGTTGGCTACTTTGCCAGACGTGCGGATGGATCGCCGTCGGCAACCGGGCCAGAACCGCGGGACTCAGGTAGATGGCTGCCTGATCGGTACTCCCCGAATAAATCGATGAAGAAAGGTAGGAATCCCAAAGGCCAAAAAAGCTGAAGGCAGGCAGCACTCCAAACAGGAGCAAGACCAGCCAATGGAAAGCCTTCTTTCCTACCAAAATCTTACGCGCGCTGGTTTGCTGATCCCGCCAGAACAATATCCAAACGAAAAGCACCATCGCGACGTTCCATGGCCAGACCACGACGTTTTCGCCGGTAAGAACGAGCAGGATCAGGATGGCGCCATGAGTCGCGGTCGCCAGGAGAACCGCGCGATCTCTAAATCGAATTGTCAGCAGGCCGACTCCAACAAGAATCTCCACCAGCGGTATGATCAAAATCGCGAAGGACGGAACCTGCTTAACGATGGATTGCCAGACACCCGGCAGGAAACTCGCCATGTCGGGCCAGGTTTCCCGGATAAAGGTGACATTCAATTTTTGAATTCCGGTCCACAAATAGGTAGAAGCGACGGTTAATCGGCAAGCATCGAGAGCGGCTTGATTCCGCGCGGTCGCCGGCTTTTTCCATCCCGCGAAAAGGCCGACTACCGCCAGAATAGAAAGATATAGGTAGAACCAAGGCTGCCAGCGCATCTGGTCCCAAAGGCTGAGCGCCACCGTAAGGCAGAGAAAAACAAGAATAAGTGTGCGTGGCCGGGCGAAGGCGCTGATAGCCGCCAGCAAAGCGAGCAAGGTTAGAAACCAAATGTAATCAAAAGGGTAAGGGATCGGTGGCAACTGGTTGCTAACGGGAATTAGCGGAAAGAGGCGCGAAGTTATCCAGAGTTTCCAGGAGAGAATAAATGACGCGGCGATGGCCACGGCTGCGACGCGAATAAGCAGACTAACTTGTCGCTCCGGGATCAGGTTAGCTGCGCTGAAGGGGGGCTTGAGGTTCATTTCAAGAGGGGCCGCCGGCGAGCCGATGGTTAAGCGGCATTATTCCTCGCCGTCGTAGTAGTCCAGCGCTTCGCCGCGCAAAAGCCGGCGCTCTGGCGAACGGAGCAGCCACTTTTTGCTATCCGGATAATACGACGATTCGCCGATCGGATTGTCCGCGACGAGGAACATCACCAGATCTTCATCCCCATCATTCAGGAAAGTGTGCGGCTCTTCTGGCTGAAAAATAAAGGCGTCACCGGCTTCGATCGCACTCGTTCCATCTTTGTGGCGCGCGACGCCCTTGCCTGAAAGCACGTAGTAAAATTCCCACTGGGCGCTGTGAGCGTGATACGGGTAGGGAATTTTTCCGGGCGGGATCCGCGCGATCTCGACATCGAATGGATGCCTCTCTTTCAAATCGGTCGAAGTCGGTTTTCGCCCGAGTGCGATCGAAATTTCCTTGCCCGCTCCGCCGAATTTTCCGCTCGGCGAATCCCACAGTTCATCGGGGACGTCTTTTATGTTTACCTTCTGCATCGCGGGAAGGCGCTCGCTGTCGATCCGACCTACACGTCGTAATACATCGCGAACTCGTAGGGATGGGGGCGGAGACGGAGGGCATCGTATTCTTTTTGTTTCATCTCGATCCAGTTTGCGACGAAGTCGGCGTTAAAGACGTCACCTTTGAGGAGGAAGTTATGGTCTTCCGTTAGCGCCTTGATCGCGCCGCTGAGGGAATCGGGAACGCTCGGCACGTTGGCGAGTTCTTCCGGCGGAAGTTCATAGAGGTTTTTGTCGAGCGGATCACCGGGATCGATCCGGCTCTGAATTCCGTCCAAGCCCGCGAGGAGTAGCGCGGAGAATGCGAGATACGGGTTCGCCGCGGGATCGGGCGTGCGGAACTCGATCCGTTTCGCTTTCGGGTTCGCGGAGTAAGTCGGGATGCGGATCGACGCGGAACGATTCCGGGCCGAATAAGCGAGATTCACCGGCGCTTCGAATCCGGGCACCAACCGTTTGTAGCTGTTCGTCGTCGGATTCGTCAGACAGGTCAGAGCTGGTGCGTGCCGCAGAATTCCTCCGATAAAGAAGAGCGCCATCTCGCTCAAGCCGGCATAACCATTTCCAGCGAAGAGCGGCTTGCCATCTTTCCACAAGGACATGTGGGTGTGCATTCCTGAGCCGTTGTCGCCGTAGAGCGGTTTCGGCATGAAGGTGACGCTCTTGTTGTGCCGCTTCGCGACGTTTCGGACGATGTATTTGTAGTACTGGAGATGATCAGCCATCGCTTTCATCGGCGCATAACGAATGTCGATCTCCGCCTGGCCGGCGGTTGCGACTTCGTGGTGCTGCCGCTCGATTGGGATGCCGGCTTTTTCCAGCTCGAGGCACATCTCATTCCGAATGTCCTGAAGGCTGTCGGCCGGTCCTACCGGGAAGTAGCCTTCTTTTGCGCGGATTTTGTAACCGAGATTTGGAAACTCCTCTCGCGCGCTGTTCCAATGGCCTTCCGCGCTGTCGACGAGATGAAATGACGAATTACCCGAGTAGCTGAATCGGACTTCGTCGAAGATAAAAAATTCCGCTTCCGGTCCGAAGAACGCGGTGTCCGCAATCCCGGTGCTTTGCAAATATGCTTCCGCCTTTTCTGCGACACCGCGCGGGTCGCGATCGTACGGTTCGCGCGTGATCGGATCGACAATCGTGCAAATGAGACTCAGCGTGGGCTCCGCATTAAAGACATCGATCCAGGCCGTGCTCGGATCGGGGATGACAAGCATGTCGCTTGCATTAATGGCGCGCCAGCCGCGGATGCTCGAGCCGTCGAAGCCGAGGCCGTCAGTGAAGATCTCCTCGTTGTACTCGGTGAGTGTGGTCGTGAAATGCTGCCAGGAACCCGGCAGATCGGTGAATTTGAAGTCCACGAGTTTCACGTCGTGGTCCTTGATCATTTTGCTGACGTCGGAGGCGGTTTTGTCTTTGGCCATTGGGTGTTCGTTACAAACGTTGCATCGTTAAAAAGGTTACATCGTTACACCGGTGATTTTGCACTCGATGTAACGATGTAACTCTTTTAACCGTTGTAACTCAGACTGCTTTTTCGCCGATTTCTTCCGTGCGAATCCGCACGGCGTGCTCGACTGGGAGCACAAAAACTTTTCCATCGCCGATCTTGCCGGTCTTCGCCGCGCCCACCACAACGGTCACGGCCTTGTCGACCATCTCGTCCGCGAGAACGACTTCGACTTTTACTTTCGGCAGAAAATCCACGGTGTATTCACTGCCGCGATAAATCTCCGTGTGGCCTTTCTGCCGCCCGAAGCCCTTCACTTCCGTCACTGTCATGCCCTCGATGCCGAGCTCGGCCAGGGCTTCCTTCACTTCCTCGAGTTTGAACGGCTTGATGATCGCTTCCAGCTTTTTCATGAGAAATAAATTCGCGGCCGGGGAATCGCCGCACGTGCTCTGTTAGCAACGACGTCGAAAACATGCAACATCGAATTTTTTTCGGACGTAAGATTCCTTTTTCAGCTAAGGAAAAGGACCTTCCACAAAGGACACAAAGGGTCACAAAGTTTGTGAAATCGTTGTGATCCTTCGTGCCCATTGGGTGAGAATTTTTCGCCCGCTCCCTCGTAGATTTGACCGCTTCGGACGACGCGTGGTTATAGTGCCATCGGATGCCTTCCGATTCCTTCGTCCACCTTCATCTTCACACCGAATACTCCTTCCTCGACGGCGCGGTGCGGATGAAGGAGCTGATGAAAAAAGCCAAGGAATTTGGAATGCCCGCGGTCGCGATCACCGATCACGGGAATCTCCACGGGGCGATCGAGTTTTACCAGGCAGCAACCGATGCGGGGCTCAAACCGATCATCGGTTGCGAAGCGTACATGGCGCCGGGCGCGATGAAGGATCGGCCAAACAATCAGCGCGACGCCGCCTATCATTTCACCCTCCTCGCGAAAGACGACGCCGGTTACCGCAACCTGGTGAAGATGATTTCCACGGCGCATCTCGACGGATTTCATTACAAGCCGCGGATCGACAAGGAACTGCTCGCGAAACATTCCGCCGGATTGATCGGGCTGAGCGGTTGCCTCAAAGGCGAGATCAACATGGCGATCCAGTCAGACAATCTCGCCAAGGCCCGGCAAAGCGTCGCTGAATTTCGCGACATTCTGGGCGCGGACAATTTTTTCATCGAGATGCACGATCACGGCATCGAGGTGCAACAAAAGTGCAACGAGATGTTGCCGAGGTTGGCGAAGGAATTTGGGCTCGGGCTCGTCGCAGCGAACGATGTGCATTTCCTCGAGCGGAGCCACCACGAGACCCACGACGTCATGGTCTGCATCGGCACCGGCCGGATGGTGCACGACGAACGGCGAATGCGATATACGCCGGAGCTTTACTTCAAGTCGGCGGACGAAATGCGGGCACTCTTCCCGGATCATCCCGAGGCGATCACAAACACGCTAGCGATCGCGGAGCGGATCAATCTCAAACTGGAATTCGGTGTCTCGAAATATCCGGAATACCCGGTGCCGGAAGGGAAAACCCGCGAAGCGTATTTGCGCGAGCTTTGTTACAAAGGTTTGCACGATCGCTACGGCGAGCGCGCCGGAACCGACTCGGAGCTGATCAAGCGGCTCGACTACGAAGTCGACATTCTGGAGCGGACCGGCTTCGTGAGCTATTTCCTGATCGTCTGGGATTTCATCCATTTCGCGAAGCAACGCGGAATTCCGGTTGGGCCTGGTCGCGGTTCGGCGGCGGGTTCGCTCGTCGCTTACGTTTTGGGAATTACCGACATCGATCCGCTCCAATTCGGATTGATCTTCGAGCGCTTCCTGAATCCGGAACGCATTTCGCCGCCGGATATTGACGTGGATTTTTGCAAGGATCGTCGCGGCGAAGTCCTCGAATACGTCCGTCAGAAGTACGGCGAGCGGCGCGTCTCCCAGATCGTCACATTCAACAAGATGAATGCGAAAAGCGCGGTGCGCGACGTGGGTCGCGTCATCGGGCTTTCCTACGGCGAAGCCGATCGGCTCGCGCGAATGATTCCGAATGGCCCCGGCCAGCAAAATATTTCTCTGACCGATTCGGCTCTCGCGAACCCGGAATTGCGCCGCGCGATTGAGACCGAGCCGGCCACCCGGCAACTGTGGGATCACGCCCTCTTGCTCGAGGGCCGCTCCCGGAATTTTGGCGTTCACGCCGCCGGAATCGTAATCGGGGATCGCGATCTCTCGGAGTACGTGCCCCTCCGCCGCGACCCGAAGGAGAAAGAAGTCATCACGCAGTATCCGATGGGGCCGCTGAACGATCTCGGTTTGCTCAAGATGGATTTTCTTGGGCTCCGGACTTTGACGGTTTTGCATGACGCCGAGGAATTAATCCGCCAACGCCTCCCGGATTTTTCGCTCGCCCAAGTACCGCTGGACGATCCCGCGACGTTCGCGCTTCTCAATCGCGCGGAAACGATCGGCATCTTCCAGCTGGAAGGCGGCATGACCGGGTTCTGCAAACAATTCGATTTCAAATCGATCGACGACATTATCGCGTTGAGTGCGCTCTACCGGCCGGGGCCGATGGATCTGATCCCGGATTACATCAAGCGCAAGAAGGGGCTCGCAAAAATCCGTTATGAGCATCCGCTGCTCGAACAAGTCTGCGCCGACACTTACGGCGTGATGATTTACCAGGAGCAGGTCATGGCCGCGGCGAGCCGGTTGGCCGGCTACTCGTTAGGTCAGGCCGATCTGCTCCGGCGCGCGATGGGCAAGAAGGACAAGGAAAAGATGGCGAAGGAGCGCGCCAATTTCATCGAAGGCTGCGCGCGAGAGAATAAGATTCCCGAGAAGAAGGCGAACGCGATTTTCGATTTGCTGGAGAAATTTGCCGGCTACGGATTCAACAAGAGCCACAGCGCCGCCTACGGATTGATCAGTTATCAGACCGCGTATCTGAAGGCGAATTATCCGGTCGAATTCATGGCCGGGTTGCTCAGCAACGAGATCAACAACACGGACAAGATCTCGACTTTCGTCGGCGAATGTAAGCGGATGGGTATCCCGATTCTGCCGCCGGACGTGAATCGAAGCAGCCTGAAGTTCACGCCGGAAATGTGGGAGGGACCTTTAAGTCCCGACACCGATCGCGGCGCAAAGGCCGCTCCCACATTGGGCGCCATCCGCTACGGACTCGCCGCCATCAAGAACGTGGGCGAGGGCGCAATGGAGATCGCGCTCAAAGAGCGCGAGAACGGCGGGCAGTTCGCGTCGCTCGAGGATTTTTGCCGGCGGCTCGATTCACGTGTGGCGAACAAGAAAATCCTGGAAAATTTAATCAAGTGCGGCGCGTTCGATTTCCTCGGGCGCGAGCGGGCGGAGCTCTTCGCCTGCATCGACGAATCGATGGCCGCCGCGGCATCGTCGCAACGCGATCGCGCCAGCGGCCAGGTCTCGCTCTTTGACGAGATGCCGGCGCCGGCTCCGAAACCGTCGTCTCATCGCGTCATTCCCTGGACCGAGCACGAGAAGATGTCGTACGAAAAAGAGTTGCTCGGGTTTTATGTGACCGGCCATCCGCTCGACGCCTATGCGAAAGTTTTGGTCGATGGAAAATATCAGACGGTGGCGTCGTTGAACGACCTGGCGGACCGGGCGTCGTTCAAGATTGCCGGCGCGATTGTCCAGGTTGAGAAAAAATTCACGAAGAAAGAAGGCAAGCCGTTTGCGGTCGTGTTTCTCGAAGACCTCACCGCAACTCTCGAGGTGATGCTCTGGAACGAAGTTTATACGACCGTCGCCGATGCGCTCGTGCTCGGCCGCGTGCTTGCCGTTCAGGGGACGCTGGACCGCCGGGACGATTCGCTCCGAGCGGTCGCGCAACGCGCGAGGATTCTGACCACGAAGAACATTCCGGCCCAGTTGCCTAACGAGTCCAACGGCAATGGGAACGGGAATGGGCATTCCGAAAAGCAGCAGCCCCTGGTGCTTTCCTTTTCGCCCGCGACAACCGGTGAAGAGTTGCGGCAAGTCCAGACGCTCCTGTCGGCGTCTCCCGGAACGCGCCCCGTCCGTCTAATGTTATGCAGGGCCGACGGCGGCTTCGTGCAATTGGACGCGAACCTCCGGATCGATTTCACGCCGGAGCTCCGCGAAAAGCTCGGGCCATGGCTCCAGAAAGAAATGTCTGCGCATTGAGTGGGCAAGAGATGTCATCCCGAGTCGCGCAGACGACGAGGGACCTCGCAAGCGTTCAAGCGCTTGCGCGAAACCCTCGGCGTGCTCCGTCATCGGGCGCACGATATTTGGCGAAAGCTGAATTTCCCAGTTGAGAGGTCCCTCGGCGCGCTTCGCCAGCCTCGGGATGACAGGCGAGCGCACATTCTAGGGAAGTAAGGCCGGCGCTAATCCGAGCGAGAGCGTTTTTCCATCGCGGCACAAGCGAAACGTCTGCGGCGACGCCGTTCTGTCCGCTTCATCCTGGTCAGCGGATCGCTCGTGACTCAACGAGATCGTCCAGCCGGCTCCCGAAAAATTTCCGGTAAGGTTAATCTGGGGAACGGAGCCTGAGAGGAGCGCGGCGGGCGAGATGTAGAACGCGACTGAGCTGACGCAATCGCCGGCGCTCAGACCAACCGGCTCGCTCAGCGAAACGTTCGGCAAAACGCGGAGACGCAGCTCGGAGAGATTCTGGAAGTTGATTTCGCCACGAGCCGAAATGTCGGCGTTGTGTTCCTTCACGTGCGCGAAATCGATGACCGCATCGCGGCCCTTGAAGGTCATTGCGGCGGAGAGAGACGGACCGCGCAGAAGCTGGCCGTCCACCAGATTGACGCTGCCAGTGACGAGTGGGGTCTGGACGGAATCGGAGAGGTTCAAATTTCCGCTCAGGATTCCGCGCGTGAAAATTCCGCGCGAAAGATAGCTGGGTAATTTCGCCAGGAAAATCGCCGGGAAACTCACAGTCGCGGATAAAGGGCCATTGGCGGCGAGGACGTAGTCGGCGTCGCGCTTCGCGAGTTGAAGCGGCACTGAGCCTTCAAATTTTACCGGATCTGAAGCGCGCACCACCGCGTTCGCTTTTGCGCTGGCCATGCCGAGCGCGAGACTCGCGTCGAGGTCGATCGTCAACGCGGGCGAATTATCGACGACGAAATCGCGCAGATGAAATTCCGTCTTTCCTTGGAGAGAAGCGGGCGTACCGGAAAGTTGAAGCTGGCCGTTCGCTTGGCCGGCGAGATCGTTTCTTGTTTTCACTGCGGCAGCCAGTTCGGCGAGGTCGAGCGCATCGAGCGTGAGATCGATATCGAAGAACGGATCCGGGCTCAGGGCAGCGAGCCATGAAGAAGTTTCGCGCAGCTTTCGGACGGAGAGCGGGACAAAGAAATTTCCCTGCAGCCGCGGATGGGTATTCAGCTTGAGTTCCAACTCCTGTACTTGGAAATAATCCTTGGTGACGTTGACGAATGCGCTCAGCTCGGCGTGCTCATTCCAGAAATGGAGCTGGCGAAAGAAGATGGTTTGTGGCGAATAGTCGGCTTGCAGTTCGGCTTCGAAAGGGAGTAACGGGCCGTCCGCGACGCGAACTTTCCGCCCTCGCGCCTGGAATGTTCCCGAGCCGCTGTTGTTAGTGCCGCGACCTTTCCATTCCGCGGAGACGGAACCTTCGAGGGGAAAGGGGAGGAACTGTTGGGGAATGAAGCCGCGGTAATTCGCTATCTCCGCGACTGAGGTTTGAAACGCGCCGGCATAAGAGTGGTCGCCGGTTAACGCGAAACTTCCTTCACCGTGGAAAAAATCGCCGGTCTGGCGAAGTTCAAATTGGGTAACGGCGACGCGCGATTCTTCCAGCTCCAGCTTTATTTCCAGCGATTCGATCGGCGACCGAAACAGGACCAGCGAATTTCCGGTGATCGAAACCTGTCCGCCCAGCTTTCCTTCGTGGGCGTTGACGCTGCCGCTGGCTGAAAGTTGACCTGCAAAATCCGGCGGGCTCCAACCGAAGAGCCGCGCGAATTCACCCAGATCGTTGATCGACGCCGAGAGATCGCCGCGAAACGCTGGCTTGAATTCATCAGTCAGTTTATCCGGCCAACCGAATTCGCCGGTCAAAGTCAGCTCGTTGTTGCGTTGTTTGATATAGAGCTGCTCGACCTGGACTTCGCGGTTGTAGAGCGACGCGCCGATCATCACCGTGTCCGCCGTGCGATCGCGCCAGGTCAATCCGCTGAGCTCCGCCCAAAGCGAAGCCGTGGCGTGGCGGAGGTCGTTCATCTCGCCGCGGAAAGTGAATTTGCTGGCGTGCAGCGATCCGCTCGCCCGGTTATTCCACTCCAGCGCGTCGGACATTTGCGCGAATGAAATTCCGGAGCCGTTGCCGGCCACGTCCCAAATGCGTTTGCCATCCCTATCGTCGCTCGAAATGCGGCCGCGAATCTTTCCGCCGAACGCGTCGATGCTGACTTCCATGCCGAGGCGGCTGTTGCCGATCTGCGAGAGATCGATCGAGATCGTGTCGATATCGAGGCCACGGATTAAACTGAGCGCGCCGAGAGAAAGACGGTTTTCCTGCCACGAAGTCGCGCCGCGGAGATTGGAAAATGTCTTTTGAAACCACGGGGCCGAGATGGTGATCTCGCGCGCCGTCAGGGCGCCGGATTCCAATTCCGATCCGGTTAGCGTCCCGTCGCGGACATCGACGGTGGTGAGACCATTTTCGGCCCGCAGATTGACGCCTGATAACTTGAAACGGTCGGCCAGCAGATTTTCCAGGATCGACCAAGGGGCGTGGCCCGTTGTCGCGGTGGCGGCTGCATCCCGATGAACGACGAGGGTAAGACCATCTACCTGAAGGTCGCGGAGCGGCCGTTTCGAACCGCTGAAAATGCCGGAAAGATTCAGACCGAGTTCGACTCGCGGCGCGGTGCAATCAATTTGGAACGGTTGCCCCGGCTCGCTCCGCAGGCGCAGATTTCGAATAACGACCGGTCGCAGAAACGGCGCTCGGATTTCTCCGAGTTCGAGGTGCAATCCTTCGCGGTGAGCGGCGCGTTGCGCCCACACTCGCAATCCGCCGGCGACGATCAGCGGAGCGAAACAAACCGCGAGCAAAAACGCGATGAGCAGGGCCGCGGCGGAAATGAGAAGAAGGCGTCTGGCGCGCATGAGCGGTCAATGCTTAGCCGGAAAACAGCATAGCGGAAAGATGGATTGAGCCCTTGGTCTAATCCTTGGTGGGCCGAGATCTGTTTAGCGCCAAAGGCGCATCGATCATTTCAAGCCTGGGGCAACGCCCCAGGATGGTCTTGAGCTGCGCCTTTGGCGTTCAAAGAAATTGCGGATCGAGGGCTTGAGCTAATCCTTCGCCGTTGCTTCCTGGAACATCAGCCGCACCGGTCGATCCGCGTGAATGCGTTGACTGAGCTGCGTTTGCAATCCCGTCTCTGCTTCGGCCAAAATTCCGCTCTCGTTCGCTTTTTGTCGCGCCAGCTCCGGTAAAGTCGCGAGCTGCGCCTCCATATCCGCGGCCGAAATTCGATTCCAAAAACCATTTTCGAACGCGAGCACTTCAATCTGTTTCTGTTCGACGCCGAGAATGGTCGCGTGCGGTAAGGTGATGGCGATTGCGTCCGGTTGCAGGTCGACCGCCACATCGTGTTGCAAATCGAATCCGGCTTTGGCGGTGAACGTTCCATGGAATTTCACCCGCTTCGTGCTTCCAGCCCAGGTGTGCTGGAACTCGTGTTCGACTTCGATCTGCCGCGACAGAATCGCGAGCTCCGCCGTGGCCGTTGTGCGCTCGAGATAAATCCGGTTGTTGACGGTGACGCGTGGCTGGAGCTGCGCCATTTCCACGAGCGCGTCGCGCACATCGCGGCCGACCCGTTCTAGTTCCGCCGTGCCTTGGCTCGCGGTGCGCGCCGGCCACGTTTCAAGCCGCAGGAAAATAAAGGTCGAAAGCGCGGCAAGGATAAGCACGCTGAGGGTAAACGCGGCCGGCCAGGAAAATCTTCGCCGACCTCTGGGCTTCTCTGAATTCACAACGTCATGCCCCCAAAAAAGTACCGCCCCCCACATCCGATGGACGTGAAGGGCGGCTGTTCCCCCCAGAACATTTTTTAATCTGAGCCCTTTCTAGACTACGCCGTGCCGGTCCGCAAACTTTTTTTTCCAGTACCTCTAATTATTCTTTGTGGGACGAGGCCCAGGGAGTGCCCTACGTTATCGCGTGAAGCTCGGTTTGCGTTATCAAACGACTTATCTTTACGAAGAACCCGTCGGTTTTTCGCCCCAAGATGTGCGTCTTTTTCCGCGGAGCGACCGCTTCAGCCGGGTGCGCCGGCTCGACTTTTCCACGACCCCGAAAGCTACCATTCGGTATTGGCGGGATGCTTTCGAAAACACCGTGGCCTCCTGTTATTTTCCGGAGCGATCGAAAGAGTTGACCTTCCGGCTCGCGATCAATCTCGATCTTGATGAAAAAGATCCGTTTCATTTCATTCTCCAGCGCGACGCAGCGGAGATGCCGTTCGATTACGACAAGCGCACGCGTGACTTGCTGGCCGCTTACCGCGAGGCGCAAGTAAAGTCGTCCTTGAGAGTCCCCGGTTGGGAACCGCCGACTTCGAAGAAGCGGCGCGGGACGGTCGAAGCGCTGGTGGATCTCAACAAACGTCTCCACGAATGCATCGGCTACGAGCGGCGGGAAGAGGGCGAAGCGATGTCTCCCACGGAAACGCTTCGGCGCGGGCGCGGCGCCTGTCGCGACGTTTCGGTGCTGCTGGCGGAAATCCTTCGGCAAACCGGATTGGCCGCCCGCCTAACGAGTGGTTACTTGCGGGAAAGCGATTCCGAGACCAAGCGGGCGGAAGGGTCGCTCCATGCCTGGACGGAAGTTTTTCTCCCAGGCGCCGGCTGGATTGGGCTCGATGCGACGAATGGCGTTTTCTCCAACCACAATTTTATCGCCGCCGCCGCCGGGCTCACTCCCGCCGACATCACGCCGATCAGCGGCGTTTATTATCACGCCAAGCGCGTCCCGGCCCAGATGACGAGCAAGCTGCAGTTGCTCAATCTTTAGGTAGGGACGCCGCGCTGCGGCGTCCGCTGGGTTCGCCCATGCGCGATTTCAAATCGTTGCGGACGGCGCAGCGCGCCGTCCCTACCATGATAGTAGTTCAATGATGCTCGCCGAACTTCAGCTCCGGAACTTTCGCTGCTTCGAAGCGCTCCGCGTCGAACTTGTCCCGGGCTTCAATTTTTTCCTCGGGCGAAATGGGCAGGGAAAAACATCGATCCTCGAAGCGGCGTGCGTTCTTCTCCGGCTCCAATCGCAGCGAAGCTCGACCCTCGCGCCGGTCGTGCGCTTCGGTGAGAAGGCTTTCGCCGTTTCGGGCAGGATAGAGAATCATCGGCTCGATTTCCGTTACAGTGCCCTGCGCCGCAAAGTTTCCATCGACGAAATCGAACAGCGGACGCTGGGCGAATACCTCCGGCTGGGACGCGTCGTTTCGTTTGCTAACACCGACATTGAGCTGGTCCGCGGTGGATCGGATTCGCGCCGGCGTTACCTCGATTTTTTGGGCAGCCAGATCGATGTGCTTTATCGGCCGAGTTTGCGTGCTTATGAACGGGCGCTTCGCTCGCGCAATGCACTTTTGAAATCGGCGCAGCCGCGGAAGCGCGAATTGGCGGCCTACAGTCAGCCGTTGATTGAGCATGGAACAAAGTTAGGCGCGATACGGAAGGGCCTCGTCGAACGGCTCGCTCCCCTGGCGGCCGAGGCTCATCAGCAGATCAGTGGCATCGAAGAGAATCTGGAGCTTCGATTCGCCCCGGGGAACGAAGAGGATTTCGCGCGCGACCTCGCCAATTCGCAGGCGCGGGAATTGCGATTGCGCCAGACAATCGTCGGCCCGCATCGCGACGACATCGAACTGCTGGTACAGGGAAAAAAAGCGTCGCAATTCGCTTCCGAAGGCCAGCAACGAACCGTGGCGTTGTCCCTGAAAATTGCACAAGCGCGGTTGTTCGCCCAAGAGGAAGGAACGCCCGCGCTTCTGTTGATCGACGATATTTTCGGCGAACTCGATCCAATCCGCCGAAATCAGTTGCTCGCGAATCTGCCCGCCGACGCACAAAAGCTCGTTACCGCGACGACGATGCAATGGCGTGAGACGGAGATCGGCGGACCCGTTTTCGAATTGAGCGATCGCAAACTATTCCAATCGTAATCGAGCACGATTATGAGGGAGGCTTGAAAGCGCTTGCGCGGGCTTGGCACGGGTATTCTAGTTTCTTATGCGCAATCTCGGGGATGGAATGCCGCTGAGCCTGGCGGGTTCGCTGCTCGTCGCTCACCCGAATATGCTCGACCCGAATTTCCGGCGGGCCGTTCTGTTCATTTCGGCGCACGACACCGAAGACGGCGCGCTCGGGGTCATTCTGAACCGGCCTCTCGATAAGCAGGTAGCCGACCTGGTGAACGAACCACCGCCACAAGGTCTGGGCGACATCCCGGTTTTCCTGGGCGGACCAGTCGGCAAGAACCAGCTGATGTTCGCCGCCTTCGAGTGGCAAAAAGGGCACGGTTTAAAGTTGAATCACAACGTCGGGATCGACGAAGCGCATCATTTGGCAGACGAAGATCCTGCGTCCATCCGCGCCTTTGTCGGCTACGCCGGCTGGAGTGCCGGCCAGCTCGAAGCCGAGATGGAACAAAAAGCCTGGATCCTCCAGAAGCCGACGCGGGCCGCGCTCGCTCCAGCGCGTTTGCCCAAACTCTGGTTCGAAATCATGCGCGGGCTCGGCCCTTGGTACAAGATGCTCGCCGCAGCGCCGGATGATCCGTCGCTCAATTAAGGAAAGTGACGAGTGACATGTGACGTGTGACGTGAGAAAACTTTAGCGCACAGCATTTTTAGCTTGTCACTCGTCACACGTCCCTCGTCACTGTCTTTCCCATGATCATCGGCGTTCCAAAGGAAATTAAATCGCAGGAGCATCGGGTCGGGCTTATTCCGTCGACGGCGACGACCCTGACCAGAAAAGGCCACACCGTTTTGGTTCAGAAAAGTGCGGGGGTCGGGTCCGGCTATCCCGATGAGGCCTACACCGCAGCGGGCGCCAAGATGATTGATGAGGCGAAGGACGTCTTCGCAAAGGCGGACATGATCGTGAAAGTGAAAGAACCGCTCCCGCCGGAGTACGATCTCCTTCGCAAGGGACAGATTCTTTTTACTTACCTGCATCTTGCGGCGAGCAAGCCACTCACGGAGGCGCTGGTGAAGTCTGGCGTGACTGGCGTCGCATACGAGACGATTCAAGTGGGCAACAAATTGCCGTTGCTCGAGCCGATGAGCGAAATCGCGGGGCGCATGTCCGTGGTGATGGGGGCGTATTATTTGGCGAAGCACAATGGCGGCGCCGGCGTTTTGCTTGGCGGCGTTCCCGGAGTGTTGCCGGGCAGGGTGGTCGTGATCGGCGGCGGCACTTCCGGCGTGAACGCGGCGCGGATGGCGCTGGGATTGAAAGCCGATGTCACGATTCTCGAAGTGGACGGCGAGCGGATGCGCTTCCTCGATCTGACGATGCCGAACGTGAAGACGCTTTATTCGAATGAAGCGAATCTCACGGAGTTAATGCCGAGCACGCATCTGTTGATCGGCGCCGTGCTGGTGCCGGGGGCGAAGGCGCCGAAATTGATCACGCGCGAAATGTTGCGGAAGATGAGGCCCGGCAGCGTGTTCGTGGATATCGCGATCGACCAGGGTGGTTGCGCGGAGACGTCTCGGGCGACGACGCATCAGGACCCGGTGTATGTCGAAGAAGAGGTCACCCATTATTGCGTGGCCAACATGCCGGGCGCTTATGCCCGCACTTCGACCCAGGCGTTGAGCAACGCGACCGCTCGCTATGCCGAGTTGCTCGCGGACCTCGGTCTCGAAGGCGCGTGCAAGAAGCAACCGGCGCTGATTGGCGGCATCAACACTCGGGATGGAAAGGTCACCTACGAAGCGGTGGCCGAAGCGCACGGGATGGCGTTTGCGCCGCCGCTTTAATCGCGCAACTGCCTGTAAAACTCGTATTTCGGCAAGACCGAAAACTTCGCGCGGTTCGATTCAGGTTTGTCCCAAGATGGGCAACCAATCCAAAAACCTATGAAAAAACTACTGTTGATTTTAGCTAGCGCGGCGCTCCTTGGCGGCTGCGAGGACAAAACCGTTGTCGCTCCGACGACCACTTCGCCTGCACCCGATAAGAAGGTGGAGAACAACACCACAGTCGTAAATCCAACGACTGAGAAGACGAAGGAGAAGGAAACCACCACGAATACGACAACCAGCGCGACGACGCCGAATTCGTCGAGCTCGACCAGCACGACGACTACAACGTCGAGCCCGAGCCCGTAGTCGACGGACTGTTTGCTTTTCGAAAGGCTTCCCGCGGTTCGCCGCGGGAAGCCTTTTTGTTTTCTTGCTCATGCTCACGATCCTGATCCTAATCGTGCCGGAAAGATCAGGAGCACAATCAGAATCATGAGTGGGAAAGAGTTGTCCTTTCCGAAAACGAAACGGCTGACGTTGTCGGCTGAATTCGCCCGCGTCAAAGGGCAGGGGACCACCGAGCGGGGACGCTTTTTGGTTCTCGGCGCAGCGAACGTAAAGGAAGAGAAATTTTTCCGGGCCGGATTCATCACGCCGAAACATATTGGCTCCGCGGTCGTGCGGAACCGGGTCAGGCGGCGGTTGCGCGACATCGTGCGAACCCAGCAACCACGCTTGCGCGCCGGAATTTGGCTCGTCGTCGTAGCGCGGCCTTACGCGGCGAACGCGACCCATCAGCAACTAAAAGATGAGTGGTTGCGCCTCGCGGAGCGCGCTTCTATTTTAGCGCCCTGATGCTTTTTTTGGCGCGTCTTTTTATCCGCGGCTACCAAATCCTGCTCTCGCCGGTGCTTCACGTTTTGGCCGGGGCGGGCGGCGGCTGCCGTTTCGAACCGACGTGCTCAGTCTATTTTCTCCAGGCGCTGGAGACGCATGGAATCTTGCGCGGTACGTGGCTCGGCCTCTGTCGTCTCGGTCGTTGCAATCCCTGGGGCGGCCGCGGTGACGATCCTGTTCCGCCCAAACCGCATCATATACCTTTCGGTAGGGACGCCGCGCTGCGGCGTCCGGGTTTAGATGTGTATCCACCGCAGCGGACGGCGCAGCGCGCCGTCCCTACCGTTTGTGAATAGCCCGGCGGGCAACGACTATGGATCGCCAAGCCTGGGTCGCCATTACCGTCTGCGTCATCGGATTGATTGCCTGGTACGCGTACACGACGTCGCATTTGCCCCGGCCGCAGCCCGTGCCGGTGGTTGCGTCCGCGACGCCGGGTAGCTCCCCCACGGCGTCAATCGCGCCAAGCCCTTCTGCATCGCCCGTCGCCGCAGCTTCCCCATCGGCCACGCCGGTGGAAACTGTTCCGTCTTTCGTCGAGAAAACGGAAACGCTGGCGAATGGCGACGTCGAGTTGCACCTCACGAATCGCGGCGGCGCCATCACCGAAGCGGTTCTTCTTAATCACACGATCGATAACGGAAATCGGGTGACGTTAAATGCTCCCGACCGCACGCCCATTGGCGCGATCGTGGAGCAACCGGAGGCGGTTTCGCTTCCCGAATTCTCGATGGAGAAACAGCCCGACGGCAGTATCCAGTTCGAGCGCAAGACGCCGGAAGGCGTCACGATTCGCAAACACTTCTTCTTTCTGCCCTCGACAGAAAAGAAAGACAACTTCGTCGCCGAAATGGACGTCGATTTTCGGAACGACAGCGCGCAGCCCTACAACAACGCAGGTTACTTCATCACGCTTGGCTCGACCCGCCCGATTCATCCCAAGGATATGCCGACCTACACGCGCCTGGCCTGGGACGCGAACGGCAAAGCCGGCGGGATCGACGTGAATTGGTTCGCTGCGCAAAACTATCCACTCATCGGCGTGCAGAAACGGGCGGCTCAGCCCTTCTACCGCGAGAAAACCAACGACCTGCAATGGGCTGGGATGACGAACCAGTTCTTCACGGACCTGATCACGCCGCTCAACACGAAAGGCGTCGAGCTTTGGGCCAAACCCTTCGACATCAAGCAGGCTCAAGGCGCGACGCTCCTCGGCATCGAAGGCGCAATGGGCATGCCGGGATTCAACGTTCAGCCCGGCCAGACCGCGACGATGCGCTTCCAGCTTTACGCCGGCCCGAAACTTTACGGCCGCCTCGCGAAGCTCGAGCACAACGAAGCCGCGATCATGAATTTCGGGATGTGGAAATTGATCAGCCAGTTCCTGCTCAATTTCATGAACCTGATCCACAGCTGGGTCGGCAACTACGGATTGTCCATCGTGCTGCTGACCGCCTGCGTGAAAGGCGTGCTCTGGCCGCTTCAAAACAAGGCGAACCGGTCGATGCGCAAAATGTCGTCGCTCGCTCCAAAAATGCAGGAGCTGAAGGAAAAATATAAGGACGATCCGACTCGGATGAACCAGGAGGTGATGAAGCTCTACAAGCAGTACGGAGTGAATCCGGTCGGCAGTTGTTTGCCGATGATGATTCAAATCCCGATCTTCTTCGGACTTTTCAGCATGCTCGGGCAGGCGGCGGAACTGCGGAACGCGCGCTTCTTTTGGGTCCACGACCTTTCCCAGCCTGACACGCTTTTCACCATTCCAGGGCTCGGCTGGATTCCGATTCTGGGCGGCCCGACTGGATTGCCGATCAACATTCTCCCTCTCATCATGGGGGCGACCAATCTCTGGCTCATGCGGATGACGCCGAAGACGGGCGATTCCACTCAGCAAAAGGTGATGATGTTCATGCCGCTGATCTTTTTGATTTTCTGCTACAATTTCGCCGCGGCCTTGGCATTATATTACACAACGCAGAACCTGTTCACGATTCTGCAGCTTTACCAGAACCGGAAACTGCCGGCGCCGGTCCTGGAGAAAGTTGCACCGCCAGGGAAGAAAAAAGGACGACGATGACCCCGAAGGAATTACTCGACACCATCCTCGGCTATCTCGGTTTCGTCGTGCAGATCGACGAAACCCAAAGCGCAGGCGGCAATCCGACCCTCCAGATTTACATGGAGGAATCCCATACGCTCATCGGCCGCGACGGTGAGACGCTGGAGGCGATCCAGTTTCTCTTGAACCGGCTCATCCAGTCGAAAGACCAGGCCGCGCCGAAAGTGATCGTTGATTGCGAGCATTACCGATCGATGCGTGAGGATCGGATTGTGCAACGCGTGCGCGAACTCGCTGAACGCGTCCGGATTTCCGGCCGCTCCCTCCAACTCGAGCCGATGAATTCCTACGAGCGTCGTCTCGTTCACAACGCCTTTAAAGACGATCCCGATGTGGCGACCTGGAGCCCCTCCGATTCCGCCCGGATCAAGCAGATCACGTTGTTAAAGCGCCAGCCGAAAAAAGAACCCGCGCCGCAACAGTAATCGGCTGGCGGCCGAAAAGTTCCAAATCCCAAATCCCAGGCACCAAGGAAATCTCAATCATCAAAATCCAAACGTCGCAGCGACCTTGGAATTTGGAATTTGTTTGGAGTTTGGAGCTTGGGATTTGGAGTTTAGAACGTAAATACGATCTTCCCGCTCCGTTTGCTTTGCGAGGCCTGTGAGATCGCGATTTGCGCGTCGCTGAGCGAATACGTTTTCTCGACCTTCGTCCGCAACAATCCGCGCTTCGCCATTTCGAACAACGGCGCGAAAGTTTCCGCGCGCTCCTGCGGCGTCGCGGCTTCGTACCATTTGTTCACCCAAAACCCGGTGAAGCGGAGGTTCTTGAAAATCAACATCCCGTTGGGAATGCAGAGCGGCTGCAAGCTCATCGCGCCATACGTCACCATCGTTCCGTCCGACGCCAGGCATTTGGCGACGCGCAATCCGTTCTCACCACCGACGGCATTCAGCGCCATTCGAATCGGTGCTTTGCCCGTCGCCTGCGCGACTTCATCGCGAAGATTCTCGCCATCGACCAGAACGACATCGCCACCTAACGAGCGCAATTCATCCACCAATTCAGGTCGCCGAACGACGTTCACGGTCTTGAACCCCAGCTCGCGGGCGATCTGGATGACGCACTGGCCCGCGCCGGAATTTGCCGCGTTTTGAATCAGCCAGTCGCCTTTCCGCAACGACACGAAATCATGGATCATGCGCCACGCGGTGATCGGATTTACTTTCAGCATCGCAGCCTGAAGGGGCTCGATTTCTTTCGGCACTGAGACCAGTCTTTCGGCGGATATGACGGCAATCTCGCGCCAGGTTCCGAAGTTGTGCGGCAAAATAACCTGCGTCCCAATCGCGAGATCGCGGACCGCCGAACCGACTTCGATCACTGATCCGGCGCCTTCCATTCCCGGGATGGCTGGGAGCGGCGCCTTGATCGGATATTTGCCTTCGATCCCATTCAAATCGGCCGGATTAATTGGCGCGGCCGATATTCTAACGACTGCTTCGTTCGCCGCTGGCTCCGGCTGCCGGAGATCGACGACGCGCAAAACATCCGCCGGATTTCCGTGCGTTTCGTAGACGGCGGCCTTAAAAGTTTTCTCCATAATGGCGCAGCGAGTTCAGCCTATCGCGAACGATCCGGCCAGCAATATGCAAAGCGGCGCTCGGATCGCGCTCATCGGCATGATGGTGAACGTGGTGCTCGCGGCCGCGAAAATTTCTGCGGGCCTGTTCGGCAACTCCTATGTGCTGATTGCCGACGGGATCGAATCCGCGCTCGACATCGCGGGGTCGGCCGTGATTTGGGGCGGTCTCAAGTTCGCTGCGCGGCCGCCGGATGAAACTCATCCTTACGGCCACGGCAAAGCCGAACCGATGGCAGCGGGGATCGTGGCAATGGGCGTCTTGCTCGCCTCGGTCGGCCTTGCGATTCAAAGCCTGCGCGAAATCTTCGTCCCGCACCACGGGCCGGCGCCATTCACTCTTATCGTCCTGATCGTCGTCGTCGTGGTGAAGGAATTTCTCTACCGCGTCGTAATGCGGCTCGGGAAAAATGTGGAGAGCACGGCGGTGCAAACCGACGCCTGGCATCATCGGGCCGACGCGCTCACTTCGATCGCCGCATTCATTGGAATTTCAGTCGCGCTTATCGGCGGCGAGAAGTGGTACGCGGCCGACGATTGGGCGGCACTTTTTGCCTGCGCCGTCATCGCGACGAATGGCTGGCGACTGCTCTTTCCAGCGTTGCGCGAAATGCTGGACACGGCGCCGCGCGGGGAGATCGTGTCGAAGATTCAGCGAGCGGCGGGCTCAGTCGAAGGCGTGATGAACGTTGAAAAATGTCTCGTCCGGAAAATGGGGATCTCGTTCTACGTGGATTTGCACGTCGGCGTCGATGGAAGTATCTCGGTGACGGAAGGCCACGACATTGCCCATCGAGTGAAGGACGCGATCAAGGAAACCGACGGGCGGATCGCGGACGTGCTGGTTCACATTGAACCGGCGATATAGCGTTGTCATCCCGAGGCTGGCGAAGCGCGCCGAGGGATCTCTCAAGCGCCAAATCGCTTCCACGAAAGTTTGGCGTCTACGTCACGGCGACGCTGTGCTTCGTTGCGTGGCTGAAATTGCAACTGGGAGGTCCCTCGCCGTCTGCGCGGCTCGCGATGACAGGCTTTACTCCCCAGGTAAATCCCCTCGCAAAATCTTATCCAACGCGTCGGTTAGCGCTTTGCGCGCCATTCCGATCCGCTGACGGAAAGCATTGAGACGCGCTATGGCACTGGGATGCGTGAGCAGATAAGAGCCGAGGCGAACGAAATCCGTTTTTTGTTTCGCGAGATCGAAGAGAACATGCGCCGGGGCGGGGAAGGGTTCGGAGGACGTATCGCTGATCGCCCGGACGGAGAGCATGGGAACGTCGTGGGCCTGGCAAATTTCCGCGATCGTTTCCGTCTCCATGTCGACCGCTGCGGCGCCGGTTCGCTTGTGCAACGTTTCTCGCTGCGACGTGGACTCGATCATCCTCGGGACCGTGGCCAGTTTGCCCAGAAAAACTCTATCGGATGTTGCCAACGGAAGAGCGCCGAGAATTTTCGGATTCGAATAATTTTCCGCCACGAGCAAGTGGCCGACCCGCAGCTCTGGTTCGAGCGCTCCGGCAAATCCCGCGCTGATTAGCCAGTCGAATTTTTCCCGGCGAAACATCACCTCCATCCGTTGCCGGCAGATCATCTTTCCCACGCCGGTATGAATAACGGTGATCTGTTTGCCGTGAAGGTGGCCGCGAATGTTCTCGACGCCTTCGCGTGAATTCCGCGTTGGTTTCTCAAGCAGGCGAACGAAGTCCGCGCTCTCCGCAGGCAGGGCAAAGGTGACGGCAATCATTCGCTTTTGCCATCACGGAGTGGAGGAGGAAAGCAACTCACCGACTCGAACCTGGAGAATCGATCGTTTGTCGGCAGAAGGTGATGGCTCCGGTGCCGGCGAATATTCGGGCGGAGCAAGAGGGGCAAGCGAGCGTCGAAATTCATCCGCGCGCGTCGACGGCAAATCGATTACGATGGTGACGCCCTTGACGTCCGGTTGCGCTTTGGCGGCCGAACCGCCGGCTTGTTGAGCGAGTTGGACCACGTTGTCAGCGATCCGGTCGCGTTCCGTGGCGGCGGCGGGCAAAACAATTTCGTTCCCGATCGTTGGCAGCGGCATCGAGTTCTCCGCTGTTTTCTGGAGAGATGCAGCGAGCTGTTGCCGAGTCGCTTCTTCGCGCGCGCGTAATTCACCCGTGCCCTTCTTCTTTCCAATGATGAAGAAGATGCCGATAAAAACGTTTACGAAGACGAGAACGGCGAAAGCCGTGATGACTTTTCGCCCCAGCGCCTTGGCGGGCAAAGGAATGTCCGGATCCGGCTCGCCGACGACCTCGCGCGAGCCGCGGGAACGGCGATGCATTTCACGGGCGATATCCAGCTCACGCTGAAGTTGGGGATCATTCGCGAGCTGTTCCTCGAAGGCGGCCTGTTCCTGCGGGTCGAATTTTCCTTCGAGATAATCGAACAACTTTTCTGGACTCATGAAATGAGCGACAAGCATCGCAATGGGAGAGGGTGGGGGCAAGAAATCAAGGAACGGCGGTTTACAAACCGCCGAGGAATGAAGACGGCGGTTTGGAAAGCTTCGCTCCTTGGCAGCTGCACGACGTTCGCTACGCGATCTCGTAACCGATCGGTTTGAAACGATAGTTATTGGACATCTCGGCGGAGCAGGCGGTCAGACCGACGATCAAATCCATCTCGGCGCGGAGCAGAATCGAGTCGCCTGCTTTGGAACGCGGCGGAAGAATCTTCAGGGCACCGGCCGCGTCGACCTCGACGTTCATGAAAATGTTGAAAGTGGTCGGGATGGAATCCGGCGCGATGCCGAACGGGACGAGATGCTCGGCCAGGTTCGCGAAGCAGCTCGGATGCGGCTTCGTGTTTTTGTAAATGATCTGGAACGTTTCCGGACTGCACGGCGTGAGAAGAAAATCGTGCCGGCCCACATCGTCTTCGACAATTGTGAGCATGGGACGGCTGCGGTTCGAATACAGAATGTCATTCTTGGTTAGGTAAATCCGGTTCGCGTAATCGATGCTGCGACCCGAGGAAAGCCATTCGGGTTTGTCCGCCGCATTGAATGCGATCAGATCGGCGACCTGTTCGCCTTCGAGGTCGATCACGCGAAGCTGTTGGCCGGCGCGTAATTCGAAGGCGGTGCCGGTCTGCGGTTCGAGGCGTTTCATCTTTTGCTGTAGCGACGGCGCTCTGTCGCCGTCAACTCGCGTGATACGTCGACAGAGCGCCGTCGCTACAATGCGCAGGTTGCATTCAATGTGCGAAGGGACATTTGCCCGGGTCCGCAGTTGGAAACGGCGCTCGCCAATTCTCATCAACCGCCCGTCCAGAATATTGCCGCGCTTCCGAGCGTTCGCCGAAGTCGCTCAGCATCGGATTGATCGCGCCCTGGAGCTGGACATCACGCTCCCGAATCGTTTCCTGCATGCGTTTCCATTTTCCATCGGCCCGCAATCGTTCGAATTGCGCGTGCGGGTTGAAGACGAGCGTCGGCCACGGAAAACGGCGCGCTTCTCGCGAGCTGTTGGCGTGCATCCCGATCACATACAGGGCCTGGCCCGCGAAGCTGAAAGAGAAATGCGGATCGCCCGGATCGGAGCTGACGTCGGGATCGTGTTCGGCGGTATCCTGCTCGCGAAGGAGACGCAGTTGTTTCCATAACAGGCTTTCGAATTCCGTTTCGTCGATTTGCCGCGGCCGTTGGAAGATCGCAACGAAGGTCGCGTACTCGGTAGGGCGAGACGCTGTCGAGCCGCGGAAATTAAGCGTCGCTCGATGGTTTGGCTCGACGACGTCTCGCCCTACCATCCGCGTGAAATGATAAAGCGCAGTGGCCAGCGCAATCGTGGTTTCGTCGCTACCAAGTTCATCGAACATCTGCACCGTTTCTGAATTCGAATTCAGCGCGGCCTTCGCTCCGAGACACGGAAATTCGGGGCGCGCGACAAATTGCCGGAAAGCCTCCTCGGCCAGGGTCGTGAATGAATTCGTTCGCATCGCGTATTTACGCAGAATACGCGCTTGGCGGGGTTCCCGGTCGCACCCAAGGCTGCCGGTTGCTCTTTACCCTCGTGGAAATAAGTTACCCGCCGCGTGGATGAACTCGGCAACGGCTTCCAGAAACGGCGGCGCACCTGGCAATGGTGGACTGGCCGCGCCTTGCTTATCCTTCTCGCGCTCGTCCTGATTTTCCATCGGCCGATCATTTTCCGCATCGCTCGCCACTACCTCGACCATTACGCGGCGATCGCGCATCTGCGGGTCGACTGCGCTCTGGAGGGCAGCATCTTCACGAGCGTTGCCGCGCGTAATGTCCACGTCTCGCCGATCGGACCCACGATCGTCGAATCGATCGACGTCGAATATCTGCGGGCGGATTACAGCCTGTGGGACTGGATGTTTCACGGGCCGACCGAGCTGCTGAAGAATGTCGAACTTCGGAACGCGCGCGTGGTGCTCGACACGGCCAAGGCGTCGGTCCAACCGAAGATCCCGGAGCCCTACGAACGTTTGCGCTTGTTTCCTTTTTTCCCGGACCGGTTGCGCGTGGTGGACGCAAACGTGTTGGTGCGCTCGGCAACCGAAAAGCCTGATTTTCTTCTGGAACATTTCGGAATCGAGCTCGACCCGAAGAGTGCGGGAACGCTGACAGCGACCACTTTGCAGCTCCCAACCGCCGACGCGTGGCGCAACATTTCGGCGAAAACTTCGTACACAAACAAGAACCTGGTTCTGAGCGGAGTGGTCCTCGACCGGGAAAACGAAATTCGGCTCTTTGCCTTTGACGCGTCCCACCTTGCCGCGCGCTCGCTCGAAGTTGTGCTCGATGCTTCGCTCGCCGGCGGAACGATCGCTGGTTCGCTCGCGCTCAAGGAAACGGCCGACTCGGTGAATATGAAACTGCGTCTGGTGGCGGAAAATGTTTCGCTCGGCACTTTGCGCGGTTATGTCGGCCAACCGTCGCAGTTTCCCGGCGGCGATGCGAAACAGCTAAGGCTGGAATGCGATGGAACCTTCGACGTGCCGCGGACGTGGACCGGCAATATCCAGGCGGACATTGGCAACTATCGGCAGGGAATCTTGTTCTTCGACCATGTGGCGCTGGCCGCAACGGCGCGTGACGGCGTCGCCACGATCAGCAGTGGAGAGGCGACGAACGGCTCGAACAAAATAACGTTCAAAGGAATTGCGCAGCTGCCGCCGCATATTCGCGAATTCGGCCGCGCCGATGCGAGTTTCGAGCTGACGGGCTCGCTGCCCGATCTTCAATCGCTCACGGCAGATTTTCCGCAGCCGTTAACCGGCGCGGTCAATATCACGGGCACCGCCGCGATCAAGGATGCGATCGTTAGCGCCGACCTCGCGTTTACCGGTGGCCCGATTACCTATGGCACCGGAAGCGCGGCCCAAGTATCGGGCACTCTGAAGGCCACCAAACGAATGCCGCCAACCGATACGCGCGACTTCTACTACACGAATTTGGAGTCTCGGATCCACGTCGAGATGACCGACGTCCGCTCAGGCGAAAATCTCTTCGATTCGGCGACGGCGGATATTGTGAGCGACGGACCGAACGTCAGAATCGAGCGTTTCGTTGCGTTGCGAAAACAAAACACCTTCACGGCCGCAGGGACTTATTTGCTGCCGGATGATCTTCAGAAGCTTCGAACGCAGCCGGCCAGTTTCACCGTGACTTTATGCGCGATCGAGCTGGGCGATTACTGGCCGGAAGATTCGCCTAATCGAATCACCGGTCCGCTGCAATTGTCCGGCGAAGTCACGACGACAAACGGAAAGGCAAATGGACAGGTCTCGATCTACGGATCGAATCTGAAATTCCGCAACCTGCTCATTCCGGAGGTGAGCGCGGAGACGGTCATCGCGAACAACGTCGTCTATGTGAACGATTTCACGGCGAAACTGAACGAGCGCGATTTCATCGGCGGCCACGGCGTTTTTTCCCTCGAGAAGCGGTGGCAATACCAGGGGCGATTGATGGTGAACGTGGCGGACCTCGCGCGGTTTAAGCCTCTCCTGGCCGCGTTCGGGAACAACAACGAAATCGCGGGCTCGCTCGCAATCGATTGGGAAGGCTCCGCTGAGGGCGAATTCAAGAATTCCGGCAAACTAAAATTGAAGCTGGAGAAGGGGCGTTACGCGAACCTGCAGGCGCTTCAGGCGAACATCGACGCGGATTATTCGCCCGAGGGCCTCAACGTTCCGACCATTTTTCTCGGCAGCGACAAAATGGATTTCCAAGCCATTCTCACTGCGAAAGGCGAGGCGCTCGAAATTAGCAAGATCCAGATCGACCAGGGCCATGCGAAATACGCCGCCGGTTACGTGACCCTGCCGTTCGTCTGGAAAAACATCGGAACGGATCGGCCGCTCTTTCCCTCTGACGGAAAAGTGTTGGTGACGTTTCAATCTGAGAACCTCGATCTGAAAAAGTTGTTCTCAGACGTTGGCGCGCCGGCGTTCGGGACGGGCGTGATCAACGTCAAAGTGGACGCGCAAGGCACGCTCGCGCAGGTGAGCGGCCGAATGGATGTGCAAATGCGCGATCTGCATAGCGCGGACTATCCGACGCTCGAACCGGCGGCGTTCGATCTGGCGGCGGTATTGGAGAACAACCAGCTCGCCTTTAACGGCCGACTGCAGCAGACGAAAATTCAGCCGGTCACGATTACGGGCAACATTCCGTTCGACATTCCCAAGATGATCGAAGAAAAGCGCTTCAATGAGGAGACGCCGCTGACCGCGAAAGTCCAGATGCCGCGGAGCTCGGTGAATTTTCTTCGCCAGTTTCTGCCGGGAATCACCCAGATCGACGGGGACCTCGCGCTCGACGTGAACATCAACGGCACGATCGCTAAACCGCAGTTGAGCGGCTCGGGCGATATCACGATCAACATGGCGCGCTTCACGAACACGACCCTGCCGTCGCTGAGCGGGTTCCGTTCGCGGATGACGTTTGCCGGCGACGTTCTGCATTTCGAGCGCGTTAACGGCGATCTGGCCGGCGGGCCGTTCACCGTCGCTGGGCAGGTCACTTTTCCGAAACTCACGGAACCGAATCTCGATTTTGAAGTGAAAGCGCAAAGCGTTCTCGTGGCGCGAAACGATACCCTCACCGCGCGTGCTGACGGGAACGTGAAAATCACCGGCCCCCTCAAAGCGGCGACGGTCACCGGTAACGTCGCCCTAACGAATAGTTCGCTGCTCAAGAATATCGATTTGTTACCAATCGGTCTGCCGGGACGGCCGGCGCCACAACCGCCGACCGATCGTCCCGATTTCTCCGTGCCGCAGCCGCCAATCCGGGATTGGAAATTCGATATTGCGGTAACGACCAAGGATCCGTTTATGGTTCGCGGTAACCTAGCGAACGGGGGCGCCATCGTGGACTTGCACGTCACGGGGACCGGTTTGCATCCTGCTCTCCAAGGCGTCGTGCGTTTGCAGAACGTCGAAGCGACCTTGCCCTTCAGCCGTCTCGAAGTTTCTTCCGGCTCGCTTTATTTCGATCCGAGCGACTCGTTCAACCCGAAGATCGACCTTCAAGGAACTTCGCTGATCCGCGATTACACGGTGCACGTTTATGTATTTGGGACTTCGCTGTCGCCGGAGGCGGTGTTCAGCAGCGAGCCGCCCTTGCCGCAGGAAGAGATTATTTCCCTCCTGGCCACGGGAACGACCCGGCAGGAATTAGTGGGAAACAACAGTGTCCTGGCGGGACGCGCCGCCATGCTCCTGGTCCAGCAACTCTATCGGAATATTTTCAAGAAGGG
>DATBCW010000077.1:0-22763 GCA_036270255.1 Chthoniobacterales bacterium
CCATGCTCGCGTTCGAGCTTTGTGGCGTAAGTCGCGGCCGACGAATCCTGCGGCGTCCGGGCAGCGGTTCCGCTTTCAAGTTGTGTCAGGGCATCGTTCAGCGCCGCCGGCGCGATCTCTGCCAAACGATCATGGACCGAGCCGCCCGTTTCTTCAGGGCCAATCTCAATTCGCTTCTGCAACAAGACGTCGCCAGTATCGAGACCTTCATCCATATACATCACGCTAATTCCTGTCTCGCGATCGCCGCCAACGATCGCGGCCTGGATCGGTGCCGCGCCTCGATGCCGGGGAAGGAGCGAGGCGTGGAGATTGAGGCAGGCGACCCGAGGGATTTCCAGAATCGTTCCCGGCAGGATTTGGCCATAAGCCATCACGACGATTACGTCGGGCTTGAGGGCGCGAATTTCCTCAACCGCATTCTTGATTCGCTTTGGCTGCAGGATCGGCAGGTTGCTTCCGGCGGCGTCGATCTTGATTGGCGGCGCTTCGATTCGTTGTTCGCGGCCGACCGGCTTATCCGGCTGAGTAACGACCCCGACGAGTTCGTGCTCCCGCGATCCCATCAGCCAACGCAAAACCGGCACGCCGATTTCGCCCGTTCCGATGAAGAGCACGCGCATCGCGCGTTAAAGGTGGATGCGTTGGACGGGCGCGCGGCGGCGTGGCCGTCGCGGCTTCATCGCTTCCGCCATCGTCTTTTCGCCGGCCGTGATTTCGCGCTGGCCGACCGACGATGCGCAGCCGGTGCAAAGGTAATCGTAGATTTCCTTGTCGGGCAGGATCAACAGAAGCCGTTCGCGCACCGGCATCGCGGCCTTGCACTTCTCGCAGTAGAGGCTCGAGGCGGTGAAATTCTCAAACTGCTGCTGACTCATGCGCCCCGTTGGCTCCGTCGTTCACGCTTTCGAGAATGTGCATCAACACTTTCGACGGTGGCTCCGTCGCATCGATGCATGTAATGCGATCGCGGCCGTAGTACCCGAGGACGGGTTTCGATTCGCTCTCGTAAAGCGCGAGCCGGCGCTGGATCACTTCCTCATTCGCGTCATCGAGCCGGTTATCTTTTAGCGCTCGTTTTTTCAGGCGCATGAAGAGCGCCTCGCGATTCGGGCAGGAGAGATGGAAGACCTGCTTCACGTCGATAAGTTCATCCATGATTTTCGCCTGGGCGACGTTTCGCGGAATGCCGTCCAGGACAAGCGAATCGATGTCCGGCTTGAACTTGTGCGCTTCCACCGCAGCATCAATCGCCACCTTCCAGAGCTGGACGGTGATGTCGTCGGGAACGAGTTGCCCCTTGCTGGAATATTCGAGAAACGCCTGTCCGACCTTGGTGCGGGTGTCCATGGAGCGAAAGACATCGCCGCAAGGACAATGATAAAAGCGCGGGATGCTTCCGAGGGTGCGGCCCTGAGTGCCCTTGCCACTCCCCGGCGCGCCAAAAAGGATATAGGTCTGGTATTTCATGGACGGATTTCGGGGTTGTAACAGAAACGTTGCGGGGCGCACAGCGGTTTTGCTGGGCGAAAAATTGAATCAGGAAAAACCTTACTTGGCCGCGAGCGGATCGACGTTGACCCGACGGCCGGCGCGATCGAAACGAACGTTGCCGTCGACGAGCGCGAAGATCGTGTAATCGCGGCCGAGCCCGACGTTCTTGCCCGGGAGAAACTTGGTTCCGCGCTGGCGCACGATGATGTTGCCGGCGATCACCGATTCACTGCCAAATTTTTTCACGCCCAGCCGTTTGCTGACGCTGTCCCGGCCGTTCTTGACGCTGCCCTGTCCTTTTTTATGAGCCATGAGATTACTCCTTGTCCTCGGCCTTCGGCTTTTTCGCCTTCGAAGTTTTCCCGCCCAGACTGATGCCGGTGATTTTGACCCGAGTCAGCTTGCGCCGATGGCCAACCGTGCGGTGATAACCTTTCCGGCGGCGATACTTGAACGCGATAACTTTCTTGTCCTTGCGCTGCTCAACCACTTCGCCGGTCACAGTCGCGCCTTCAATCAACGGCGTGCCGTGAGTGACCTTATCGCCGTCGGCGTGAAAAAGGACATCCGCGAAGACGCCTTCCTTGCCGGGCTCTTCATTGAGGAAATCGACATCGATGATGTCTCCTTCCGCGACGCGGTGTTGTCTGCCGCCAGTCTTAATAATTGCGTAAGCCATACGAAAAAGCCGGGGGAAAAGCCGCGCAAAGTTCCACAAGTGCGGCGCTTTGACAAGAGGAAATGCGTGGACGCCAGGCCGCTCTGTAAGCGTGTCATCCCGAGGCTGGCAAAACGCGCCGAGGGACCTCTCAGGCGATTGCACCGCTACCGCGAAACCGGGAGCTGGTTAGTCGTATCACGCACAATCTTCCGCGGTAGCGATCACCGCGACTGAGGGGTCCCTCGCCGTCTGCGCGACTCGGGATGACACGCCTCGTCATTTTTCGGCGCCTGAAATAACCAGCGTTATTTCCCCCTTCGCTGGATGCGCTTCGTAATGCGCCAGTAACTCGGACGCCGTCCCTCGCCGAAACTCCTCGAATTTCTTCGTCAGCTCGCGAGCAACGCATAGTTGGCGCTCGGGCATCAGCTCGGCGCAAGCGGCCAGGGTTTTCAGAATTCGGTAGGGCGATTCGAAAAAAATGGTGGTCTCCTTGCGTTCGACTGCCGCGCGCAACTCGCGTTCGCGCTGGCCACTTTTCACCGGCAGAAAACCGTGGAAACAAAAGGCGTCCGCTTCCAGGCCGGACCCGACAAGCGCAGTCAGGATCGCCGATACACCGGGCACGATGGTGTAAGGCAAACCGCGCTCGATGCATTTCCGAATCAGGCGCGCGCCTGGATCGGAAAGCCCTGGCATTCCCGCATCGGTGATCAGGGCCACGTTCTCGCCCCCCGCCAGGCGCTCGACCAATTCCGCCGAGCGCATCGCTTCGTTATGCTCGTGATAACTGACGAGCTGCTTCCGAATCTCAAAATGCCGCAGCAGATTTCCGGAATGCCGCGTGTCCTCGGCCGCAATCAGGTCGACGGACTTCAAAACCTCGAGCGCCCGCAACGTGATGTCGTCGAGATTTCCAATCGGCGTGGCCACGACGTAAAGCATTCCGGCATCATCCAATCAGAATCACGTTTGCGCCATCAGAACAGCCGCGATGAAGTCCGAAAACGAATCTTTAGAGGAGATTTGTCATGAAATTGCAGCTTTATCTTTTGGCGGTACTGCCGCTCGCTCTCGGTGGCTGCGTCGTTCACGAAACGATTCCGACGAAGACGACCACAACCGTGACACGCGAAGTCACGACCACCGGTCCGGGTAATGAAGTCTACGTCACGCGAACGCCGCCGACGATGCGGGTCGAAGCACAAACCGTTTCGCCCGGCGCGAACAATGTCTGGACGCGCGGTTATTGGCGGTGGACCGGGACGAATTACATCTGGGTCTCCGGCAGTTGGCTGGTGAGGCCGCGCCCCGCCGCGGTGTGGGTGGAAGGCCATTGGGAGCGCCGTTCTGCTGGCTGGATCTGGATCGGCGGCCACTGGCGGTAACCCGTTTTCCATTCAAGGAGCTGGGCTTCTCTAAACCGCCGGCTTTATTGCCGTGGCCTGTAGTCGGTCTCATACTTTTGCCACCGGGCCCCGTCTTGCGGGCGGCCGATGATTCGAACCTTCCAAAGTTTTTTCTGGCCGATTTCATCGATCGTGCGCCGAATGCATTTCACGGCGGCGAAAACTATCTCGTCCTCGCTCAACTCATGTCGTCCGGCCCGCTTCATCTGAGACAGATCGAGGGTCACCAAATAGTGGCCCGCTTTCTCCACCCACTGGCCCTCCACAGAAATCCCGACGGACGACAGCAAGTTTGAGTCTTCCACGATGGCGGGGCCGCGCTGGAGCAACTGGTGCGGCGCCGAGATGTAAGTGAAAACATTTTCCGCGGGGCCACTGCAAATAATTGGGATGCGGGCCACGACGATCTTGGATTCCGCGTCGGTGCCCAAAGTGGTGAGGGGTTGGTAAACGAAACAAATCCCGCTGAGGCCGGCGAACGCGAACGAGGCCGCGCAAAGAAGGATCAAGACACTGAATTGCAATCCGCGATTCGTCGCGGTGGCCTTACTCATGCGCCGCGCCGAAAGGCGCGCGGAACTCCGGCGTTGTGTCCGGGGCAAAACCGTGGCGCATGATGTTTTCGGTCACGACGCGCGGGACCATGAATTGGAGCAGGTAATCGCCGCCGCCGGCTTTGGTGCCGCCGCCTGACATTTTGAAGCCACCGAACGGGTGGCGGCCAACCACGGCACCCGTGCAGGAACGATTGATGTAAACATTGCCGGCGACCAACTCCGCTTTGACGCGCTCGATGTTTGCGGGGCTCCGCGAAAAAAATCCCGCGGTCAGGGCGTAGTCGGTGTCGTTTGCGACGCGGATCGCTTCGTCGAGATCGCGAACTTTCAGAACGCTCAGGACCGGTCCGAAGATTTCTTCGCAGGAGAGAACCATGTCCGGCTTGACGCCCGTGAAAATCGTCGGCGGAATGAAGAAACCTTCCGGCGGTGCTGTGCCTTGGAAGGCGAGGGTCGCCTCCGTTTTCCCAGTCTCGATCGGGTCGAGCATTCGGCGGTAGGCGGTCTCATCGATCACCGGACCCACCGTGATGCCGGGTTCTTCCGGATTTCCAACCCGCAAACTCGCCGCGGCTTCGACCAGGCGTTTGACGACGCGATCGTAATTCTCCTCAAGCACAATCAGTCGCGAACAGGCGGAGCACTTCTGGCCCTGGTAACCGAACGCGGAATAAATCGTATCGACGATCGCTTCATCGAGGTCGGCATCGGAATCGACGATCACCGGATTTTTCCCGCCCATTTCGCAGACAACGCGTTTCAATTCCAACTGGCCTTCGCGCGTTTCACCCGCCGTCTTCCATATCCGGAGCCCGACTTCGCGCGAGCCGGTGAACGCGATCATGTAAACGTCCTTGTGCTCCACGAGATGCTGCCCGATGACGCGGCCTTTGCCCGGCAGGAAATTCAAAACCCCGGGCGGGATCCCCGCTTCCTCGAACATCTCCATCAAGAGCGCGCCGCAAACCGCGGATTGCTCGGCCGGCTTCATGATCACGGTGTTGCCGGTGACGAGCGCGGCGGAGACCATCCCGGTCAGAATCGCCATCGGAAAATTCCAAGGCGCGATGACGAGGGCGACGCCGCGCGGCCAGTAATGCTGATAGCTTTCCTCGCCGGGCACGTGCTGGGTGAGCCGGGGCAGACCGCGGATGCGCATCTGTTGCGCGTAGAAGAGTAGGAAATCGATTGCCTCGCGAATATCGCCGTCAGCTTCCGCCCATGGTTTGCCGACTTCGAAAACTTCGAGGGCGGATAATTCGAAGCGCCGCCGATCCATGATCGTCGCAACTTTTTCCAGGAGCTGGGCGCGATGCTCGACGCTGACCCGGCACCAGTGCTCGAACGCTTTCTTCGCCGCGACTACCGCTTGTTCCGCATGCTCGACCGTCGCTTCCGCGACCGCTCCGACGACTTGGGTCGGCCGGCTCGGGTTGATCGAGTCGATGAAATTATCGGTCCAGATTTTCTGGCCGTTGATGACGATAGGATATTTCGCCCCGAGCTTCTGACGCATCTCCCCGATCGCGCTCCGCATTCGATCGCGGCTCTTTTCGTGGACGAAATTCACCAGCGGCGAATTTTCGTAGGTGTCGCCCGGAGGCGTCTCGAGTGATTGGCCGTCGCGCCCTGGAGCTGGGATCAATGGTTTCGGCCGAGTTTGTTTGCCGATCAACGATCTCGGGTCGCGGAGCAATTGTTCCGGCCCCGCCTTGTCGGAAAACTTCGCCTTCAAGAATCCTTCGTTTGAAGTGTTCTCGAGCAACCGCCGAACGAGATACGACATCCCGGGCAGCAGCTCGCCGACCGGGCAATATTCGCGGACGCGATAACCCATTTCGACCAGGGCCCGCTTGATCGGGCCGGCCATTCCGTAAAGGAGCTGAAACTCGATCCGGCTCTTATCGATGCCGAGCTGCTGCGCATAGGCCTGCGCGTGGGCGATGCTGCGGACGTTGTGCGATCCGAACGCGGGCGTCACAAGTGCTTCGTTCTCGAGCAGGATCCGCGTGCAAACTTCGAAGTTCGCGTCGCTCTCGGGTTTTTGCAGGAACACCGGGACCCGCCAGCCATTTTGCGCAGCCTTGATCTTTTCGTAATCCCAGTAAGCGCCTTTGACGAGCCGGACGGTGAAACGGGTGCCGCGTTGCCGGCCCCATTCGATCAAATTTGTCAGGTCGCGCTCGGCGTCGCGCAGATACGCCTGGATCACGATCCCGGCGTGCGGCCATTCGCGGAATTCTTCCTCCATGAAGAGCGTCCGGAAAAGTTCGAGGGTGGTGTTCTTGTGCGCGTAGCTCTCCATGTCGAAATTGATGAAGGCTCCGAGCTCGCGCGCTCGCCGCAGGATCGGGCGCAGCTTCGGCGCGAGATGCGCGATCGCGTCGGCCGGGTCCGCCGGGTTCATCTGCGAATAGAGCGCCGAAATTTTTACCGACACGTTCACGACTGGAAACAGCTCGGTGTTTCTGCCCAGCGGATCGGTCCAGCCCTGGGTTTGCGCGGTCAGGCCTTCGACTAACGCGAGACAGCGCGCCGCGTATTCGTCCGTCTCATGTTCGCTCACGACCGCCTCGCCGAGCAGATCGACTGTGAACCCGATTTTTTCCCGGCGCCGTTTCCGCAAGGTTTTCATCACGTCGTCCGGATCCCGACCGGCGATGAATTGCCGGGCCATGCCGGAGACGTTCCAGCGCAGAATCGGCGCGGTGAGCCATGGGAAAATGCGGGCGGCCTTTATTCCGGTCTGAAGGAACGGGACCGAACCGTTTTGCATGTCGGCAAAGTATTCGCCGAGATGCTGGACGATGTCGGTTGAGCGCCGGAGCGACGCGAGCACATCGACGAACCGGAACATTTGCACTTTGAAATGCTCGTCGCGCATCGAGAACGCCATCATGCGCTGGTAAAATCCGGCCTTGGTAAAGATCGACTCCGGGTTTTGATCGACCAGATCGAACATCTGCAACCCGCGTTGCTCGATATCGTGTTGCAACGAACTCATTGCGCGATTCTAGCGCCGGGTTTCTGAATGGGCAAAACAGTTGTAGCGACGGCGCTCTGTCGCCGTAAACACTCTTCGCCGCAATCAGCGCGGGTTACGCCGACAGGAGCGGCGTCGCTACAGCGATTACTTTGCTGCTTTCAGAACGATGTCGCGTTCTCCACGCCAGACACCGTCGCTCCCGCGCTTGACGTCAACGATGAACGGATGCCCGCCGTTATCCGCTTGTTTCTTCAACTCCACGTCGTTGATCCGCGGATCGTCTTTGAACCAAAAATCGTCGATCGAACGTTCCGAATATTCCGGCCCGTAAACGTGCGCATGAATGTGCGCCGGTGTCGCCCGATGCGGGTACGCACCGGGACGGATGCTCCGAAATTCGTATTTCCCATCCGCGCCGATTTTCATCCAGCCGTTGAGTCGCGGATGGCTCGCATCGTCCTGCGCGTTGTAATAACCGGTTCGATCGGTTTGATAAATCCAGAGCACCATTCCTTCGGCCGGCGTTTTCCCATCCGGTCGGAAAACTTTTCCGGTAATGACCAACGGTTCGCCCGGCTCGTTCTCCGGCGGGATCACCGTTTTCCACGACATTTTTTCCGGCGCGTGGCACGAGCCGCAGGGCGCTCCACCGCCTAAGGTCGGTGGATACTTTGTGTCCTTGCTGACTTGCGCATTGATTGCTGACAACAACCCCAGTGCAACCGCGACGGCCAGGATATTGAGTTTCATGTCGCCAACGAATTACCGTCCTCTGCGAATGTCTTGTATCGGCCTAAGGTAGCGCGGCTTTCGCCGGTCGGGCAGACTGGCGCGAAAACCGCCGGGCGTCATTCCGGTTTGCTGGCGGAAAACTTTTGAGAAATGGCTTTGATCCGAGAAGCCGGCGGCGAGGGCAACCTCAGCGAGCGATTCGTCGCCGCGGGCCATTCGCGCCGCTGCGTGATCGATTCGCAGACCGCGGACGTATTCGCCGATCGTCGTCTTGAAGTAGCGCCGGAAGCTCATGGCGAGATGAACTGGGTGGACGCCGACCGTGCGCGCGATTTGGTCGTGCGTCAGATTCACCGGGAAGCGGCTGTGCAGGAGGTCGCGCGCTTGCTCGAGCCAGGGCGGCATTTTTTTCGGCGCCGTCCGCTGATTGGTTGTCAGTTCCGCCAGGATTTCGAGCGCGAGTCCCTCGATCGTTGCCACCGATGCGGTGTCGGTTCGCAACGCTTCGCGATACATCCGCAGAGTCAGCCACGCCGCCGGGCCGCCATGGACGCAGATTGGTTGATCCAGATGAAGCAACGGCCTCAGATTCGCCAGGCGTTCCGGTGCAACCTCAAAAACCAAGCAACGAACAGCGCTCCGAAAATCGTCGGTGTGCGCCAGACCCGGCGCGATGTAGGAGACGCTCAGCGGGCGGCACTCCAGGGTTTTGCCCGTGAATGTTTCCGTGAAACCGCCATCGAGAATGAAGCCGACGTGCGCGTTCGCGTGCGAATGTTTCGGAATAAAAACGCCGGCGGGATGGCGGATTTCCTTCAACGCGAATCCCGCCGCTTCGCGAGCTTTCAGAGTTGTGCCGTGAAATTTGCGGGTCGCCATGCCTTGTCGCCAGCGAACCTAGGGCGTGCGCCGACCCTGGTCAGGCCGTTTTTGGAGTGTTCGGTTTCTCTTCGTCTTTCGGCCCGTCGTTCTTGTTCGGGTTTGCCATTTTGAATCCGATATACGCGCCGGAGCTGATACCCATGAGCAAGAGCAGATTGGAATCGAACTGAGGCATGGCGCGCTCGGTAAACACTTTCGCGACGAACACCGCCCCCAAAACCAGCGTCCAGGCCAGCATCTGGAAGCGGTGAAAATCGTAAGTGGCAGCCTGCTCGGTCAGCAAGTCTTCGAAGACCGTGCGGAGCCGGTAACGCCAGTAATAAACCCGACGGGGACACCATTTCGGTCTGCGTTTCAAAAAGCGATCGATTTCCTGCTCCTGCCGATTCAGGATCGCAATCGCTTCCGTCAGCTCGGCCGGCGTCATCGCGTTCGCGTTCTTTTCCAGCTCTGCCTTGCGCGCGCGGATTTCGTCCAACGCTTCGCTCGGCCTCATTTTCAGCATCTCGTGGGGTGTCTTTTGTAAAACGTCGGACAAATCTTTCTCGCCGCTCCGGTTGCCCTGCACCGCCAAAGTAGTGAGCGCCGTCGTGGTCCCGATGGCGAGAAGAGTAAGGCAAGTGCCGTTAATGGTGTCGATATTGCCCGTGGTGACCCAGAGAAAAGCAAACGCGGCCGCGATGACCACGAACCAAAACGCCATTTGGGTCTTTGCGAGACTAACCGGTTCGACCCCTTCGGGCCGGCGGCGGCCGGGATCACGCAGAATGTCGGTACTTGCGGCAAAAAACCCGAGCGAGCCGAGGATCAAAATGAAAACAAAAACCATCGGCCAAAATTTGAACGTCTCGATTCCGATCAGGGCAAAGCGGGCGCGCGCATCCGTTGCGTCCTTGGTCACCGCCGTGGGCAGAACCAGAGTATCTCCGCCGGCTTTGAGCGTAAGCGCGACTTTGCTCGGCATCGTAAAACTGGGGTGGGCCATCAGGCGCTTGAAAGGGTCTTCCACGGCTTTTCTTTCTTCGTCTGTTACGGCCGCGGGCTGTTTCGGGCGCAGCGAAAAATGAAGCCAGAAATAAGTATCGTCCTTTGGATCGCCGGCTGGACGGCGAGCTTTTGGGACTGGCGCGTAATCGGAATTCTCTGGAGTAATCCCGAGGGGAATGTCGTTTATTGTTAGGACGAGGGTTCGGAGTTTGGCCGCGCGCAGTTCGGTAAGCAGGGACTCCGCCGCTTGAAACGGCGCGAGAAAGGCTTGCGCTTCTTGTTCTTCTTTTATTTTCGACGCTTCTCTCTGTGCCGCTAAATCCTTCGTGGCCGTCGCCCCCTGTTTCTTAAGTGTCGGTTGAGGCGTGGGGAGGGTGCTCGGCGGAGTGACGGGACTTTCTGATGGTGCTGGTAGCTGGCTGCGTTCGCTTGTGAGTTTCGGAAATTGAAGCGCCGCCAGGGCGGAATCGTTCTTCGACAGGCGCTGCAATTTCTCGACGATGTCGGGCGCTTTGCTATTAGGCGCGCCTTCGACGATACGCTGAATGCTCCTGCCGACCCTGGCCACCTCGGAAAAACGCTTGGCCTTGATGAATTCATCCAGCGCCTTGGACGCCTGGGACGCTTTGACGACCAGAGGCTCGTCTTGGAAAAATCCATTATCAACCTGCCGTGCAAGCCACTTGCCGAAGTTGCGTACTTCCACCACCACGGTGTCTCCGATCCTGGCCTGCGGGGTATCGTCGATCTGGGCGTTTTCCCAATCGGTAAGTTGGTCGTCGCCGCCATTCCAAACCCGGACCACCCCGGAAGAGACCAGATCGGGCGGAAGTCGCGCGAGCTCTGTCCCCGCATAGCGTCTGGTTCCACCGCGTTCTTCGAAATGGACGAGGTACGGAGTCTCCGAAGTCGGATCAGGTTCTTCGACGATCTTCGCCTTAAGAACGTGGCCTTCGAGATCGCGTTCGTCGAGCGGATAGACCGCATCTCCTTTTTTGAAATGTTTCGGCGAGGGCGTCGCGGTCGGCTCCGCAAGCGCGAGCAAATCGAACCGGCACCTGAGATCTTCCGCGGCTGGAGTGATGTTGGTCGGAAGCGGTTTCTTTTCGCCGGGCAGCGACAAAGCGACCTTGCTCGGATTCGAGAACCGCGTTCCCGCGGATTGCATCAGGTGCGACCAGGCTTTCGCAAAGTCGGAATTGCGCGCTCCCTGTAACCTGAATTGGAACCAGGTGTAATTGGCGCGCTTCAATTCGAGGTCGTACCGATTGTCAAATCGCCAGCCAATCTCCGAGGCCGGTCTTTCGACGACCAATCCTTGGAGCGGCACGTCGTTAATCGCCAGGATGAACTTGGCGCTTTCCTGCTCCTCAAAGTCGCGAACGAACTGCAAAGCCTTGCTACAACGCTCCAGCACGGCGGCGAGCTGGGATGAGTTTGAGAGATCGAGCGAGACCCCTTTTTCATCCTTCGGCTCGTAGCCGCCCCAGTCTACGTAGCCGACCATCTCCGCGAAGTCCGGCTTCGCTACGAACGCAGCCCAGTCAGCCGCTGAAGTCGGTAGCGGCTTTCGCTCGTCGAAATCATTGTCGGCTGTGACCAGCCTGTTGAGCTGTCCGCCTACGCTGAGCGCCGCACTCAACTGCCGGTCTTTGATCAATTCCATCATCTCTGGGTCCGCGTTTTTGACCGCGTCCGCGTCCGCCCAGGCGCCCGCTTCCAGGTTTTCGCAAAACCAAAGGTCGAGGTTTTTTACTTCGACTACGATCGCGTCTCCAAGTTGCGCTTCCGGCGTATGGTCTCGTTCCAAGGGTGGCTCGCCCTTTGCATTCCAGACCCGCACGATCCCGCTTTCTTCTTTTGTCTCCGGCGGCAAATCCTGATTCGACGGATTGTTTGAGGAACGCAGCGCAGCTCCTGCGAACGCGGCGCTGACAAGAAGTCCCACGATGGCTCCGGGATGCGACAGGCGTGACACGAGGAATTCCTCGCCGGGGGTTATCCAACGACGAGTGTCGCGTTTTTAACAGGAACGTTTGCCCGTTCAAGAAGGATTTTGCCGTAAACTGGGTCGGGTACCCTCGCCCGCGCGCGAAGAGTTGCTCGCGGAAGCGTTGTTGCGTATCATGGCGGCTCTCGCTAAAAACAGGCGGGGCAATATGCAAAAGATTGGATTTGCGGAAGCGCTCGATTCGATTGTGGCCAGCGACCCGCGGTATCAACGGGACGCGTATGTTTTCCTGCGGGACGCGCTCGATTACACCACCAAGCAACAGAAGAAAACGAAAGGCGCCTCCGTCCGTCACGTCGCAGGGCCTGAGCTGCTCGAAGGCGTGCGGCAATACGCCCTCAAGGAATTCGGGCCCATGGTGGTGACGGTCCTTTCCTATTGGGGAATCCGATCGTGCGAAGACATCGGCCACATGGTTTTCAACCTGATCGGCGCCGGGATTTTCGGAAAGACCGAGGACGATTCGATCGAGGATTTCAAGAACGTGTTCGATTTTCACGAAGCGTTTGTGAAGCCGTTCGAGCCGGAGAAGCGTTCGCATCCGGACATCCCGGTTCGGCTTCCCAGTCCCACGCCGAAATTGTCCTGAGTTGAATTGCACGCCGTCCGGCTCTTTCGTTCGCCGGTATGTTGAGCGCTCATCTTAAAGCTGCTTCGCCGGAGACCGGCACGGGGATCGTGTTCCCGCCGAGCACGGCGCAGAAACGCGTTCTGCCCAACGGCCTCACGATCATCGTCCAGGAAGATCGCTCCGCGCCGGTGGCGAGCGTCCAGGCGTGGTGCGGCACCGGCAGCGTGGACGAGAACGAACATCTCGGCGCGGGCTTGTCGCACATCCTCGAGCACATGCTTTTCAAGGGAACAAAAACCAGCCCGGCCAACGCGATCGCGCAGAAGGTCCAGAACGTCGGCGGCTACATCAACGCTTACACCTCCTTTGATCGCACCGTCTATTGGATCGATGTGCCCAGGGACGGCGTCCCCGTCGCGCTCGAGGTTCTCTCTGACGCGATGATGAACTCGACGTTGCCCGTCGAGGAATACGCGAAGGAACAGGAAGTGATCCGGCGCGAGTTCGCCATGGGCATGGACGATCCCGACCGGATGGCTGGGCAACTTCTCTTCGCCACCGCCTACCAGCGTCACCCCTACCGGCTCCCGGTCATCGGTCTGCTCGATGTCTTCAATCAGCTGACGCGCGACGACGTCATGCGGTATTACCAGGCGCGTTATGTGCCGAACAATCTCACGTTCATTGTTGTCGGCGACGCCGACACGGACGCGGTCTGTCAGCAGCTCGCCGATTTTTTTAACGAGCATCCGGCGAAATCGCTTCGCCCGCTCTTCATTCCGAGCGAACCACCGCAGCTCGGCCGGCGCGACGCCCACCAGGAATTTGTCACCGAGCTGACGCGCCTCTCGCTCGCCTGGCACATTCCCGAAATCACGCATCCCGACGTACCGGCGCTCGATCTTCTTTCCACGATCCTCGGCGATGGCCGCAGCTCGCGGCTCTACCGGCAACTGCGCGAGGAAACGGGGCTGGCTTACGGCGTCTCAGCATTTTCCTACACGCCGGGCGATCCCGGATTGCTTGGGGTCGATGCCACGGTCGAGCCGGAGAACCGCGATGCAGCGCGAGACCTCATTCTCAAGATTGTCGGTGAAATGATCGCTGGCGGCGTGACTGCCGATGAGCTGGCGAAGGCGAAAAAGATTTCGCTCAGCCATCATCTTGGCGCGTTGACCACGATGCGCGGCCAGGCTTCCGATCTCGGCTCAAATTGGTTCCTGACCCGGAACCTGAATTTCACCCGCGATTACCTCGACGCAGTTCAGAAGATCACTTCGGACGAAATTCGCCGGGTCGCCGGAAAGTATCTCGTCGAAGACAACTTAACGATCACCTCGCTAAATCCGAAAAGCACGGCAGCCGCGACGCGCGAAAATTCGCAAGCGGTTGCTGCCGGCGAAGTGCAAAAGATCGAACTCTCGAACGGACTGCGGCTCCTCGTCCGGGAAGATCCGCGTCTGCCTTTGGTCTCGATGGCGGCGGTTTTTCGGGGCGGACTTTTGGCGGAAACGGCCGCCACGAATGGGATCACGCGGTTGATGGCGAAGACGTTGTTGAAGGGGACGAAGACGCGGAGCGCCGAGGAGATCGCCGACGCGATCGAAGCAGTCGGCGGCAGCATCGGGAGCGACGCTGGGAACAACAGTTTCAGCGTGGCCGTTGACGTTACCCAGCCCGATCTCCGGCTTGGCATCGAGATTCTGAGCGACGTCTTGTTGAACGCGACGCTGCCGGAAGTTGCTCTCGAGCGCGAGCGCGAGGTCCAGTTGGCCGGAATCAAAGAGGACGAAGAACAGCTCACCACCGTGGCCCGGAATATTTTGCGTGAGGCGCTCTTCCGCGATCATCCCTACGCGCTTCGTGGCAAAGGCTCGGCGGACTCGGTCGAGACGCTAACCCGGAAACAATTGCTGGCGTTTCGCGATCGGCATCTCGTTGCTCGCAACGGCGTCATCTCTGTTTTTGGAAACGTGAAGGCCGAAGAAGTGCGCGAGCTTTTCGAAGACTCGTTAGGCAAAATGAAAACGGGCGAGCTCGCGCTAACAGCCGCGCCGCAATCAGCGCCGCTGACCGCGACCGTGACGGTCGAAAGTTTGAAGGAAAAAGCGCAAGGCGTTTTGATGGTCGGCTTCCGCGGCGCGGATATGTTTAGTGAAGACCGATACGCGCTCGAACTGATTGATGAAGCGAGCAGCGATATTGGCTCGCGCTTTTTCGTTCGAATCCGCGAGGAAATGGGCCTCGCCTATTTTGTCGGCGCCAGCCAGATGCAGGGGTTGGTCCCCGGACTGTTTCTTTTTTATCTCGGGACCGATCCGCAAAAGATCGAACCTGTGAAGGCGGCGTTGCTGGAGGAAATCGGGAAGCTCGCGACGGAAGGATTGAGCGATATTGAGCTGGCGCGCGCGAAAAAGAAATTGATCGGCCAGCAACAGATCTCGAACCAGAGCAACGATTCGTTTGGATACATGGCCGCGCTCGAAGAGCTTTACGGGCTAGGGTTCGACCACTACAAAGCGCTCGAGCGGGACGTGGAAGCGGTCACCGTCGAGGACGTTCGCCGGGTCGCTGCAAAATATTTTCTGAACCAACCTTACGTTCTGGCGCTTGTGCGGCCGCCGGAAAAAGAGACAAAAGATCGATCACGAGCACGAGCATGAGCACGAGAACGAGGGGAGGCAGATCGTAATCGTGCTCGTGCTCCTGCTCGTGATCGATTAGATTCTTAACATGGCCGAAGTCCAAACCAATACGCAATCCTTAGGGGAAATATCGCAGCGCTTCATCGAGTTTGTAATGATGCAGGCGCAAAACGCCGCGCTTTTCCTCGGGCAAATCCCAAACCCGCAAACCGGCAAAGGCGAAGTGAACCTCGAACTGGCGAAAATGTTCATCGACCAGCTCGGCATGATTCAGGAGAAGACGCGGGGAAACCTGACGAATGAAGAGGGCGCGGTCTTGAAGAACACGTTGGCGAATTTGCAAATGGCGTTCGTGGAAGTGTCAAAGGAGATGCGGGAAGGGAAAACGGAACCTGCTCCCGAGCCGGCGGAACCACCGGAATCGAAGGAACCCGCCACCGAGCCGTCAGCGCCCGCGGCGGCGCCCCAGCCCGAATCCGAGTCGAAGAAGAAATTCACGAAAAGCTACGGCGCGTAGCTGGATCTAATGTGGGAGGGGCCTTTGCGCCCCGACAATCGATCGCAGAGTCGGGGCACAAAGGCCCCTCCCACATTATTGCGGCCTCGCTTCCACCGGCGCGCGAATAGCATTGATGCCGTCGAAGAAACTGCGCGCGGAGAAAAAGAAGATCGACGAGATCGAGATCGCCCCCGATCCGGTTGAAGTCGCGGAGGAAGCAGGGCTTCGTTACGTCAACGACGAACAGCCGGGTTATACGCGCAAGGCAAAGGGCGACGACTTCGACTACTTCGATACCGAGGGCAAACGCATTCGGGACGAGACGCGATTGCTGCGCATCAAGAGGCTCGCCATCCCGCCGGCTTACAAGCACGTCTGGATTTGCCCTTCAGCCAACGGCCACATCCAGGCGACCGCCCGCGACGCGCGGGGGCGAAAGCAATACCGTTACCACGAACGCTGGCGCGCCGTGCGCGACGAAAACAAGTACGATCGCATGCTGGTTTTCGGCAAAGCCCTCCCCAAGATTCGCCGGCGCGTAAATCGCGACCTGAGACGGCGCGGTCTGCCGCGGGAGAAGGTGCTCGCCACTGTTGTGCAGCTTCTCGAGCGCACCTTTATCCGGGTCGGCAACGAAGAGTACGCGAAGGAAAATAAATCGTTTGGCCTAACGACTCTCCGAAACCGTCACGTCGATGTGACCGCGACAAAATTGAAGTTCAGTTTCCGCGGCAAGAGCGGGAAGGATCACGAAGTCGACGTGACCGATCGGCGTTTGGCGAAAATCATTCGCCAGCTTCAGGACCTTCCCGGGCAGGAAGTATTTCAATATCTGAACGAGAACGAGGAGCGGCGAAAGGTCACCTCGGAAGACGTGAATGAATACCTGCGGGAAATCACCGGCGAAGAATTCACCGCGAAGGATTTCCGGACCTGGGCTGGAACGGTGCTCGCCGCGATGGCCTTGAATGCGCAGGAAGCTTTCGAGAACAAGTCGCAGGCGAAAAAGAACGTCAAAGACGCGATTTCGGCCGTGGCGAAAATTCTGGGGAACACCCCGGCGGTTTGCCGCAAGTGTTACGTGCATCCCGCCGTGCTCGAGACTTACCTCGACGGCGCGATGATCGAAGGCCTGAAGCAGAAGACCGAAGAAACCCTCGAACGAAAACTCGGTGATCTCCGGTCCGAAGAAGCGGCCGTGATGAGTTTTCTCCAGGCGCGGCTCAACAAGAAGGCGTAATGGCGGGTCATCCCGAGGCTGGCGTAAGCACGCCGAGGGACCTCTCAAGCGCGCAACCGTTTTCGCGAAACAAACGGCGTGTCCGTCGAGCAGCGCTCAAACTTTTCGCGAGAGCGGATAGCGCGACTGCGAGGTCCCTCGGCGCGCTGCGCCAGCCTCGGGATGACGTGTGTTAACTAGCGCGTCCGCGGCGGCGGAGTGGCAGTTGCCCGTGCTCGCGGCTTGGTCGTCTTCTTCCCTGGCGCATTCTCCGCGGCGGCCTGTTCTTCCTGCGGATATTTCTTCGTGCTCGGCCAGATCAAGCGCCACGGCTGCGTCTTCACCGTTTCGGTCAACTCCTTGATATTCGTCCCGCTCGCCTTCAAATCCGGCCCAAGGTTGCTCACGTCGTCCATGACCCCCTTCAACTTGTCGGACGATTCCCGGAAGTTCTGGAGAGTGATCTTGATGTTGTCGTTGTTCGACAAATCGGTGCTGATCTTCTCAATGTTGGCGAGCGCAATCGAAAGCGAGCTGTCGCGCGCAGTCAGGCTGGTGAGGTTTTCGACAAAGGTCCGGAACTGCGCGAGCCCCATATTGAGCTGCGAGTTCTCGTCCGTGATCCGGCTCAGGTTTGCCGCGGTTGTCTGGAGTTCCTTCAACGTGTTAGTGGCTTCCGTGGCGACCGGCTTGACGATGTCGAGCATCTTCGAGATCGATTCGCCAAAATCCGGGACGCGTTCGCCGGCGAAGATTTCCCCATCGTTAGCGCGGCCCGAGCTGTCGTTACCCTGGGTGATATCGATCGCCACTTCGCCGAGCAACCCGAGCGTGATCAGGCGGGCCCGCGCGTCCCGATAAACCAGCGCGTTGCGGTCCACCTTTACGTCGATGCGCGCTTCGTATTTTGGTTTGTCGGCCGGCGTCGGGCTCGGATCTCCCGAGTGCAGCGCTTCCGCGGCGGCGATGGCTTTAGCGGCCTCTTCTTTCGAGACGGGCGAATACAACTTATCGACCTGACCAATCTTGCGGCCCGCCAGCAACACCGGCGCGCCCTGTTTGATGCCGGCCGCGTTATCCATGTAGATCCGATATGTCACCAGGGGGTGAAACAATCCCGGCGCCCCAAGCAGGACCAGGATAAAGGTGAGCACCGCGATCGTCGCCAGGACGAGCAGGCCGGTCAGGACTTCATTTCGTTGCAACTGCATCTTTGCTTCCTTCCAGAATGGGCCCTTCGGTGCTGCCGCTCAAGAACTGCGCCACCACGGGGTTGGTCGAGTTTTTGAACGCCTCGGCCTCGCCCTGTTCAATAATTTTCCCGTGATAAAGCATTGCCATTTTTGTGCCGACGCGAAACGCGCTGTCCATTTCGTGAGTAACAATAATCGAGGTGACTTGGGAGCGTTCGGTCAGACTGATGATTAATTCGTCGATGACCGTCGCAATGACCGGGTCCAATCCCGCGGAAGGTTCGTCGAACAAGATCAGCTCCGGCTCCATGACGAGCGCCCGAGCGAGGCTCACGCGTTTGCGCATTCCGCCGCTCAACTCCGACGGCGCCTGGCTTTTCGCATCGGACATTCCGACCATCTCTAATTTCTCGTCCACGATCCGATCGATTTCGGCGCGGCTTTTTTTCGTCAATTCCTCGAGGGGCAACGCCACATTATCGCGCACGTTGCGCGAGCTGAGGAGCGCCGAATATTGATACACCATTCCGATCTGGGTGCGGACCCGCCGGAGCTTGCGCCGGTTCAACCGCGTAATTTCGAATTGCTTGAAAAAAACCGAACCGCTGTCCGGCTGCAAAATTCCGAGGATCAAACGCAGGATTGTGCTCTTGCCGCTGCCGCTCTGACCCATCACCACGAGACGATCGAGCGGCTCGACCTGAAGCGACACGCCCTCGAGCACTTTTTTCTCGTCGAAGCTGAGACCGATGTCGCGCAGCTCGACCACATACGGAACGGGTGCGCTCATGTCGGGAAGAAGACGGTGTAAACGAGATTGAAGAGCGTATCGAAGCCGATGACCGTCGTGATCGCCGTGACGACGCTCGAAGTAGTGGCGTTGCCCACGCCAGCCGCTCCGCCGCTCACATTCAATCCGCGATAGCAGGCAATCGCCGCGATTAAGGTTCCGAAGAGAAAACTTTTTATGATTCCGGTAATGATGTCGCGGATGAGGAGCGAGTTGATTACCAGATCGTTGAAGTAAACCAGGGCGATATTGAAATAGGCGTAAGAAACGAAAAACGTGCCGATGAGCGCGGCGAGGCTGGAGATGACGGAAAGGCACGGCATCAACGCAAACAGCGCCAGGATGCGGGGCGCGACCAGAAAACGCAGCGGACTGATGCCCATGGCTTCGATCGCTTCTACTTCCTCGTTCACTTCCATCGTGCCCAGTTCGGCGGTGAAGGCCGCGCCGATTCGCGCTGCCAGCATGATGCCGGTCATGAGAGGTCCGAGTTCCCGAGTGAACGCGATCGCAACCAGACCCGGCACGAGCCGCTCCTGGCTGAAACGCGCCAGTTGGTAGCCAGTCAGGAGCGCCATGGTCAAGCCGAGGAACAACGAAACCATCGCCACCAGCGGGACCGAACCGACGCCGGCTCGCTCCGTGTGTCGGAAAAAACTGGCGGCCCGGAACGGGGCGCGGCCACGTCGCACGTTCTCCAGCGTTTCGGTAAAAGTGCGGACCATGAACCAAAACATCCCGCCGATCTCGCGCAGGAACCCGCGGCCTTTATGTCCAATCCCAGCCACGACGACGACCGGATTGGTCTCGATCTTCTTGCCTGATTCCAGTCCTCCATTCTGCTCGGCCATGATTGACGGGAAGTTGCCTTACTTCGGGGGCGAGCAAAGGAGAACTTTATTCCTGGTCTTGCTCATGACCATGCTGTTGGGAAGGATCAGGAGCATGATCAGGAGCAGGACTTAAGGCCATGCTGGAGAAGAAATACGCGCTCGTTATCCACGGAGGCGCGGGAACCATGTCGCCGGAACTGATGACGCCGGAGGTCGAGCGCGATCTCCGCGACGGGTTACAGCGGTCGCTCGATGCCGGACATGCGATTCTGCGAAGCGGCGGCTCGAGTTTCGACGCCGTCGCTGCCGCGGTTCGCGTGCTGGAAGATGATCCGCTTTTCAACGCCGGGCGCGGCGCCGTCTTTACCAGTGCGGAGACCCACGAAATGGATGCGGCGATCATGGATGGCCGGACATTGAAGGCCGGCGCGGTCGGCAGTGTATCGCGAATCAGAAACCCAATCGATCTCGCGCGGGCGGTGATGGAAAAATCGCCGCACGTCATGCTAGCCGGCCAGGGAGCCCAGGATTTCGCGCGCGAGCTCGGGCTCGAAATCATGGCCGACGAATATTTTAGTACCGAGCAGCGCTGGCAGGCCTTGGAACGCGTCCGCGCATCGAAAGCCGAGCCGCTCTCGGACGCAGACCGCCACGGGACTGTCGGCGCGGTGGCCTTGGATCAGGCGGGCAATCTCGCCGCCGCGACTTCCACCGGCGGCAACACCAACAAGCGGCCTGGACGAATCGGCGACAGCCCAATCATCGGCTCCGGCACTTATGCCAACAACAAAACCTGCGCTGTCTCCGCCACCGGCGACGGCGAATTCTTCATCCGCGCTGTCGCCGCCTATGATGTTTCGGCGCTGATGGAGTATAGCAGGATGAACCTCGGCGAGGCCGCTCGCGTTGTAATCGAGAAAGTAGCCGCGCTGGGTGGAACCGGCGGCCTCATCGCAGTCGATCGCGAGGGGAACATTGCGCTGCCATTCAACACGACGGGGATGTATCGCGGTTTCATCGACGCCGAGGGGAAAAGTTTCATCGGGATCTACTAATTCCTGCTCCTGATCATGATCTTGCTCCTGATCCTGTGAGCGGCGAAACCGTCAGACTAGGAGTAGGATCATGATCAGGAGCAAGAGCATGAAAGCTAAGTAACCCCGAGGTTGCGCGGTCGCACCCGCGACTCTACAACTGCCAGACGTGTTGCCGCCTTTTTCCCTTATCATTCCCGCCTTCAACGAGGCGGACCGGATCGCGAAGACGTTGCGTGAATCGTTGCGCTATTTGGAAACGACAAGCCCGGATAGCGAAATGATCGTGGTTAACGACGGCTCGACAGACGCTACCTCGGAAGTCGTGCGCGACGTTTTTTCCGAGCCGACTCGGGTCGCCACGCGATTACTCGAGCATTTTCCCAATCGCGGAAAAGGCGCGGCGGTCAGGCAGGGTTTGTTCGCGGCCTCGAAGCCCATCGGTTTATTTTCCGACGCCGACCTCTCGACCCCGATCGAAGAAGCTCCGAAATTGGTCGAGCCAATCGCCGCGGGTGAACTCGATGTCGCGTTCGGTTCGCGCGCCCTTGATCGGAAGCTGATCGGGGAGCGCCAGCCTTGGAAACGCGAACAAGGCGGCCGGGTTTTCAACCTCATCGTCCGGCTCGCGACCGGTCTGCCGTTTTGGGATACCCAGTGCGGGTTCAAGGCCTTTCGGCTCGACGTCTTCCGTCCGATTCTCGACACCGCGAAGACGGACGGTTTCGGTTTCGACGTCGAACTGCTTTATCTCGCGCGCAAAGCGAACTTGCGGATGCGGGAAATTCCCGTGCGCTGGAACCATAACGAAGGCAGCAAAGTCAGCTTCGCTCGCGACAGCGTCCGGATGCTGCGCGAAATCGTCGCGCTGCGAAAAGCCTAGTTTGAGACGAAAGTTGGCCTAACGGCCTTTTTCGATCAGCTCCGCGAACTGCGAGAAGAAATAGCTCGCGTCATGCGGGCCGGGCGCCGCTTCGGGGTGATATTGAACGCTGAAGACCGGCAGCTCGCGATGCCGCATTCCTTCCACGGTGCCGTCGTTCAAATTGATGTGCGTGACTTCCACGTCTTTCGGAAGTGAATCCGCATCCACCGCGAACCCATGATTCTGCGAGGTGATCGCGACCTTCCCCGACCGCAAATCCTTTACCGGCTGATTCCCACCGCGGTGCCCGAACTTTAATTTGAAGGTCCGTCCGCCCACGGCGAACCCCAGAATCTGATGGCCGAGACAAATCCCGAAGATCGGTTTCTTGCCGAGCAATCCGCGGAGCGCTTCGTGCGCGTAGGGCACGGCCGAAGGATCGCCCGGGCCGTTCGATAAAAAGATTCCGTCGGGATCTAGCGCGAGAACTTCATCCGCGCTGGTGGCGGCCGGCACGACCGTTACCCCAAAACCATTCCGACGCAGGCTTCGCAAAATGTTTTCTTTGATCCCGAAATCATAGGCCACGACGCGATGCCGCACGGGCGGCAACGGATGACGCACGACTTCCTCAGCGGTTCCACTGGCGACCGCCCAGTTCGCGCTCAACCTGCCGTCCGGGTCCCACTCATACGGCGCTGACGTTGTCACTTCGCGCACATAGTCCATTCCGATCACGCCCTCGCCTTCGTTCGCCTGCGTGACGGCTTCCTTTTCCGAAAGCGTTTCGGTGGTTAGACACGCTTTCATCGCTCCGCGTTCGCGCAGATGTCGCGTCAGCGCCCGCGTGTCGATGCCCTGGACGCCGGGAATTTTCCAGCGCGAAAGATAATCATCGAGCGACAATTCCGAACGCCAGTTGCTCGGTACTTCGCTCAACTCTTCGATTGCGAATCCCCGCACGTGCGGTTCGCGGCTTTCCTGGTCGAGCGCGTTCGTGCCGTAATTTCCGATGAGCGGATAAGTCATCGCGACGATCTGGCCGCGATACGACGGGTCGGTCAGCACTTCCTGGTAACCGGTCATCGACGTGTTGAAACAAACTTCGCCGACGCGCGTGCCTTTGGCGCCGAACGATTCCCCCTCGAAAATCCGGCCGTCTTCGAGAGCGAGAATTGCGCGCATGCTCGCGCAGTGTGCCGTCTACCAACGATTTTTCAAATGTTGATTCCTGCTCCTGATCGTACGCGAGGACATGGCTTTCAGAAAGATCAGGATCAGGATTAGGATCAAGATCATGAGGAAGAGAAAGCCCGGCGCCGCTATTGCAGCTCCGGGCTTAAAATATTACCCCGCAAATGCCGTTTAGGCGGATCTCCCGTTCCCTTTCGGTAA
>DATBCW010000078.1:0-4372 GCA_036270255.1 Chthoniobacterales bacterium
GAAGACATGGTCGGCCTCGAGAAAGCGTTCGACGCCGCCGAGGAAGATTACCGGCCCGGCGAAGGAAAGAAGAAGTAAGACGCTTCTTCCTGTAGCGGCGGTCTATGAGCGCCGAACAATCAAGGAACGGCGGTTTACAAACCGCCGACGGCGGCTAAAGCCGCCGCTCCTCGGGGCTACAGATTATTTCCCGAGCTCGTAGAGATATTCGACGAAGGACATCACCGCGCCGTCGAAGCCCTGGACCTTCGGGTTCGCGGATTCGATGACGTAATACTCATCGGGAGCATGGGCGCCGCTGCCGTGACCGAGACCGAAATGGCCTGACGCCAGTTTCAGTGGCTCACCGGTGAACACGTAACCCGGATACGAACCGGCGTTCCACGGCCACATCACCGGATCGATTCCGGCTGCCTTTAACACGGCGACCTGCGATTGAATAAACGGCGAGTTTGCCGGCGTCGTCGTCGGATCGTAACCGCCGGTCATGTTCACGTCGATATCGCCGAAGCCATGCTTCTGCAGATGCGCCTTCAACGCAGCCAGCGCTTCTGTCGCTTTCATTCCGGGCACGAGACGCAGATCAAGTTTCGCCACTGCTTTGTGGGGCAGAATCGTCTTGCCGCCGGGACCGGTGTAACCGCCGACCAGTCCTTCAATGTTCACAGTCGGCTGCGATTCCAGACGTTCCTGCGCCTGTTCCCAAGGCAGATCATTAATCCAATGCTGGACGCCGAGACTCTTCTTGCGCTGGGCTTCGTCCTGTCGTTTCGCAGCGCCAGCGATCATCTTCTTCTCCTCGGCAGTCAGGGGACGCGGTCTCGGGTAATTGTCGATCGTGATGTCGTTGCCGTCGGCGGAAACGAGAGTGTCGAGAGCCTTCACCAAATGCCAGGCCGGGCTGTCCACCATCGCCTTGAGCGAAGAATGAATGTCTTTCGCCGGTCCGCGGCCCCATTTCTCGCCGCTCGAAGTCAGCTCGCATTCGATCACGCCTTTCGCGCCGAGGCTTACCGTCACGACGCCATCCAGGTCCTGCGACGCCGAAGGCATGAATACGCCGATGGTTTTTGACATCGCCGCCTGCACTTCCGGCTTGAGGACAATCTGCCCGATATGGGGCGAACCGATTTCCTCTTCGCCTTCCGCCACCATGACGAGATTCACCGGCACCTTTTTGTTCGCGCCTTTAATCGCGTGAAGCGCCGCCAGGAACGCAGCCTCCGGCCCTTTCTGGTTCACCGCGCCGCGACCAATAATAACTTTTCCAAGGTTCGGTTTGTCCACGAGCGCGGCATCGAGCGGCGGTGAGGTCCATTCTTTCGGATCGAATTGCTTCACGTCGTACATGAAATAAAGGCCGACCGTCTTCTTCGCGCCCGCGTCGAGAGTCGCAAACACGCCCGGCTTGCCATCGGTCTTGATTACTGTCGCTTGCTGGAAGCCTGCGTCTTTCGCGAGGGTCGCCATGTATTCAGCGCCCTCGGCAGAATTGAGGTTCTCCGCCGCGATCGACGGCAGCTTGATCCAGTCCTGCAATCGCTTCACCGCTTCATCGTGGCGCTTGGCGATCTCCTGTTTAATCGGAGCCAGATCCTCAGCGGCTCTAGCGGAAAGTGCAGTCGCGAGAGCCAGAAGGACAACAAGCCAGAAACGAAGGTACGTGCTCATTGAATACCTCTCACGGAGGTCACAGAGGATCACAAAGGATTTTTTTTCTCTTCCTTTGTGCCCCTTGGAAAGCCCGGCCTCGCGCTTAGCGCTGCGTTACGGGTGTCCTTTGTGTGAGGCTCAAAACTCCGCGCTGCCGGGCGTGCGAGCGAAGGGAATTACATCGCGGATATTCGACACGCCGGTGACGAACATCAGCATCCGCTCGAAGCCGAGGCCGAAGCCGGCGTGCGGAACGGTGCCGTAACGGCGCAGGTCGAGATACCATTTGTAATCCGCGGGATCCATCTGGTGGCGGCGCATGTTTTCCTCAAGCACATCGAGGCGCTCTTCCCGCTGACTGCCGCCGACAATTTCCCCAATCCCAGGAACGAGAACATCCATCGCGGTGACCGTTTTTCCGTCGTCGTTCAACCGCATGTAAAAGGGCTTAATCTCTTTCGGATAATTGAAGACGGTCACGGGACATTTGAAATGTTTCTCAGTCAGCCAGCGCTCATGCTCCGATTGCAGGTTGGCGCCGTAGGTCACCGGGAATTCGAATTTCTCGCCACTTTTCTTCAGCAGTTCGACCGCGTCCGTGTAAGTGATCCGCTGGAACGGCCGTTCGATCACGAAATCGAGCCGGGCCATCAATTCCTTGTCGACGAACTTCGAGAACAACTCGAGGTCTTCCGCGCAGTTCTTTCGAATATCCGAGATGAGATATTTCACCATCTCTTCCGCGAGATCCATGTCGCCCTGCAAATCACAGAACGCGATCTCCGGCTCGATCATCCAGAATTCGTTCGCATGCCGGGAAGTGTTCGAGTTCTCAGCCCGGAAGGTCGGGCCAAACGTGTAAACTTTCGTGAGCGCGCAGGCGAACGCCTCGGCTTCGAGCTGGCCGCTCACGGTCAGATAAGTTGAGCGCGCAAAAAAATCTTTCGCGTAATCAATCGAACCATCGTCGCGTCGCGGGGGCTGCTTCAGATCGAATGACGTGACGCGAAACAGTTCCCCGGCGCCTTCGCAATCGCTGCCGGTAATGATCGGCGTGTGGACGTACACGAATCCGCGTTCCTGGAAGAATTGATGGATCGCGAATGCGAGCCGGCTCCGAACGCGGAAAACGGCGCCAAACAAATTCGAGCGCGGCCGCAGATGCGAGATCTCGCGGAGAAATTCCGGAGTGTGCCCCTTCTTCTGCAGCGGATACGTTTCATCCGACGCGCCGACGACTTTGATTTCGTCCGCTACAATTTCCCAGGCCTGGCCTTTTCCCTGCGACGCCACGAGGTCACCGCGGACCGCGATGGACGCGCCGGTTTGAAGGCGCTGCACCTCCGCATAGTTCGGGAGCGCGTTCTTCGCGATAATCTGGAGACTGCGCAGACAAGAACCGTCGTTCAGCTCGATGAACGAAAAATCCTTCGAGTCGCGGCGGGTGCGAACCCAACCCTGCACCTGCACACTGGAAATCGGCGCAGCACTGGCGAGCGCAGCTTTGACGGAGATCGGTCCTGACATGCCGGAAGTTGGCCGGGGCTTGCGTGTTCGACAAGCAGGTTGTAGCGAGTGCGCTTCACCATGCCAGAAAAACGCCTGATCCTTTGGGACATCGACATGACGCTCGTGAATACCGGCGCGGCCGGGCAACACGCGCTCGTTCGCGCGACGATCGAGCGGTTCGGCGGCAACGGCGATTTGAACGGAGTCGAAATTGCCGGACGCACTGATGTAGCGATCGCGCACCAGATTTTGCAAAAATATGGAACACCGGTGACGAGAGAAAACGTTGATTCGTTCCTCGACCGTTATGTCGCGTTGCTGCCCGAGGAGCTTCCGAAGCCCGACGGCTGCGTTCTGCCGGGTATTCGTCAATTGCTCGAGGAATTAGCGCAACAGCCGGACAAAACGCTCGGCCTTCTGACCGGGAACCTAAAGCGGGGCGCGCAGTTGAAGCTCGGACATTACGATCTCTGGCAGTTCTTTCCCTTCGGGGCGTTTGCCGACGATCATCACGACCGGAATGCCCTCGGTCCGTGCGCCGTCGATCGCGCCGCCGCGCATGCCGGCTTTCAATTTCATCCGCAGCAAGTGGATGTCGTAGGCGACACCGGACACGACGTCGCGTGCGGAAAAGCTTTCGGTGCGCGGACGATTGCGGTCGCGACCGGTTCGTGGCCTCGGCAACGCCTGGCCGAGTGTCAGCCCGACTTTCTCTTTGATGATTTCGCCAATGTGGACGAAGTGAAGCGGGAACTCGGCTGGTGACGGCCGGGATGACGACAGCTTCCGAACCTTAACCGTATGAGTTTGCCCGACGCACCGAATGTTTTGCCGCTGGAAGGCGAGATCGACCTCCACGTTTCGCCACGAATCTCGGCGGCACTGGGAGCCATGATCGAGCAAAAGCCACCCCGCCTCGTGGTCGATCTCTCGAAGGTGACTTACATCGATAGTTCGGGCCTGGCGGTGTTAATCGAGGGAATGCAGAACGTCGAAGCGTACGGCGGGAAGTTTATTTTGGCCGGAATTCAGGACAACGTGAAACCGATTTTTGAAATCGCGCGGCTAGACCAGGTTTTCATCATTTTCCCTCATGTCGATGCCGCCTTGGCGGCAGTCTGATCTCCAATGTGGGAGGGGCCTTTGCGCCCCGATCTGTCTTTGGTAGGGCGAGACTCTGTCGAGCCGCGCTCGCCCCGCGACGTGCGAT